>JBLGCB010000024.1:0-36331 GCA_047617105.1 Phenylobacterium sp. | reverse complement strand
GATGGTAGTGTGGGAGATCCCATGTGAGAGTAGGACACCGCCAGGCACCCAATAAATAAAACAGCCTCGAACGCTACGCGTTCGGGGCTTTTTTATGTCTTGGCTGCTAAGATTTTGCTACGCAAAGAAAAGCGCGAAAAGATTGATGGGTTTATCTTCAAACTTTGAATGAAACGACGTAGGGTGGGCAGTTTTTTTTGCCCACGCGTGACCTCTTCGTTTATCGGCAAGCCCTGCTACGGGTGGGTTCAACGTAATACCATTATATGATTTGGGTTGGCGGTTGACGGGAAGATAACGCGTGGGCAAACGCTGTTGTGCTCCTGCACAGCGCCTTCCCCCACGTCCGTGTGGGTGAAAAAAACATGCCCACCCTACGTTAAGATCTCTGTGCCATCGACATGCTCCGCTACAAAACCACAAACCCATAACACTCCCCAAGTATTCTAATTGATTGTTTTTCACCAGAAAATTGCCACTGGGGTTTTGATGTCCTAAGCTTGTTGCACTGGTTAACATTTCAACAACGACGGTAGTAATCATGACAGCACTATTTCAACGACTCACCATTTATCAACGTATGCTGCTCAATATTGCGGTGATAGCTGCAGGAATGTTTATTATGCTGTGGTTGCTATTCTATCAGTCTGCCCAATTGGGCGATTTGACCCAAAAAGCTCAGCTGGCCGAAAAGCTTAATTCTGGTATGTTGATGCTGCGGCGCAATGAAAAAGATTTTTTGGCCAGAGTTGATATGAAGTATGTCGATAAATTTAATAATAACGCCACCAAACTACAACAATTGATTGCCAGTTATCAGGCACTGGATGAGGATAATGAGGTACTGTCGACGTTTGCCAAACTCACCAATGATTATAAGAACAAGTTTATGGAACTGGCTCAATTGCAACAGAAGATTGGTCTGAATCCAAAAGATGGGTTATATGGTGAATTACGTGAAGCAGTGCATCAAATTGAAGACAGCATCAAAAGCCATAATGAATATCGGCTACTCGCCAATACTTTGCAATTAAGAAGACGAGAAAAGGACTTTATGTTACGGCTTGATCTCAAATATGTCGCTAAATTTGGCGAAGACATTGTGACATTACGTGCCTCCCTAGAGCAGTCAAACATCTCAGCTACCGATAAGGTAGCGATTACAACCAATATCGATAACTATCAACAAAAATTTGTCAACTTGACCGAAGTGAGAGCACAAATGGGCCTCAAATCAGATCAAGGTTTGTTAGGGGAGTTAAGAGCCACTATCCAACAAACAGAAGCGCTGCTGGTGACCATGATCGCAGAAAATGAGCTTAGTATTGCTGATGCCGCTGATTTGATTAAATTGGTTGGTTTGGTGGTATCGGCATTGATTGCATTATTGGTTTGTCTTTTTTCGTTTGTGAGCAGCAATAGTATTATCCGTTGTATTCGCAATATTAGTGGCAAAATCGGTGAAATACGAACCTCCAATAATCTAATTTTACGGGCCGATGCATCAGGGCATGATGAGTTGGCGGTGATGGCTAATCACTTTAATTCGCTGATGAACGATTTTCAACAACTGGTCACCGAAGTCAATGAGGCTTTAGCCACACTTGATGGTGCCGCCCATGATTTGGCCAATAATGTCGATGAAACTCGGCAAGATATGCAGCACCAAATATCTGAAACCGATATGGTGGCTACAGCGGTAAATGAGATGGGGGCCACTATCGAGGAAATCGCTAAAAATACCGAGCAGGCAGCAGAGAAATCCAATGGCACTAACCTCAATGCTCAGCATGGCTATAAAGAAGTGATGCAGACCGTTGATAGTATTCATCAGTTATCTGAGCAGCTTAGTGGAGCAGGCACAGTAGTACAGCAACTGGAGCATGATGTCGGTAACATTGGTTCAGTATTGGATGTTATCCGGGGGATCGCCGACCAGACCAATTTATTAGCACTGAATGCCGCCATAGAGGCGGCAAGAGCGGGTGAGCAGGGCAGAGGATTTGCCGTCGTCGCCGATGAGGTGCGTAACCTTGCAATGCGAACCCAGGAGTCCACTCAGGAAATTGAGCAAATCATCAAAACGTTACAAAGCCGTACTACCCAAGTCGTTGAGATGATGGATAGTTGTCGTAATCGAGGTGATCAAAGTGCGACTCAGGCTGAAAAAACAGGCACTCTGTTGATGCAAATCACCGAGGATGTCACCATCATATCAGATATGAGCACGCAAATTGCGGCAGCAATAGAGGAGCAAAGTATGGTGGCCGCAGAAGTGAATAAAAATGTGGTGAAAATTAAAGATATCGCCGATCACTCTAGTGAGAAAAATGAAGAGATTCACACCACCAGTCATGCGGTTTCAGCCCAAGCTGCGGCGCTAGTCGGCGCGGTTGATAAGTTTGCGGTATAACAAGTTACAGTCTGTACAGTTAATATAACAACGATAACGCTTGAAGGGTGTCTATTTCAACATGAGGCAGGTTGCTGGCGGTAGATAATCGCCGACCATGTGGATTAAACCAAACCGCTGAGCAACCCGCATTGAGCGCGCCCTGTACGTCAGAGGATAAGCTGTCGCCAATATGCAATAACTCATGGGGTTTAATGGCCAGCTTTTTAATCGCTGCATCAAACATGTCGGTGGCAGGTTTTTGGCTTAAACCGTTATCACCAGCAGCAATGGCAAATTCAAATACAGACGATAAACCGATGGCTTCAATACTGGCGTTACCATTGGTCAGTGCAATTAAGGGATAAAGGTTGCCCAGCTGTTTAAGCACGTTAAGGACCTGCGGGCTAAGTTCGATTTTGTTACGCCACTGATAGAACACTTCAAAAGCCTGTTGGCTGATGATTTGTGCCTCCTCATCGCTCAATCCCCATTGCAATAACCCATGATAAATCCCCTGTTGTCGCCATAATCCGATATGATCATTGATGGGCAATTGTTGGCGGATCACCATCCAATCTTTGATGGTGGTCGCGCGCGCCTGTGGCACTTGTTGGTGGATAAAATCAAGCTGCGCTTGTTCGGCCTTTTGCAAGATTGGTAGGTTGTTGTATAAGGTGTCATCAAGGTCAAAGCTGATGGCTTTTATACTCGGAAGGCGGCGGTAAAAATGGATCATCTTTTTTGTTTCGCTCTTGGATGGGCTGCATCGTAAACCTTGGCCAGATGCTGAAAATCCAGATGGGTATAAATTTGGGTGGTGCTGAGGTTTTCATGGCCAAGCAACTCTTGCACGGCACGTAAATCCTGGCTGGATTCGAGAATATGACTGGCAAAGGAATGACGTAGTTTATGGGGATGTATGGCAGTGTCAATATTTTGCTTTAAACCCCATTGTTTCATTCGGGTGCGCACCTGACGGTGCGAGATCCGCCGTTTTTGCTTGCTTAAAAACAAGGCTTGCGGATCTTGACCCACATACGCAGGATGCAGCTCAAGCCATTGTTCTAGCCAGTGTATTGCGGTACTGCCAACCGGCAGAATTCTTTCTTTATTGCCTTTGCCGACTACCCGAATTTCCTGATTAATAAAATCAATACTTTGTAGATCGCAGCTGACTAGTTCGTCGAGTCGTAAACCTGAGCTGTACATTAATTCCATCATTGCCCGGTCACGTATCGCCAAATCATCCACTGGGTCTATCTCCAGTAACTGAGACATTTGATCAACGTCGAGATTTTTCGGCAGTGCCTTGTCAAATTTTGGCGCTGAAATGGCTGTCAGTGGGGTGTTTTCGGCACCGCCGTTCCTGAGCAGGTATTTGTAGAAGCTGCGTAGACTCGACAGCGCCAATGCAATACTACGCGCTTTGAGTTGCTGATGACGACAGCTGATAACAAAACGTTTGATGTGTTCGCTGCTCACCGCTGACCATTGACTGACTTTTAGCCCAGCGAGGAATAAACCTGCCTTTTCGATATGACGCCGATAATTACTAATGGTGTGGGCTGAGTATTGCCGCTCATCCTGAAGATAGCGAATAAAATCATCCAACCATGAGGCCAGCGTTGGCGGCAACTGTTGCGGCGCGTCTGCTGGCGGTTGTGGTGTGCTTTTTGCTGCTCTTGCCACTAAAACCGTTCCATCATCAGGCCGAGTATCTTACGCAGTTCTTTTAAAAACAAGATGTCCATGCCGGGGAAGAAATGGTTTTCGTCGATGCTGCCAAAGGCAACTAGACCAATTTCACCGTCTTCACCGAGTAGCATCAACGCAGCTGATTTAATATCACTTTCGTTGCCAAACAGTTGATGTTGCTCTGCCAAGGTTAAACGACCAAAATAATAATCGCTTTTGCCGAGCCGATGCTCCAGCAAAGTGGCGAGTTGGTCACGGTTGATGTGAAATTCAGATTCATCTGCGGCAAAGCGTTTTAAATAGATTCGTGGTAACTGCAGTTGTTCACTGATAATGGTGACCATGGCCTGATACAAGGTGGCGGCATCGCTACTGTTGATAATTTGCAAATACAAGTCACTAAAAGCCATAAAAATGGATTCATTTTGTCGGGCAATGGCCATTAAATGGGTGATTTCTTCTTCAAGACCCTGGACTTTGCCGCGTAAGAGTTCTTGTTGGCGCTCGACTAAAGAGACGACACCACGTTCCTGATGAGGCAGGCGGATGGTTTGCAATACGTCCGGGTTGTGAATGAAAAACTGGGGGTTGGCCAGTAGATATTCTTTGACCAGTTGAGGGTCGAGCATCAGTTCATCATTTTGCGGTTGTATGTCTTGAGGTGTTACTTCAGTCATTGATTATTCTCACAGGTTCACTTTTCCGTCATATACATGAATGGCTGGGCCGGACATTTTTATACTGTCGCCCATACCTTTATAACGGATATTTAATTCGCCACCAGCTAAACAGACGGTGACTTTATCATTGAGTTTGTTTTGTTGTTGGCCAATGGCGACGGCTGCACAGGCACCGGTACCACAAGCCATGGTCTCACCGGTCCCGCGCTCCCACACCCGCAGTTTGATTTTGTCAGGGGAGATTATTTGCATAAAGCCGATATTGGCCTGCTCAGGGAAACGTTCGTGATGTTCGAGCAATGGCCCTAATGTGGCTAGGTCAACATCATCAACATCATCCACGGTGATCACGCAATGGGGGTTGCCAACAGATACCACGCCGCATAACAGCGTTTGATCGGCGACTCTTAAAATATAGGTAGTTTCGGCTTTATTGGCTTTAAAGGGGATTTGTTTTGGCTCAAACCGAGGCACACCCATATTGACGGTGACGCTGCCGTCGCGCTCTAAAAATAAGGTCAGTTTGCCGCCTTTGGTGCTGACGCGGATTTTTTGTTTATTCACCAAACCTTTCATTTTGACAAAATGGGCAAAACAACGTGCGCCATTGCCGCACTGACTGACTTCATTACCATCGGCATTAAAAATGCGGTAATGAAAGTCTAGGTCCGGGTCATAAGGTGGCTCAACCAGTAACATCTGATCAAAACCAATGCCAAAATGACGATGGGACAATTTTTTGATTTGTTCAGCAGTGACGTAGATGTTATCGGTGATATTGTCTATCACCACAAAATCATTGCCTAGCCCGTGCATCTTGGAAAAACAAACTTGCATTGAAATCACTAATTTTTTACTTGTCTGGCTTAATAATAACGTAAAATCACCGCCAATGGCGGCTTTATCTTGCTTTTAACGGCGGTTAATTACCGTCTGTCGTATTGTTAGCCGATTTATTTTGTGGCGGCTGCTCAGGATGAACAAGTTGGCCTTTTTGACCACAACCGCTGACCATCATAGTGAGGCCGCAGAAGGTCAAAAACACGCTCACTAAAGTCAGGGTTTTACGCATTATCTTCATAGTTTGTGTTTCTTCTGTAATTTAGGCGTCTGGAATGATATGGCGCAGGATAGATTGTCGTCTTCAAGGTTTGCCAAGGTGCACATACTTATTGTATGTAATCCTTGGCATAACGAAGAAGAGGGCAATATAGACCAGTCAGATTGATGATTTATTTTTTTCCAGCCGCCTTTGCGTGTTATGATCCGGCATCTAACGAATAAAAGCTACTGCTTTAGACCAATTAAGGCTTGAGTTAGCGGATTTTTTGCTTTCGCGCTTAAGTTCTGAGGTAAAGCTGCTCAATTAAGGAATTGTACTGATGACAGACAACGAATATCATCAACGGGTTGATGCCATTTTTCTCCAGCTGGAAGAGTCAATTGACTTGATTGAGCAAGTCGATCTCGATTATGAGAGTAGCGGTGGCATTTTGACCATTGATTTTCCCAATCAAACTAAGTTGATTTTTAATAAGCAAGCACCCAACCATCAAATTTGGTTGGCGACAAAATATGATGGCCACCATTTTGATTGGGATGGTGCGCTATGGATTGATAACCGTACAGGTAAAGAGTTTTGGCTGCTGGTTTCTGAGGCGGCGACGCGTCAGGCGGGTGTTGAAGTTTCGTTTAAACAAGGGGAATAAGAGTCGTGAGTCTACCTTTCATTGATGTAAATCCAGACGGTGAAGTGAAAGCCGTAGTGATATGGTTACATGGTTTGGGTGATACTGGTCATGGGTTTGCGCCCATTGTGCCGCAGTTAAAGTTACCGCAAAATCTCGGTATTCGTTTTGTCTTTCCTCATGCGCCCATTCAACCTGTGACCATCAACAATGGCGTTGCCATGAACTCTTGGTACGATATTAAAACCATGGATTTGGATGGACGTGCTGATGAAGTCGGTGTTAGAGAATCAGCGGCGAAAGTGGAGGCATTGGTTGATGATGAAATCGCCAAGGGTACACCTGCTGAAAAAATTGTGTTGGCTGGTTTTTCCCAAGGCGGCGTGATTGCACTGCATTTGTCCACCCGCTTTGCGCATAAGCTGGCAGGTGTCATGGCATTGTCGACTTACATGTGCCAAGGGCAAAAGTTGGTTGATGAAAAGCACACTGCCAATCAACATACGCCGTTTTTTATGGCCCACGGTCGCATGGATAACGTGGTACCAATGGTCGCGGGAGAACAAGCGAAAGACACTTTACAGCAATGCGACTATCAGGTTTTATGGCATGATTATTCGATGGATCACAATGTTTGTGCACAAGAGGTGGAAGATATCTCTGGCTGGTTACAAACCGTGTTGAAGTAAGGTGTATTGGTGTCAGCAATTAAAGGTTTAGTGCAAGGCTCAGAAGTAACAGGCTCAGAAGTCCAAGGCTTAGCAGAAAAACTCACCATCAGAGTATCATTTGACCAACCCTTGCTCACTTTGGACAAGTGGGGCGAATGGGATGCTGGTGCACAAAAGCCGCCGTTTGATAAACGAAAGATCAGCTTGGTGCTGTTATTGCTTGGGTTGCTGCTTGCAGGCTTGGGTATGTAACCACCCGAATGCTGATATCTGCTGACACCGTTGTGCAGCCTCAAGTACAGCCTCAAGTGCAGCCTCAAGCAGTTAAACCACCGTTTATGGTTCAAACCACGGTCAAAGAGAAACTTGTCGCCACTTTGGTGCCTGAACCAAAGGTCGCTAAAGTGTTAAAGGTTGCTATACCGGCAGTCGTTCCAGCGGTCGTTCCAGGAGCAGTACAGTCAGCACCTGAAGTGATTATCCAACCAAAGATTCAACCAATATTGGCAGAGCACTCAACGGTCACCAGAATGGTGCTCACCAGTGCTATGGCTGGTTCAGAGCCAGTTGATAACCTAGGCAATAACATCCTCAGCCACCAAGGGACGGCGCAAAGGTTGCATTTTTTCAGCCAAATCGAAGGGCTTAACAACAGCCATATTTACCATCGTTGGAAGCAAAATGGTCAACAGGTATGGCAATTAAAATTACCAATACGCAGTGATCGCTGGCGTACTTGGTCGAACAAATTAATCACCCCTGGCGACTGGTCGGTAGAGGTGATTGGTAAAGATGATAGGGTATTGAATAGATACCAGTTTAGCGTGAAGCAAGGGTAATCATCGCACCGAATGTAGGCGGAGTCTGGTTAAATGTTTTGGGGATCGTGTCGTCAGGCTGTACAACTCCGCTACGTAAGCATTGCTGACTGGGGGGATTGTAGACGCTGTTCCTTGCGACTACCACAGAGTCACAGAGTACGCAGAGGCAACGCAGAGGAGAAGTGTTTTTTTAGGTCGTTCAGTGATAAACAATGATAGGCAGATATATTGTTTTTTGTTTTGCTCTTCGCTGTGCGTCCTCTGCGTGCTCTGCGACTCTGTGGTAGTTCGACGAGAACAAAACCTATATAAATCAATACAACAGTGCCTTTACCACACCGCCAACCCCCCCCAGCAACGGCATCCAAAAACACCTCAGTGGTGAGAAGCACTGAGCAAATAGCACCTACTCGCTTTTGCCCCCATCACTCACCAAAATACCAACATCCCTGAACAACAAACCCGTAAAGCAGTGAAACAAAATCACTATCAGCCAGACCCTGTTGCAACATCTCAAACGTCAATGTCTGATGGTCACACAAAACCTTAATGGTATCAGTCAACTTCGCATCTACCCGGCATTCTTCGCCATTAACATAGAATAAGCCCTCACTCAGGGTTTGTTCAAAATAATAACAGCGTAAACCGCCTAAACGATACAGCGGCTGTTGGCTTAGTAGGTTTAGTAATTCGGCTTCACTACACTCAAAAGGTATTTCAGGTACGTCAAGAGTATGCTTGGGGCTGGTGAGGTGGCAGCCACTAAAACGGGCCAATAGCGTGTCATCTTCGAGCACCGTTAACAAATGGGCTTTGATTCGCGCCAGGTCCTGATTTTCTACCAACCCAGGCGCTTTACTGACTGGACGTTCAGGGTCGTTGAGTAAATGGTTGGCTTTATCAAAGTCGATCAGGTGATCTGCCAAACCACTTAAATAATCTTTGGCAGATTCAGTGCGAAAACCCACTGAAAAGCTCATTGAAGGCGATAATGCAATGCCTTCATGAGGATACCCCGGCGGAATATAAAGAATATCACCCGGCTGTAATTCGACATCAATAATGGCATCAAAGGCTTCGACATGTAATAACGCTTCATGGGCACTGAATTGTTGGTGATCACCCCTGTCACCGACGCGCCAATGACGGGAACCTGAACCTTGGCAGATAAAAGTATCGTAATTGTCTATATGCGGACCTACGCTACCACCGGGGGTGGCGAAGCTAATCATCACGTCATCTCTGCGCCAGTCTGGTAAAAAATTGAATGCTTCGGTTAAAGCAACCACTTCGGGTGACCAGTTATCAGCAGCTTGTACCACCAGTGACCAGTCTTTTTCGCATAAATGATCATAACTCTCAAACGGCCCTGTTTGGGCCTGCCACTGTTGGTCTTGTTGATAAATCAATCGAGATTGCACCGCAGGTTCACAAGCCAGTCCAGCCAACTCGTCGGGGCTGATTAAATCAATAAAATCGTTTAAACCCGAGCGAATCAATAGTGGTTTTTTCTGCCAATATTGTTGGAGAAAAACCTCGGGGCTGAGATCTTTAAAATCAATATTCAATGGTTGCATCTGCTTATTTTCCGGTGAATCGTTTCATTGGCGCGAATTATACCCTATCTTTAACCGGGCTGAAAAAATTCCCCGGTCTTTTATTGGTGTCAGTGATGATTGGCAACTAAGCTTAGGGCAAGACATAGAAGCCGCGGTAAACGATAATAAGTGCCTGGAATGTCTGGTTGACGCTTGTTTTGTCTGTAAAAAGCGCTACTATGATTGTCGTTATTCAAGTTTGAATTGATACTTTAGTTATTTTTGGGAAAATTCTTTTTTATGATGCATTACGAAACACAGTTGATCACACTGTTACTGATTGAAAGTAAGGCTGTGGTATGTGCTGTGTTTAAACAACACTTAGAGGATAGCGGGTTAAACTTCAAAATAGAGGAGGCCCGCACAGGTGAAAAAGGCATTGATCTGTTTACCAAGGGTGAATATGACTGTGTGTTACTCAGTGATGAACTTGATGATATGAATGCCCAACTGGTGTTAGCTTATATTCAAGATGGGCCAAACCTAAGCACTCCCGTTATCGTCCTGACCGACACTCATGTTGAGGGACTGGATTTAGAGGTCATTGAGTCTGGTGCGATAGAACTTATTCCCAAAGACAAGTGTACAGGCTTGCTACTCAGACGAATGATCCTTTACGCCCTAGTTCGTCAGCAATATATCACCTCACAGAAAAACTATTTGTCTTCGCAGAATCAGTTGTTAGAGCAGAAACTGCTCAACGAAGAAGAAAAGAAGATTGATGGCCTAAAAATAGCCAAAGAACTCGCAGAAACGGCCAATAAAGCCAAGAGCCAGTTTTTGTCTAATATGAGCCATGAGTTGCGTACACCGTTAAATGCGATTTTAGGGTTTGCCCAATTATTGATGTTTAAATCAAAAAATCCGCTGTCGCCCGCTCAGTCCGATAATGTCAAAGAGATCATTAAAGCGGGTGATCATCTGCTGTCATTGATTAACGATGTGCTAGATTTATCAAAAATAGAGGCTGGTAAGCTCGGTCTACAAATAGAGTCGGTTAATGTGGCTACTACCTTAGCTGAATGCCTTAAGTTAACGGCCGATATGGCAATGCTCAGAGGTTGTGATGTCAGTGTTGATTGTAATGATGAGTGGCTGATTCGGGCCGACTATACTCGCTTTAAACAGGTGATACTCAACCTGTTAAGTAATGCGATAAAATACAATAAACCCAATGGTACCGTTAGGATCCATTGCGATCGACTAGAATATGGGATATTGCGGATTAGTGTGATTGACAGTGGGGTCGGTATTGCCAGCGATATGTTTACTGAAGTATTCAGACCTTTTAATCGTTTGTCGGCTGCCAACAGTTCAATAGAAGGCACGGGTATTGGTTTAACCTTGTCGAAAAAAATCATCACAGAAATGAAAGGTGCCATTGATTTTGAAAGTCGTTTGGGCAAAGGCAGTAGTTTTTGGGTGGACATTCCGTTGGTTGAGGAATTTTTGACCCAAGAACCAGCGCAGGGGCCGCTGCAATTGCTGTACGTTGACGGCAATCAGCAAAATATGGCAAGGATAGAGAGAGTGTTTCAGGCAGTTGACCGATTAAGTTTTATTGGTGCCGAAGATATACTCCAAGCGATGCAATTGAGTCAAAATGAGCCACCGATGATTATCATTATTGATACCGATGCGCTGGATATGTCGATGGTTGAGATGAGAGATAAAATTTCTGAGGTTGACCAGTGGCAAAAAATTCCAACGATTGCGCTGAGTTCGACTGCTACCCATATTGAAATTACTGAGGGACTTCAGGCGGGTTATGATCAAGTTTTGCTTAAACCGCTGGCGCACGAGAAATTGCTGGAGATTATTCAATTTACTTTGCCACAAGTGTCTGCACAAATTTTGGCTTAGAATGCTCTCGCTGCAAAATAATCCTGCTAAAATATATACAAGTTGCTGCGAATGGACTATTTTCAATATGATGGCGCGGACTTTTTGCCGAACAGGGTATCGGACTGATAAACCAAGTTTCTTTTTATCGTGTTAATTTTTTGTTTCGATATTTGCACACTATTCACCCTTGACTTTAGACTGGATAAAATAAAGCCACTATGAAGCAATTAAAGATTTTATCGGTTGACGATAACCCACAAAATATAAAATTGATTGAATTATCACTCGAAGAGCACTTTGAAGTGTTGTCGTCTAATGGCAGTGAATCACTGGTAGATTTAGCCACCCGTTTTGCCCCTGATGTGATTTTGCTGGATATCATGCTCGGTGAAGGGCGCAATGGTTATGATTTGTGTAAAGAGCTGCGAGACTCTGAGGTGAGTTCTTCAGTGGTGGTGATTTTTATTTCGTCACTCAGTTCTTTGGAAGACCGCTTAACCGCTTTCGCTGCTGGTGGTGATGATTATATTTGTAAGCCGATTGACTTGCAGGTATTGGATCAGAAATTACGTTCACTTGAAAAGCGGGTTGAACAGCACAATCAGTTGAACGATCAGATGGAGAGCGCTTCTCAGGCGGCATTTAGTTCGATGCAGCAATCGAGTGAACTGGGCCAGTTAATCAACTTCTTTACCGACACATTGGAAATTCACGACCTCAATCGCTTGTACCAAGCATCTGCCTCTTTTGTGGCTTGTTTTGGTAGCGGTCTAGCGGTGGAGTTTAGAATTGCGGGTAAAATGGTTCAATTGCCTAGCGATAAAGTCTCAACCCTGGAATCAGAAATTCTTGAATTGGGGCGTAGTGCTAAGCGAATTATTACCTTTGGTGGCAATTTACTGCTGAATTCAAAATGGTGTTCGATATTAATTAAAAAAATGCCGACCCATGATGAAGAGTTATGTGGTCGCTTGCGTGACCATTATGCCATCTTGCTCGGTATTGTCGACAGTCGTTTAATGTTGATGGAAAGTGTGGCACAGCGTGCGACAGAAAGGGATAAGGCAGTTGTGCAGCTTAGTTCAGCGTTGGATATCGGTTTTGGTCGTATCCAAGACCAGCTGGGTGAGCAGGAGCGCAAGTCTGAGGAAATTTTACAAAAACTTGAATCCTCATTAAGTATCAATTTAGTGAGTTTGGGTTTGTCAGAGGATCAGGAAGAAGCGATTTTTGCTATGGTGAATGACACCAGAGAAGAATTCGAAAGTATGATGGGCATGTCGATTGGCATTGACAATGAGATCAGAAGCATTGATCAGCTGCTGCACAAAATCAGCTGATGTACTTATTTATCGTCCAAAAACTCACATCCATGTGAGATTTCTGGAGGAAGCTACGTTTAAGCAAGTGAAACTACGCTTACATTTCAACAAGTTGAAATGGCGGCACATCCGTGTACCGTATAGCCAATGCCCTGAGATTGCGTTTTAAGTGGTTCGACATTTCGACGGGCACTATCTATATAACTGAGAAAACCGAATGAGCGAACAAAAAGATTATACTGATAATAAAATCTTTGTAGTAGACGATAATCCGGCCAATACCATGATGTTAAAGCAGGTGGTTGAGGCGGAAGGTTTTAGTGCTATTTATGTTTATAACGATCCGCAACTGGCTTTAGACGATTTTTATAAAATAAAACCGGATTTGGTATTGCTAGATTTACTGATGCCCAATATTAATGGTATTGAATTTCTTCGCCGAATCAAACACGAAGTGAATATTGCTGCGGTATCGGTGATTGTGTTGACCGCCAGCCATGATAAACAGCAAAAAATCGAAGCGCTGGCCATGGGCGCGCAAGATTATATCGAAAAGCCGATCAATATTATAGAAACTCTGCAACGGATTAAAAATGTATTACACCTGCAACAACGTAAAAATACCTTTCAGAATTTAAGCGAAGATTTAGGCGGTAAGCTGAAAAAAACCCGCAAAGATTTATCCGAGGTATTATTGACCCTCAATACCGTGTTTGATAACTCCTCTGAATATGTTTTTGTTGCCAATGAAAAAGGTCTGATTAGTGATTGCAATAAAATGGCTCAGGAGCGTTTTGAGATCAAGCCCGGGGAAAGCAATTTATTCACTCAATTTAACCTCGATGATCAGTTGTTAAATTCGGCCGCTAAAGAACTGACTTTAACAGATGTCAAAAACCGCCGACTTATCGTCGAGATGAGTTATTCAAAAGTCGCGGTCAATGATGAAGTCCATTATATTCTGATTTTTAAAGACGTCACCAGTCGAAAAGAAAACGAAATCAATCTTAAATACCTTGCCGAAACCCATTATATAACCCACCTGCCCAATCGTAATCAGTTGTCAGCACAGCTCGAAGAAAAATGCGCCAGTCTAACGCCCGAACATCAATTGTCCTTTATTTTTATCTCCTTTTTTGAAAACAACAAGGTGGTGGAGTTTTACGGCCATGAGCGGCTTGAATACTTGTTGCTCAACATTGCGCTGATATTGGTTGAGTTGGCGGGTAAGTCCGATTCGGTGTTGATTCATTGGGGTGATAATGATTTTTTAATTGTTGAAGACAGCATAAGAAGCGAATGGCTGTTAACCGAACTTAAGCAGCGGTTCGAAGAGTCAGTGCAGATTAGTGATGGCACCGACATCCGCATTTATTCGAAGCCAACACTCGGTATGTGTAAAAGTGGTGATATTAGCCAGCTTAAGTCGACCCAATATGACGAATTGGTCCACAATGCTTTGCAGGCGACGTTTGAAGGTGCTAGGCATAGGCATGATTTCACCGAGTATGATGACCAGCTGCATCAAAAAATTCACTATCGGGCGATGATTGAAAAAGAATTGATCAAAGCGATTGAAAATCACAGCTTTAAAGTCGCTTATCAGCCTAAAATATGTATGCAAAGTAAAAAGGTCATTTCTGCAGAGGCACTGGCACGCTGGCCGCATGAAGAGTTTGGTCTGATTCGGCCGGATATCTTTATCCCGATTGCAGAAAGTGGTGGCTTAATCAATGATCTTGGTGCCTTGATATTAACCCAGGTGTTTGATGATGCGGTCTTGCTAAAAGCCAAATACCCGCATATCGAACATGTGGCGGTGAATGTTGCGGCACCACAGTTGGATCAACAATTTATCACCTTGTTAGAACAATTACTGGCCAGTCATGGACCCCAACTGAGTGATTTTATTGAACTGGAAATCACCGAAAGCTCCTTTTTGGATGATTTTGAACGAGTCAATGTGATTCTAAAGCAGATCAAGACATTGGGTTTTCGGCTAGCAATAGATGACTTTGGCACCGGGTATTCCTCACTAAGCTACTTACATGAATTGCCGATTGACACCTTAAAAATTGATCGTGCTTTTGTTAACCGAATTGTTGACTCACAACGGAGTCTGTTGTTGGTCAAAAGTATCATTTCAATGAGTTTGTCTCTGGGTTTGGATATCGTCGCCGAAGGTATAGAAGACTTAGAAACAGGTGAGTTATTGGCCAGTTTAGGGGTTCAGCAAGGCCAAGGGTTTTATTATTACCGACCAGAATTTTTGTAGCATGTAGAGGCCTGGGCCATTAGCGCGTTTTAAATAGACAATCAACATTGTGTTATTAACAATTGCTGAATACACTTCAGACCAGGCCCTAGGCGGAGGATTAAAAGTACTATGGTACAAGGGGAGCAAACAAAAAATAAAATCTTTATCGTAGATGATAATCCGGCCAATACCACGATGTTAAGTCAAGTGGTAGAAGAAGAAGGGTTTGGTTCTATTTTTGTTTTTAACGACCCAGAGGTGGCTCTGGCAGAGTTTCATCGGCAAAAACCCGACTTGGTGTTGTTGGATTTGTTGATGCCTAAAATTTCAGGTATTGAATTTTTACAACAAATTGAAAAACAAATCAAAAATGCCGAAGTGGCGGTGATTGTATTAACCGCTTCGCAGAACGAAGCCAATAAAATGGATGCGCTGTCGATGGGGGCGCAGGATTATATTGCCAAACCCTTAAATATTATCGAAACATTGCAACGTATTCATAATGTCTTCAATTTACAGAAATCGAAAAACAGCTTTCAGAACTTAAGTAAAGACCTAGACAATAAATTAGAGCGTACTCGGTCTGACCTGTCTGATGTGATCCTGACGTTAAACGCCATTTTCAAAAACTCCTCTGAATATGTTTTTATTACTGATGATGCCGGTCTGATTATTGATTGTAATGCTGCTGCAATAAAATGCTTTGATGCCCAGAGTCTGGCTGAGCGGGGCAATTTATTCAAATATTTTGGTATTGATGATTTATCCAGTCTTAAGCAAAATAGTGAATTGGCTTTGACTGACGGTATAGGCAAGCGCATTATTGTTGAAGCCAGTTATTCTCAGGTGGTGATCAATGCCATGCAACATACCATTTTTATTTTCAACGATATTACCACCCGCAAAGAAGATGAAATAAATTTACGCTTTTTGAGCGAAAACCATTATATTACCCACCTGCCAAACCGAAATCAGTTACAACGTTTAGTACAAGCTAAAGCCCAAGATCTTGCTGGCGACCTTCGTTTGTCGTTTATTTTTATTTCTTTCGTTGAAAACAATAAAGAAGTTGAGGTATTTGGCCATCAGCGACTGGAGTGTTTGCTATTAAATATCGCCTTAGCACTGGTCAAGTTGGCCGGGCACGAGAAGTCTGTATTGATTCATTGGGGTGACAATGATTTTTTACTGGTCGAAGAAAGCAGTAAAGCCAGCGACTTGATTGGCCAGGTGTTAGCACGGTTTGACGACCCCATCAGAATCAGTGACGCCAATGAACTGACCATTTATTCCAAACCTATCTTGGGCGTGGCGCAAAGTGATGAAATTAGTCGGGTTGATCACAGCGAGTTGGAGGGCTTGGTAGATAATGCTTTGCTGGCCACCTGCGATGGCGCTAGGCGCAATTGCCGCCTCAATACTTATGATAGGGTGCTGCATGACAAAATCTCTTATCAGGCGTTGATAGAAAAAGAATTGATTGAAGCCATTAAACACGACGGCTTTAAAGTGGCTTATCAGCCGAAAGTCGATTTAAATACCGGAAAGATTATTGGTGCCGAAGCGCTGGCACGTTGGCATAATGATACACTTGGTACAGTTGGTCCCAATGTGTTTATTCCTATTGCCGAAAATGCGGGTTTGATCAATGAGATTGGTGCGATGATATTGAACAGGGTTTTTGCCGATGTGCCTTTATTAATTGAAGCTTTCCCTGATTTAAAAAATGTTGCCATCAATGTGGCCGCACCACAATTAGATGGCCATTTTATTACCTTGTTAGAACAACAGTTGGCGCAAATGAACGGTCGTGACAATGATTTTATTGAATTGGAAATCACCGAAACCTCATTTTTGGAAGATTTTGAACGCGTTAACCCAATCTTTCAGCAAATCAAGGCATTGGGTTGTCGCCTTGCCATTGATGATTTTGGCACCGGTTATTCTTCTTTGAGTTACCTGCATGAATTACCCATCGATACTTTAAAAATTGACCGTTCGTTTGTGATGCGTATTTTGGAATCTGAAAAAAGCTTGCTGATGGTGAAAAGTATTATTTCGATGAGTTTGGCGCTGGGGCTCGAAATTGTGGCAGAGGGCATCGAAGACGGAGAAACCGGGCAGTTGTTATGTGATATGGGTGTCCAACAGGGCCAAGGTTATTTCTATCATAGACCGGGGTTTTTGGAGGGGTAGGGAAGCAGCTAGATGCTTCCCTCGCTGTTTGTTACACCTCACCACTAAGGGATTTTGGGGTTCTGTTGCTAAGCTCCGCTGCTAGGCTGTTGCTGGCTGTGGGGTTGCTGACGCTGTTCCTTGCGACTACCACAGAGTCACAGAGGACGCAGAGGCAACGCAGAGGAAGAAAAAGCATTTTGAGTGGTCCGACACTTCGGTTTGTTACCCTAAATGGCGGTATATGGTCAAAGCCTGTTTTTTTGCTTTTGCTCTTCTCTGCGCGTCCTCAGCGTGCTCTGTGACTCTGTGGTAGTTGACGAGAACAAAGCCCATACAAATCAATACAATTCCCCCCTCATGGCACCGATAAACCACCTGGTACCACCAACAAAAGATACCTCTGTGATGAATTATAGCCCAACAAGATAATAGCAGGGCAAGCACCTACCTGCTGTTCTTGCGCCTAGTCATAGCGCTTATTTTTTTGCTGCCTGCGCCAATTCATCGGTTTCAAACACTCGCGCCAGCATGGCGTCAAAATGAACCTCGTCCGGTTGGTCGAGCATTTTTTGCCATTCCCCAGGAATACAATAAGTAGCGGCAACATAATGCAAAAAATTATGCCTCAAAGCCTCATCACATATCCAGCTTGATACCCGTGACAGCGCATCAAACAGTTCGGCCTCATTATCGGCGTGTAATACCATGCCTTCAACGTTATAACAGGCATTACCCAAGGTGATGACTTTTTGACCCAACAACAACGACTCCAAACCGACAGTAGAATTGATGGTGATAACTGCCTGGGCATTTTCAATCAGCGCTTGGGTATTGTTTTCGTTGGCAAATAAGCAATGGGGATGCTGGTGGTATAAACTGGCAAAATTACCCGGCCATGAGGGATGCTCCTTAAACACTAAGTAAGGAATGTCATCATCATCTGATGCTTGGTATAAACGGGTGTGGGCGGCCAATATCAGATGATACATCTGCTCCATCGAATGGACCCAAGGCGATTGAACCATAATCTGGCTGTCGGTAGGGACCTGAAAAGGAATGAAAATGTAGTTTTGCGGCAAAGTGTCGAGCTTTTGACTGGAGATTGCACGTTTGCGATGGGGGTCTCGTGGTACTAGAGCGCTGGGTACTCTGACCGCTTGCTGCGCCAATGTCATACTATTGAGAGATAAATAGAAACTGGCCTCTCGTGGCAGGCTATTAAAAGCATTGACGCCGTTGTAGTCGGCGGTGGTGGTATCGGGCAGCAAACCATTTTCAAAGTACAATACCCGCTTTTTTGCCTGCTTTGCGGCAGCGACCATAGTTAAGTAGGGTTGTCGCTGTCCATTCCAAATGGCCACAGCTTCACAGTCGAGACGACTGAATAAGGCAAAATAGTGGCCGAAACGGGCGCGTTCGGTGATGCGGGCTATGGCACAATATACTTTCCATAGCAGCACCGACTTAGTGAGTTTGGGATAATTGCTGGCCTGGCGCTGTAAATGATTGACCAGTAACATATTTTCGTCAACGGGTGGTTTGGTGAAGGCACCGACCAACAAAGCCAGACTGGGATAAACCGGAAAAATGACCTTGGCTTGTCCTTTACAACGTTCGGCAATCAAACTGTAATAGCGATAGCGTTTTGATGAATTGGCGACAAAAACAATTTTACTGGTCATAGAAATAGCGCCATTAAAGAAGTCATAATAGTTGGTTGATTTGTTGGTGCAAGCGCTCCAGCGCACCACGATTTTGCGCGATCACCGCACTGGCATTTCGACCCTGTTGCTGACCTTCATTGGGGTGTTGCAGTAACCGAATCACCGAATCAGTGAGCTGACGTTCATCCGAGGTGATGAGCACAGCCTGCTTTTCGGCCAGCGATTGATAGATGTGTTTAAAATTAAATACATGGGGACCGCTGATCACCGGCACATTAAACGTGCAGGGTTCCAGCGGATTGTGACCACCATGTTTGACCAAAGAGCCACCGACAAACGCAATATCGGCCACCGACCAAAACAGCATCAATTCGCCCATGGTATCACCGAGTATTACCTGGGTTTGCGCATCTAGGGTGTCATTTGAAGATTCCTTAGTTGCCAGCAGGGCTTCGCTGCGTCGTATTGAAACCAATTGTGAACGTTCAATTAACTGTGCCACCTGATCAAAACGCTCAGGGTGACGAGGCACCAGCACCAGTAACAAGTCTGGCTGGACCTCGAGCACCTGACGGTAAACCTGTAAAATCAATTCGTCCTCGCCTTGGTGGGTACTTCCAACCACCCAAATCGGACGTTCTGCGCCCCATTGAGCTTTAAGCTGACGGCTGCGCTGGGCAATATGCTCGTCAATACAGATATCAAACTTGATGCTGCCAGTGACAGCCAGCTTATCTTGTGCCAGCCCTAAGGCCACAAAGCGGTCACCGTCTTGTTGATTTTGGGTGGCGATTAGGGTGATATCATCCATCATTTGACGGGATAATGAGGCGATACGTTTATAACCCTTGGCAGATTTATGTGATAGCCGGGCATTGGCCAGCAATGTTTTGACCCCAGACAAGCGAGCAAAACGTAACAAATTAGGCCATAATTCGGTTTCAATAATCACCAGCAGACGAGGCTGAGTTTGGTGGAAAAAACGTTTGATGGCACCCGGGGTATCAAAAGGCAGATAAACATGAAAAACACTTTCGCCAAAAGTGGCCTTGACCTGATCGGAACCTGTTGGTGTGGTCGTGGTGATGGTGATGGGCAAGTGTTGATATTGCTGCTGAATTTGTTTAATCAAGGGGGTCGCGGCAATAGCTTCGCCGACCGAGACACAATGAAAACAAATGCCTTGTTGGCTGTCGCTAGGCGGATTAAAAAAGCCCAGTCGTTCGCCCCATCGTAGACGATAAGCGGGTGAACGATTACCTCTGAACCATAGGCGCACAAACAGCAGTGGCAACGCCAAGTGGATCAGGGTGTTATAAATAAGTCGCAGCATTATGACTGTTGACTCTGTTTCATCATTGCCAGTGCTCTGCTATCCAGGGAGTTGGTAATACCTTGCGGTACCACTTGCCACTATGGCCGACAATCGCATCAGGGGGATTTGGGTTACCGTGAAAGATCACAATTTTACAATCTTGTGGTTTTGCGGGTATTTTAAACCAAGCGCTTAAACCTTTGTGAATGCAGTGGTATTTAAAGCTTTTGCACCAGCTGTCAGGCCAGTAGCTTAATTGTTGCTGCTGTGAGACAAATTGAGAGAGGTATTCTTGTTCGTTACGCACCTGTTTACGGATGTTGGCGTGATTTTGCCGAAA
Organism: Phenylobacterium sp.; assembly: GCA_047617105.1. Taxonomy (GTDB): domain Bacteria; phylum Pseudomonadota; class Gammaproteobacteria; order Enterobacterales; family Alteromonadaceae; genus JABSOG01. The sequence continues at coordinate 15,862 of JBLGCB010000024.1, read as the reverse complement.
GTTTTCTAATATTTGCGGGTGCTCACCAACGGTGAAACGGTAGACTGACGAATTGCCAGTGACGTCTTTTTTCACCCAATCTTTAATGATGGGGAACTTGGCATCATGTTCGAAGAAGCAATCAATATCATCGACGATCACCACATCTAAGTCGAGAAACAAAGCCTGACCTTGCAAGTCGTACAATGGCGAGCTGAAAGTGACTAACTTGTCCCAGCCGCGTTCCGGGCCATCGGGAATATCCAGTGCAGGAATAGCAAATGATTCAATACCAGCGTCAAAGCCGCTGTTATCATCGGTTAAACAGACAAAACGAAAAGGACGTTTAAGATGGCGTTTGACCATATTATGCAGGGTATTGACATATTCTGCCCCGTACTTTTTTCCCCATTTCATACAGATGATATTGACTGTTTGCATTGTTATTCCCGAGATTAATGCTGTGGGCCTGCCGTCTTTGGCTAAGCTTGCGATGGTACTAACCGTAATCAGCGCAATTTTGCCAAAAAAAACACCATATTACCAGCACAATACCGCATAGCAGCGAGTTAACCCGCATTAATCCGGTTGCCCTTGTTCAGACAACCTTCTACAATGACGCCGTATAAATATTATTAAACGGGTGGGCTTAGCATTTATAAGCGCACACCTGTATTTCAATGACAGCAGAAACTCAATAAATAGCATCGGCGAGCAGATGGAGAATACCATGAAAGCAGCAGCATTTTTTAGTCATTTGGATCAGCAAATTGAGCAGACCAAACAAGACGGTTTATATAAAGCAGAGCGAGTGATTACTTCGCAGCAGCAACCCCTGATTAATGTCAGCACTGGCGAAAGTGTGATTAACTTTTGTGCCAATAACTATCTGGGTTTGGCCAACAGCCCTGATCTGATTAAAGCTGCACAACAAGGTCTTGATAAATTTGGTTTTGGTGTCGCGTCGGTGCGTTTTATCTGTGGTACTCAGGACATTCATAAACAACTCGAAGCCAGAATCAGTGACTTTTTACAGATGGAAGATACCATTTTGTATTCTTCGTGTTTCGATGCCAATGCGGGGTTGTTTGAAACACTATTGAGCGCAGACGATGCGATCATTAGTGATGCCTTAAATCACGCCAGCATTATTGATGGTGTGCGTTTGTGTAAAGCCAAGCGATTCCGTTATGCCAACAATGATATGGCCCAATTGGAAACGCGTTTACAAGAAGCCGATGCCGCTGGTGCACGTTTTAAATTGATTGCCACTGACGGCGTGTTTTCAATGGACGGCGTGATTGCTAATCTTCAGGCGGTCTGTGATTTGGCCGATAAATACGATGCCTTAGTCATGGTCGATGATTCTCATGCGGTGGGTTTTGTCGGTGAAAACGGCCGTGGAACGCCAGAATACTGTGGTGTTATGGATCGGGTTGATATCATCACTGGTACTTTGGGTAAAGCACTGGGCGGCTCGTCAGGCGGTTACACCTCGGCCAGTAAAAAAGTGGTTGAATGGTTGCGTCAGCGCTCTCGTCCTTATTTATTCTCTAATTCTTTATCTCCTTCTATTGCCAATGCCTCAATCAAAGTATTAGACATACTGGCTGACGGTCAAGCACTTCGCGATCAGTTGTGGGAAAACGTCAGCTATTTTCGTGAAAATATGGAAGCGGCAGGTTTCACCTGTGGCGGTAAAGATCATGCCATTATCCCAGTGATGCTTGGTGATGCCAAAGTGGCCGCTGATATGGCCAATCGTTTGCTGGCTGAAGGTATTTATGTGATTGGTTTCTCATTTCCGGTAGTGCCTAAGGGTCAGGCGCGCATTCGTACGCAGATTTCTGCTGCGCATACCCGTGAGCAATTGGAGCGTGCGGTTGACGCTTTTGTTCGTATCGGTAAAGAAATGAAGTTAATAGACTAGGATCCAGTTGAGGAAGATTGAAAAATGAAATCATTGGCAAAACTAAAGCCTGAAATGGGCATCTGGATGACCGATTCACCAGAGCCGGTAACAGGGCATAATGATCTTAAGATCAAAATTAAAAAGACCGCCATTTGTGGCACTGATGTACATATCTATAACTGGGATGAGTGGGCACAAAACACCATTCCAGACGGCATGGTGGTTGGCCATGAATATGTTGGTGAGGTGGTAGAAATTGGTCAGGAAGTGCGTGGTTTTTCGATGGGTGACCGAGTGTCTGGCGAAGGCCATATAACCTGTGGTCATTGTCGTAATTGCCGTGGAGGCAAAGTGCATTTATGTCGCAATAGCACTGGGGTTGGGGTCAATCGGGCAGGAGCGTTTGCCGAATACCTAGTGATCCCCGCTTATAACGCGTTTAAAATTCCTGATGATATTTCAGATGATTTGGCCGCCGTGTTTGACCCGTTTGGTAATGCGGTGCATACCGCATTATCGTTTGATTTGGTGGGCGAAGACGTGTTGATCACCGGTGCCGGTCCGATTGGCATTATGGCGGCGGCCGTCGCTCGTCATGTCGGTGCCCGTCATGTGGTGATCACCGACATTAATGAGTATCGATTGGCCCTTGCGACAAAAATGGGCGCAACTCGTGCGGTAAACGTCAGCAAAGACAGTTTGCAAGACGTGATGGATGGATTGGGCATGACCGAAGGTTTTGATGTTGGTCTAGAAATGTCTGGTGTGCCTGCTGCTTTTAGCGATATGCTGGATAAAATGAACAATGGTGGTAAGGTCGCGATGTTGGGCATTCCGCCGTCGGATATGGCGGTTGACTGGAACCAGGTGATTTTTAAAGGATTAACCATTAAGGGCATCTATGGCCGTGAAATGTTTGAGACTTGGTATAAAATGGCCAGCTTAATTCAGTCGGGGTTAAACTTGGATCCGATCATCACCCATCATTTTTCGGTTGATGATTTCCAACAAGGTTTTGAACAGATGTGTTCTGGGCAATCTGGCAAGGTTATTCTCAACTGGACATAGCGTAATGCGCCAGACTGTTGATTTAATCGCCGTAGGATGGTGTAGAGCGCAGCGAAACCCATCATTTGTTTCAGAAATAGCCGTAAAATCGCCATTTATTGCCAAATTCAGATGGGTTTCGCTTTAGGCTCTACCCATCCTACGGTCAAAGTAGACTTTTTTCAACAATCTGGCACACCATATTTATTCCAAAAGAGACAAAAATGACAGAATTTAAACATATCTCCGTGGCTGAAACAGCCGAGAAAATCGCCGCAGATGCGGTCACTATCTGCGATATTCGCGATCCTGACTCATTTGCCGCTGGTCATATCGCCAACGCTTTTCACCTGAGTGACCAGAGTATGGTGAAGCTGCTGAACGAGGTCGACTTTTCTCGTCCTGTAGTGGTGGTTTGTTACCATGGCCATAGCAGCCAAGGGGCGGCAGAGTATTTAGCCCAGCAAGGATTCGAAGAAGTTTACAGCATGGATGGTGGTTTTGTTAAATGGGCGCAAGAACAACCGAGTGTTAGCTAATGCCTTTACTGGCCACCCTTAACAATCCCCGGGCGGCTCAGGGATTTATTGATTATATGGCGATTCAGTCGGTCATTGTTGAGGTCAGACCGCTGGGGCCTCAGCAAGTTGAGTTGTGGGTTGAAGAGCAGCATTTTGCCCTTGCTCAGCGCGAGTTTGAGCAATTCTCCCAAAACCCCAACGACAGTAAATATCAAAATGCCTCATGGCAAAGAAACAGCGATGATAATCCACTAAGTTACGACAATGGCGGCAACAGCTTAGTGAAATCTTGGTTTGGTCGAGGCGGCTTGGTGACCCATAGCGTGGTCGCGCTATGTATACTGATTTTCGCTTCGTTTCACCTTCCTGTCGGCAACAATGTCTACTACGCGCTGTTATTTGCCGATGGTAATCCACTGGATAGCGTTGAATTGTGGCGCTGGTTCACACCGGCGTTGATACACTTTTCGGTGATGCATATTGCTTTTAACCTGTTGTGGTGGTGGATGTTGGGCGGCCAACTGGAGCAACATTTTGGCAAAGTTTTTTTGCTGGCCTTTATGGTGATGACGGCAGTGGTATCGAATTATGCCCAGTTTATCGTCTCTGGTAGTAACCAGTTTGGTGGGCTATCGGGTGTGGTTTATGCGTTGATTGGTTTTAGTTGGTTATACGGCAAACTTAAAGCCAGTCAGCCAATCAGTTTAAACAATCAGTTATTTGGTTTTGCGATGATTTGGTTGGTATTAGGTTATGCCGATATTTTGTCGGTGAACTTTGCCAACACCGCGCATCTATCAGGGTTGTTGGCTGGGCTTGGTTTTGCGTTTGTGACGGCGAAACGATAACGGATTCACCGCACAAAGCTGTTATATCAATTATATAAATACTTGGTAAACAATACGTCCTTAATGACTTCGCTGCCTGTTTCTCTTTTCAGCAGGCGTTTAATTTCGCGAACGCATTTAAGTCGAACTTCTTCGCGCCCTGTGAGGGAGCGAATTTTTTCTTCCGGTTCTTTGCTCATCACCCCAATAATGGCATCTCGTAGCAGTGGCGCGTGGTGTTCAACTACTTCGATATTGGCGACGTCTCTCACCATCAACTCTGCGGTGATGCGAATATAGCCCAGTTTTTTCTTATTATTGATATAGTTGGTAATAATATCCGGTTCAAAGCCAAAATAGGCGTAATTGTCAGCCGCCTGTGTTGGGACGGTGCCCAATAACAAAAGGGCGGTAAAAGCACTTACAAACAAAAGGCGCATAAAAGGTTTCCGGTTTAGTTAAATCTGTTGTCACTATTCATCGTAATCGAATCACGCTGAACAGTCACAATCTGTTATTGTTTCTATTTAGAGTTGATATGTTAATGCAAAATCCATCTGACATCTATAATAGACTTTATTTGGCGATTGTTCCAGACGCCTAATTGATCAACGCTGGTAATTGTTTTGCCAGCTTCATTCGTTCAACGACTTTCTTGCCGGTTAAGGCAAAACCCAGTAGAGCGCCATTTTTGCTGACAAAAGTCGCTTTTAAATCAGGGGCCTGGCCTTCATAAATCCATTCTCCACTGGCATCGGGTCGGGCTGGATTAGAGACCACCGGGCAAGCGGGTGTTTTGACAATCACCGGTGCTGCGGGCATCTGCACCACAGTAGGGGTTCCGGTCAAGGTTTTGGCCAGCGCTTTGGCGCATACTGTCAGTGGTGCCACGTACATTAATACCTGACCCGCAATCTCGGCGCAATCGCCTAGGGCATAAATATTGTCGACATTGGTGCGCAGGGTTTTATCCACCACAATACCGCGATTCACCGTTAATCCAGCTTGTTCGGCTAAAGTTGTACGAGGTCTTAGGCCAATCGCGGACAATACCTGATCGGTGTGGATGGTTTCGCCTGTTGATAAGGTCAGTTGCACTTGACCATCCGTCAAGGTGGCATCGCTGATAGAGGCATTAAAATGCCAGTTGATACCTTTCGCGGCCAGTTGTTGTTGAACGGCCTCAGACAGTGGTGGGGGCAAGAGCAATTGCAAAGGTGCATTGTCTAGGGCAATCACATCAACGCCCATACCTGAATCAATCAAATCATTGGAGTATTCGGTGCCGACCAGGCCTGATCCAATGATAGTCACGTGTTTGCGGTGGCCTAACTTTCGTCGAAAACGATCATAATCTTGTAAATCATTGATTGGGAAACAACGGTTTTCTAGTGCCCGTGGTAACGGGATATCTATCGGCGCTGCGCCTGTGGCAAATACCAGTGCTTGCTCGTAACACAAAGCGTCGGGCCGGCTGTCAACCGTCAATAATCGGGTTTCTTTATCAATGGCTTCTACCGTGGTAGAGCAATAAATGGTGATATCAAACGCGGCGGCCATATCATCGGCAGATTTCATCATCAGATCGGTGGCCGATTTATTTTTGGCAAAGCCGGTTGAGAGCATCGGTTTAGAATAATAACGGCCATCATCGGCGCAGATCATTAAAATGCTTGCCTCGGTGTTTAAACGGCGAAATTCTTTGACCAGGTTATATCCGCCTAAGCCACTGCCAATGATGATGATGTCAAAATCCATAAGAAAAAACTCTGCTGGTCAATATTAGGCGACAGTCTAGCATCTAATCCCGGCAACTGGGATTAAAATCTTGATTAAATACCAGTTCGTGGTGAATGCCCGGTCATTTGCTTAAACCAGCGATAAAAAGAACGTGGTTCACTGAAACCAACCAGTTCGCTGATGTCGATTAACGACAAGCCGGACATCGCCAGCAAGGTGTGGGTTTGGCTTAAACGCACCTGGTTTAATATGGTGATATAGCGGCTATTATCGGCTTTTAGTCGACGTTGCAGGGTTTTAGCCGATATATTCAACTGTCCGGCAATCATCGCTAACGTCGGTAGACCCTGAGGCAATTGGGCATTAACCAAGATGGCGACCTTCTGGGGCAGTGATTCAATTTGGCTTAACGACGTTATCACTGTTTTGGCCTGGTGTTCGAGGGTGGTCAGTAGCTGATGATTGGCTTGGTTAAGCTTAACGTTGAGCAATTCATTGTTCACCACCAAAGCATCAATGGGTTGATTGAACAATACCGGGCAATTAAACAGGCGCTGGTATTGCAATTGGTCAGCCAGTGAAGGTGACCCAGATTGCAAGTGTACCTGGTGAGGTGAATGTTGTTGGCCGATGAGTTGGCGGGTTAACATCACCCAAGATGACAGGCAATTGTCGACCATTTGGCGGGTCACCACAGAGTCGGTGTACTGGCAAATCCACTGAATTTGGGTGGTGGTTGCAGATTGGCTGATTTGGGTGAAACCCATATCGCCGACCAGTTGTTCAAAAGGCTGGATTTTGGTTAAAGCTTCGCCGAACGTGCGGCAATTTTGGCTGATAAGACCGAGAATACTATAAGAATCTGGGCGCACAAAATGCGAACTATGTAAGCCAAAAAATGGGTCGTGACTGTGTTCGAGCAACTGTTTAATCAATTGTTGAAACTTAATGCCGCTGATATGTTGCTGGCTATCTTGCAAAATGGCTTGGCTGATGGCCAATTGCGCCAGTATGGGTTGGGTATCAATACCTTCAAATTCAGCTTGGGCGAGATACTGATTGACCGCAGGCACGCTGGCCCATCCGAGGTTTTTATCCGTCAGTGGCTTGTTGTTTTGCGGCATTCTTTGCAATGTTGAAGAGGTAAATGGCATAAAATGTCCTGAATAGACAGTGCATGATTGGGTTTTCCTTTCTATTATAAGTCTTATTGAAGTAGTTGAAAGGTAATAATATGCGTCGTTGGAATGGTTGGGGTGATGAAGCCAACTCTATGGATTTGCCCAAAAGTGCCGGAGCTTTTTTGGCGCAATTGATTGGTGAGGCCAAAGCCTTGCCCGATGCTTCGTTGCAAAGCGTCTGTCAACAGGTGCCAGACTCTCGTTTGCCTGACCATCCGCGGGTCATCAAAACCAGTGAAGAACGGGTGCGCCATGCCAGAGGGCAGTCATTGCCTGATTGGTTGGCCTTGCGTAGCGGTGAAGTGAAAGTGTTTCCTGATGGGGTGAGTTACCCCGAAAATCCTCAGGATGTTAAAGACTTATTATCTTATGCCAAAGCGAATAATGTTGAACTGATCCCTTATGGCGGCGGCACCAGTGTGGCCGGACATATCACCCCCAAAGCCTCCGAGCGAGCGGTACTCACCGTCGATATGGCCCATATGAATCAGTTACTTGATTTTGATGAGCATAGCCAAATTGCCACTTTTGGTGCTGGCACACCGGGTCCCATGGTCGAAGCGTTGCTGAGAGCCAAAGGTTATACCCTGGGACATTTTCCGCAATCTTTTGAATTATCGACCATTGGTGGTTGGGTCGCGAGTCGTTCTAGTGGCCAACAATCCCTGCGTTATGGCCGGATAGAGCAGTTGTTTGCAGGTGGTTCGTTAGAAACCTTTGCGGGTACACTTGAGATGCCGACTTTTCCGGCTTCTTCTGCTGGGCCAGATTTAAAAGAGATGGTGATGGGTTGCGAAGGTCGTTTTGGTATTTTGACCGAGGTCAAAGTACGCGTGACCCGACTGGCCGAACAAGAAAATTTTTATGTTACCTTCTTCCCCAACTGGCAAGCGGCGAGCGATTTTTGCCGTCATGCGGCGCAGCAAAAAATTCCCTTGTCGATGTTGCGGGTCAGTAATGGCGTTGAAACGCAGACCCAGCTGAAGCTGGCGGGTCATGTGACCACCATTGCATTGCTTGAAAGTTACTTAAAAAAACGTGGCTGTGGCGACGGCAAATGTATGCTGACCTATGGCATCACTGGCTCAAAGCTGCAAAATCGTGCCACATCAGCGCAAATACGCCGTTTATCCCGTCAATATAAAGGCATTAGCACCGGCACCATGCTGGGCAAACGCTGGCAGGGCAATCGCTTTAAACTGCCTTACTTGCGTGAAGCATTGTGGTTACAAGGTTATGCCATTGATACGCTAGAGACCGCCACTGACTGGAAAAACGTTAACCGTTTACAAGACAAGGTCGAAGCCGCGTTGCGTGAAGGGTTGGCGGATGAAAACGAAACTGTGCATGTATTTACTCACTTATCTCATGTCTATAGCCAGGGTTGTAGCTTATATACCAGTTACTTATACCGTTGTGCCGACAGTTATGAAACCACTTATGCACGCTGGCAAAAACTCAAAGCGTTGGCCAGTCAAGCGATTGTTGATAATCATGGCACCATTAGCCATCAACATGGGGTGGGTAAAGATCACGCGCCTTACCTAGCCACCGAAAAAGGTGAGTTGGGCATGGCGGTATTGAGTAATCTGTGCGAGCATTTTGATCAAGATAAGTTACTCAACCCGGGGACCCTACTGGATGATTAAAGCCGATGATCGCGATCAATTACTACAACAAGTAGCACCAACACCTCAAACCCCAGGTACACAATGGGATGTCATTGTCATTGGCGGCGGCGTCGTCGGGGCGGGGATTTTTAAATTTGCCACCCAATTGGGCCAAAAAGTGCTGTTACTAGAGCAAAAAGACTTTGCTTGGGGCAGTTCGAGCCGTTCATCGAAAATGGTGCACGGCGGTTTACGTTATGTCGCCGAGGGCCAATACAAGCTCACCAAAGAAGCGGTGGAAGAGCGCGAGATTCTGATCGACAAAGCCCAAGGGCTGGTCGAAAGCAAAAGTTATGTCATGAGTCATTTTCGCTGGAAGTGGCCGGGTTTGCGGCTTTTTACCATTTTAATGTGGATATACAGCCATTTTGCCGGTAAAAAGCAACATCGTCTGTTATCTGCCAATGATTACAAAATGTTGATGCCTGGGGTTAAGTCCGACAAATTACGCGGTGGCACCCAATACGTCGATGCCCTGACCGATGATGCCCGGTTGGTATTTCGCTTGATTCAAGAAGCCAAATCTCATGGTGGTGTGGCGTTAAATTATTGTAAAGTCGAATCCTTGATTCGTGATGATAATGAAGTGGTTACCGGGGTGATGGCCAAAGCTGAGGGTTTAGAACAACCGCTTGAATTAACAGCCAAAATGGTCATCAATGCCACCGGTGCTTGGGCCAGTCAGTTAGACTCGCAAGTGATCATCAGACCGTTAAGAGGCAGCCATGTATTGGTGCCAAGTTGGCGCTTACCGATATCAAATGTGGTGACGCTGTTGCATCCAAAAGACCGACGACCGGTGATGATTTACCCGTGGCAAAACACCACCCTGATTGGCACAACCGATGTTGATCATAGTGAGTCACTGGATAACGAAGTGAGGATGACCGCAACAGAGTTGGATTACCTGCTGGTGGCGGTGAACTCGCAGTTTCCTAACGCGAAGCTGCAACAAGACGACGTGATCTCCACCTATGCCGGAGTTCGCCCGATAGTGCTCGACCATCCCTTTGATCCGAATGTGCCAGCGGGCCATGAAAAACGCGTGCACAGCCTGTTTAGCCAGCCGGGTTTTATCACTGTGACTGGTGGTAAGCTCACCACCTTTCGGGTGATTGCCAATGAAGTGTTGGCAGAAGCGGCGAAAACCCTTAACTTAACCCTACCTCTGGCCGATTTTGAGCTGTTTTCTAATGCTTCATCGGATGATGCCAGTTACCTCGCCGGACGTTATGGCCGTTTTCTCGAGCAGTTTATCGCTGAATCTGATGATCCGGGGCTGATGGCACCAATACGTTACAGCAAAATTCTTTGGGCCGAACTGGTATTTGCGGCAAAATATGAGCAAGTGATGCATCTTGATGATTTATTGCTGCGTCGCACCCGCCTTGGCAATGTGTTGCCCGAGGGGGCAAAAGCCGAATTGGCAGAAATTCAACGATTATGCCAGCCGCATATGAGTTGGTCTGATAGCCAGTGGCAGCAGGAGATCGCGCGTTATCTCGACATTTGGCAGCAGTTTTATAGCCTACCTACCAACAACTCAACCAGCCAGCCATCGTGATGACGCAGACAAAACCCGGCTATATCCTGTCGATAGACAATGGCACCCAGAGCATTCGGGCGTTATTGTTTGATCTCAACGGTGAACTGGTCGCCAAAAGCAAAATCGAACTGACTGCCTACTTTTCTGACCACCCCGGCTGGGCAGAACAGCAACCAGATTACTTTTGGCAGCAATTGGCCCAGGCGTGCCAGCAATTATGGTTGCAGCCCGGGGTCGAAAAATCGAAAATCTTGGCGGTAACCTTAACCACTCAGCGTGGAACGGTAGTGAATGTCGACGAAAAGGGCGAAGCCCTGAGACCTGCGATATTGTGGTTAGACCAACGCTTGGCTTCCGAACAAAAACCTTTACCTTGGTATTGGCGTGGCCTGTTTAGGCTGGTGGGGCAAACCAGTGCCGTCCACTATTTTCGCCGTAAAACCCAGGCCAACTGGATAAAACGGCACCAGCCTGAAATTTGGCAAAAGACCCACAAATACTTATTATTATCCGGCTTTCTCACCTATCGACTGACCGGACAGTTTGTCGACTCAATTGGCTGTAATGTTGGTTACTTGCCGTTTAACTATCGCAAATTGGCTTGGGCGAGCAAGTTTGATTGGAAATGGCAAGCCACGGGTATCACGCGCGATAAATTACCCGATTTGATTGAGCCGGGGCAGAAACTCGGCGAAATCAGCGCCAAAGCGGCCGAATTGACTGGTATCCCACAAGGGTTGTCATTGATTGCAGCAGCGTCAGACAAAGCTTGTGAAGTATTGGGTTCGGGTTGTATATCTGCCGATGTCGCCAGCTTAAGTTATGGCACCACCGCCACCATCAACACCAATAACAGCCGTTATATCGAACCATTAAGCTTTATTCCCCCATTCCCTTCGGCAGTGCCACGTCAATATAACTGCGAAGTGATGATTTACCGCGGTTTTTGGATGGTCAGTTGGTTTAAACACCAATTTGGTCAGCGCGAACAACTCAGAGCCAAAGAACTGGGGGTATCACCCGAGAGCCTGTTTGATGAACTGGTTGACGAAGTGCCGCCGGGTTCTATGGGCCTGATGTTACAGCCTTATTGGTCGCCGGGGTTGAAAAACCTCGAAGCCAAAGGCGCCATTCTTGGCTTTGGTGATGTGCACACTCGCGCCCATATTTACCGCTCAATCCTTGAAGGTTTGGCCTATGCCTTAAGAGAAGGTAAAGAACGCATCGAAAAACGCCAAAAGGTCAAAATCAAACGCTTGATCGTCTCCGGCGGCGGTTCTCAATCTGATGCTGCGATGCAACTCACCGCAGATATCTTCAACCTGCCCGCAGAGCGCCCACACACTTATGAGACCTCTGGTTTGGGCGCTGCGATGAATGCCGCGGTGGGATTGGGTTTCTATCAGGATTATGAGCAAGCCAAAGATAACATGACCCGCAATGCTAAAACGTTTTACCCCAATACCGCAAACGTTAAACTCTACGATAAGCTTTATCACCAGGTGTATCGCCAGATGTATCGGCGGTTGAAGCCGGTTTACGAGAAGATTCGGGAGATCACTGGGTACCCTGAGTAAGCTAAATCAAAGGATTACGGATTAAAGATGGGCTTGGCGTATCTGATGATTGATTTTTTTGTTAAATTACAGCTTGGGCATATGTTGACTTATCTTACGAATATAGTCTGCAACATTTGGTGTTTGAATTGACAGGATTAGAAAGCAATAAAATGAGCGAGTCAGATGATCAATTTAGCGACGTCAATGGTGTTGATAACCAGGTAAAGTTTGATCCTTCCCAGCTTGATATCAAAACAAGCACACCCTCACTCGATTTAATGATGTCAAAAATCAGAAATGCGGATATTATTTTTGATCTCGATTTCCAACGACATGACAGGATTTGGAAGGATGAAGATAAGAGTGCGCTGATTGAATCGATTTTGTTGAAAATACCCATTCCGGTTTTTTATATGTCGGCCAATACCACTGATGAATGGTTGGTGATTGATGGTTTGATGCGTCTTACTACTATGTACGACTTCGTCTCTGATTTATTTGCCCTTAAAGGACTTAAAATTCTGATCGAATACAATGGTCTTAAGTTTTCACAATTTCCTAGGAGCATCGCCAGAAGAATTAAAGAAACGGAATTGATGGTGCATGTTATTCAGCCTAGTACGCCAAAAGAAGCGACATTAGAAATTTTTCAAAGATTAAATACTAAAATGGTATCGTTAAGCTCGCAGGAAATTCGCAGTTCACTTAATGTTGGTAGTGCTACTCGTTTTTTGAGGGTATTAGCAGAAAGTGACGAATTTATTGCTGCGACCCAAGGTAAGCTTAGTCCAAATAGAATGGAAGATATTGAATATGTATTACGATTTTGCGCATTTTATCTGGAAGGAGATATAACCAATGTCAACATCAAAACAACAGATGATTATTTGACCAATACCATGATGAGTTTAAATAAAGAAGCGGAGAACTCGTCTTTGCTTAGTGACCTAAGTCGAGGCTTCTTTGTTGCAATGAAGTATGTCAAACCACTGTTTGATTCAATCGCCTTTAAAGATGAAAATAGCAAAATTCCGATGAATGTTCACAATAAACTATTGTTTGAAACCTTGGCGGTGATTTTGGCTCATTTACCTTTAATTGATTTAGAAAAATTAATATTGAACACAGACAAATTGGCTGTGCATTTTAAACCGCTTATATTGGCACAAACAGATCAGCGAGAAGCTATTTGTGCTCGTTATCTATCTATTGATCATCTAATCCAAAAGGTACTTAGTGATGCTTGAAGCGCTCAGATTAAAAAACTTTAAGTGTTTTAAAACGCAAACCATCTCGCTTAAACCGCTAACCTTTCTGTCTGGGGTGAATGGAATGGGTAAAAGTACCATTATCCAGAGCTTATTACTGCTTAGGCAATCGCAAGATAAACAAGCGTTTGAATTGAATGGAGAGTTATTTGATTTTGGTTATCTTGAAGATTTACATTCTGAATTTGCCGATGACGAAGATTTTATTGTTGCATTGAAAGGTGAGGGAACAAAAGAGATAAAATGGCATTCATTAATTAAGAGTGATGACAAAGGAGAGCTTTATTCTCAGCTGCAAACTTGGCCTACATTAACCCCTTTTACCCAGAATCTGTTTGGTCAAGATTTTCAATTTTTATCGGCGGAACGTTGGGGACCTCGTATAACGACCCCTTTAAACAGAGATAATGTTGCCAGAACATACTTGGGCAAACATGGCGAGTTTTTGGTCAGCGTGCTCGAAGCATTTGAACATAAGCAACTGCCAAATAAAAATCTACCGATTCATCCTCAGACCACATCAAGAGATGTGCATACCCAGATATCAGCTTGGCTAAATGAAATTTCTCCCGGTTCAACCTTTAACATCAAAGCGATCAAAGAAGCAGACAGTGGCATCACGACTTTTTCTTATCGCTCAAAATTAGGAAAAAGCCGGGCTTTCAGACCAACAAACGTGGGTTTTGGCTTGAGCTATACGTTACCAATATTAACTGCATTAATGACGGCCCCGCAAAACGCTTTGATCATCATGGAAAACCCGGAAGCTCATTTACACCCTAAAGCACAAATGGTACTCGGAAAATTATTGGGCATTTGTGCCAATGCAGGTGTGCAGCTGATTGTAGAAAGTCATAGTGACCATGTTTTGAATGGAATTCGTATTGCGGTAAAAGAAAACCTTTTGTCGAAGGAAGATGTGGCCCTTCATTTTATTAATCGGGCAGATTATCTTGATATTGCCAGTACAGAGGTTATAACGCCAACAATGCTTAAAGGTGGCAAATTAAGTGCCTGGCCAGCAGGGTTTTTCGATGAATGGGATAATGCCTTAGATCAGCTGTTATAGGGGGAAGCCAAATGGCGACAGAGCTGTTTTTAAATACTGCTTACGTTGATGAATTATTTGTTGATTCGACGATGGCCGCGCAAGGTTTTTCAGAGGCGGTATTTGGTCTTAAAAAAGCGATTTCATACGGTGCCGCAAACTATTTAGTCTCTGCTGCGGATGCTGATAATACACTTTTGGCATTTGATTATACGATTCGAGATTGGATCAGTGATCGAAGAACCAAAGGGGAAACGTCACTTGTTGATCGGGATTTGCAAAGGTATTTTGCCAGAAAACTAGATAGCGTGCCTTTTTGTGATGAAGACTTGTATGCTAATGATAATGATTTTTTGACCAGTGAAGTGGAGATCAGAGCTGATGGCAGCGTACAGGCGAACGTGTCTGCGACACTGGCCTTTTTGCGTTCGGGGATATTGCTTAGTCCAGGGTTGTTTGTTTTTAATCAACCGTATGTGGATGCATTTGTATCTGCGTTGGATGAATCAATAAAGCCAGTGAAAGTTCGTTGCATCTGTAGTGAGCTTACCGCAGTGGAACATGCAACTCATATACAACAGCTTGCCGGGCTTGAGGTGGCTTGCGCCAATGATATTTGGCAAAACAGAACTCAACTTTTCCCTCACTTACAATTTTGTTCTCGTGTTGAAAAGCAATTAGATTCATTGCACCAATGGAATGTTGTTTTGCAAAGGTTATTTGAGCTTGAAATCTATGCTCGTCACTGGCGCAGTGGGGCTTTTGATGAGGGTGGTATCCCCTCAAAAGTGACTGGTGAAGGTGAGCAGGTGAGAGCGAACCATCGCGCTAAAAAAGAAAGAACATTTACTTGCCCGGATAATCAGCAGAGATTATTTCTATGGCATTCGAGGGCGACACCGGGTGCTATTCGTATATACTTTTATCCATTGGAAGAGTCTCAAAATAAAGGTGTTATCATCGGTCATATTGGTGCAAAGCCATATTATCCTGCATAGGGAATTCATTATGCTTATCAGTATTTAATTTTTATATGATGAATATATCCATCTTGTTAGTTGTGTATTATCAAAAAGAAGAATATATTCATCATAAGAGGATTTGATCAGTGAGAGGCACGTATCATGTATGCGATGGATTTAAGTGACATCAGCGGCCAAATAAAAGATTTACGTAAACAAAAAGGCTGGAGCCAAAAGCAACTGGCTGAGTATGCTGGACTCGACCGCACCACCATTGGGGCACTAGAGCGTAATGACTATTCTGATATTGGCATACGTAAAGTGCAACGGGTTTTGTTGTTGCTGGGCCAGGGGTTGACCGTAGCGCGGGTTGGAATGCCTACATTGAGAGATTTACAGGCAGAGCGTAATATGGAGAAATCTCATGGCTGATGTTGATGTATATCTTAATGAGCAGATTAGTGGACGTTTAACCAAACCTGCATTCAACTAATAAGTGCAATTCATTTTTTCCAGGACAAAGAACGGCCAGCTGATGTATCATCCCGGCTTTCCTGTCCGACCAAAGATGAGAGAGCTTATGAGAAAATACAGTCAGCTGA
>JBLGCB010000023.1:0-36952 GCA_047617105.1 Phenylobacterium sp. | reverse complement strand
TAAGAGTAGGGTAATAAGAACTAAAGTCAAACCCATATAATGGTTTAAGGGGGATCCACAGCACACGCAACCGCCAATTCCTACCTTTATTGCCTTCTTTATACTTCCTGTATATCATTACAACATTGTTAATCTGACAGAATAAATGGGTGACGTAAAACATAAGACGTGTACTATATGCTGATGGTTATCAACTGTGCTTTTAGAGGTATATTTTGAGTGAACAAACGCAAAAAAAACTGGTGTGGAGATTAAGGTGAGTGAACTTGATAATACCGATTACCACCAGTGGCTGGGACAAATTAAACAACAAATAGGTCAAGCGCAGCAACGCGCTTCTTTAGCTGTTAATCGTGAATTATTACTTCTTTATTGGCAACTAGGTAACAGCTTTTTGCAGCAACAGGCACAACTCGGTTGGGGAGCAAAAGTGATTGACCAATTGGCCACTGACTTGAAAAGAAGCTTCCCTGAATTAAAAGGGTTCTCTCGTGCAAATCTGATGTACATGCGTTCTTTTGCGAAAACATGGCCTGACTTTATTGATAATCCAATTGTCCAACAGGCTGTTGGACAAATTCCATGGGGTCACAACTTGGCATTATTAAGCAAGGTTAAGGATAACCAACAACGTATCGCTTATGCCCAAAAAACAATTGAAAACGGTTGGTCACGTAACGTGCTGGTCCATCAAATAGAATCTAATTTACTTGCTCGTCAAGGCAATGCTGTAACCAACTTTGATGAAACCTTACCTGATACCCAATCAGAATTGGCTCAGCAAACTTTAAAAGATCCGTATATCTTTGATTTTCTAAATTTAGGTGACAAGGCTCATGAACGGGAGTTTGAACACGCCCTTACTCAACACATTAGCCAGTTTTTATTGGAGCTTGGTGCAGGTTTTGCCTTTGTTGGCAAGCAGGTGCACTTAGAGGTTGGAGGGGATGATTTTTATCTTGATCTGCTTTTTTACCATTTGGCTTTACGCTGTTATGTTGTTGTGGAATTGAAAACTGGTGATTTTAAACCTGAACATACTGGTCAGTTAAATTTTTACTTAAGCGCAGTTGATAGTCAAATGAAGAAGGAACATGATTCACCAACCATTGGTTTATTGTTATGTAAGTCCAGAAATAAAGTGGTAGCAGAGTATGCGCTCAGAGATAATAACAAGCCTATTGGAATAGCTGAATACCAGCTAGCACAGTCCTTACCTGCTGATTTTGAGGATAAGTTACCAAGTATTGCATCTATTGAGAAAGTTTTGCTTTGCAGTACTGATGGTAACAAGTAAGATCATCCATATCAGCGAAATAAAAACGCTTGGGTTTAGATTGAATTGGCTTATCTGAATTTGTAATGTGCATATTTTGCACATTGCTTTCGCTACCAAATTCATCTTCCTTAAAGATATTACCAATATAATGACGCTTGGTAAAAGATACGGTTTTAATTCCAATATAAAGGGATCACGCTCCCACACGATACCTTCTATTCCTGCCTTTTTAACTATGTCTGATTTAATTTATTATCGAAGTGCTTTCTGGCGTTAAGGATGGCCTGCTGCAACCGTCGTTCCAATAGGGCTTTTGATGGTAGCGAGGTAAAATACTCCGCAACATGGATGCCGCTTTTATCCATTTCCAATAATTCTATTTGATCTTCGTCTTTATCTGCGCACAAAATGATGCCCAGTGGTGGCAACTCATCCGGCTCTTGTTCATTTCTCCTAGTTCCCTTAGCCTGGAAAGCTCCCGGATAATGGTTTCTTCCGGTTTTTTCGATAAAGCTGTACGTTCAAACAATTGTCAATCAATACGTTCGTTTAAGGTTCGGGTTGATCAACGCTCCTGCATTGTCATTGCGGTATAGAACTCACGTTTTAATGAGTCATCAATGGCAATTAAAGAACGAAAATGTGTCCAGCTCAATTGTGCACGCAGTGCGTTCACAATGTTCTTATCAGAAAATTTTTCCACAAACTGCACCATGTAAGCGAGATTACGCTTCGACCAAACTCTGCGGTTAATTGATTAGCTAGCCCTTTAAGAACCTGTTGGCCATAATCAGCACGTTCACCTTTGAGCACCTCATCTGTTATGCGTTTGCCAACTTGCTAGTACAACAAGGTCAATTGTGCATTCACCATGGCCAACGGTAATAACCACATGCCCTTGCTTACGTCCGCTATCGACGTATTCATGAGCCTGTACCATTTGTTCCAGCGGATAACGTTTATCAATCACTGCGGTGAGTTTTCCCGCTTCAATCAACTCTTTAAGTGCGGCGAAATCGGCCACCTTGTCGATGGCCGATTCAAATAACACTTTTTTATCACCGCTGCGTAACGCACGCAACGCCGCTGTCAGGCTGCTATTGGCCAGCAAATAACGTCCATTTGGCACCAAAGAGGCCATGGCAGTGGCAAAAGCGATTTTGCCTGGGGCATCAAAAATAACATCGTAGCTTTGGCCATTTTTGCTAAAATCTTGCTGCTCGAAATCAATCACATGATCAGCGCCAATTCGGCTTAACATCGGCAGTTTTTCAGCGCAGTCAATCGCGGTCACTTCTGCGCCCATGGCTTTGGCAATTTGTAACGCATAAGTGCCAATGCTACCTCCTGCGCCATTAACCAGCACTTGGTCGCCGACTTGAATATTGGCGCGTTTAAGTAAGTTATAGGCGGTAATGCCGCCAACAGGCACGGTGGCGGCTTGCTCAAAGTTCATATTGGCGGGTTTTAGCGCGATCAGATTTTTATCAGATAAGCAGATATACTCGGCATAAGCACCAGCTCTTAAATCCGCCAGACCAAAAACTGCGTCTCCTTTGACAAACTGGCTGACCGCTTTGCCGACGGACTCAACTTCTCCGCCAAACTCCTGGCCTAATACCGTATTACCCCGAGGTTTAAACAAGCCCAAATACAGTCGTACAGGTAACCAAAACAACGGGCTATTAAATTGGCAGCGGCGAATCTCACAATCGCCTTGAAACACCGTGGTCGCATGGACTTTGATCAAGATATCATTATCACCGGGCACGGGTTTATTGAGCGTTTTAAGCACCAAACCATCCGCACCGCCGTATTTTGTCATCACTATTGCTTTCATGAAGGGCCTGCTTGTGTCGCCAAAGAGTGGGTTATATTTACACACCTGGCGACATCAAACAAATAAAGCATGGGGGTCACAGGTCAAAGGCTGCTAACAACCAATAATCGACACCAATTCGCCAATAAATGTTTGTCCGTTGAAAAAAAAGGCACCCTCAGGATATCCTGAGGGTGCCAAAGTCGGTCGGTATGACCGGTTACTTGGAGCCTTATTTAACGAACAACACGTTGTCTACGTAAACTCACCAGTGCCATGGCAAACAGCATCCAGGCCAGTGAACCGCCACTAGAGCGCTTAGGCTCAACCGGTGTCGGCGTCGGTGGTGTCGGCGGCGTCACGATAACGGCATTCACCGTCACAGTGACCGTACCTACGGCCTCAGCACCCAAGCTGTCACGCAGTCGGTAAGTGATGCTGTCTTCACCACTAAAGCCGTCGTTAGACTGATACGTCAGACTGTTATCTGCGCCGATACTGACCGTGCCGTTAACGGCTGTGGCTGCAACAATGCTGATGCTGTCGCCATCCGGGTCGATATCGTTGCTGATAACATCAATGATAATGGCTGTGCCACTATCACCACTGGCGCTGTCGGCTGTCGCCACTGGCGTACCATTGGCCTGAACGTTGACCGTGACACTGGCCGAAGCCGAACCACCGTTACCATCGGTCACCCCATAAATAATGGTATCCACGCCGAAGAACGCATCCGCTGGCACATAGTCCAACTGATTGTCGACGATGCTAACAGCACCGAACGTCGCATTGGCTGAGCTAATAGACAGGTTGTCATTATCACCATCGGTGTCATTGGCCAGCACATCAATGGTCAATGGCGTGTTCAACCGAGTAGAGACCACATCATCCGTCGCCGTTGGCACGGTGTTGTTGTTGGCTATCGCCGCCACACCACCTGGATCAACAATGGTACCGTTCACTTCGCCGTCAGTGTCATTTGGACCACCGTCACTCAGTTGAATTTGTACACACCAATGACCTTCTGTCAAACCCGCATTCCAGCTCGCATCACCTGGAGGTGGGCAGTAACCCGACTCACCCGCAGTAGACAACAATTGGTTGCTCTGGTTCTCAACAAAGTCCTGCCAATCGCCTGCTGCCGTTTTCTTGCGGTATAACGCATTGGCTGGTATAGGCTGTATCTGTGGGAACACGATGTTAAAGCTTTGACCCGGCGTCAATCCGTAGACGATAAAGTCATAAACCCCACCGACATTCGGTGTGGTGGTATCGGTATTGTCGATAATCCGTGCACCACCGGTTTCACCAGTCAACGCAGTATCACCCAAACGCATACACACACCCGCTTCACCTTCAACCAAATACTGGTTAGACGAATTTAAGGTGCCTTGCAACACGTTACACTCAGGTATCGCATCCAGGTAGTTAGGAATACCATCATTATCAGTATCACCCAAACCATCCACATTATCCGGAATACCATCATTGTCAGTATCCGTAGTATCCACCAGTACCGTGGCCGCGGCTTCTACGGTGAAGGTCACCGTTGCTAGCGAACCAAAGGCAGTATCGTCCAAGTCAATCACAGTAGTACTGACGTGGTAAACGCCCGGCGTTAAACCGCTAGGGTCAAAGGTAAAGGTATTGTCAACACTGTCTGTATCACTCAAGACAAACTCTTGATTGCGCCAATCGATACTGAACTGGTTGTTCACATCCGGGTGAGTGATCGCGGCAGTGATCACCACTTCACCTGAATCAGCACTCAGGACAAAACGCGCTTCATTGGCTTGCATCATGGTTAAGCTCACCGCAGGGGCCACATTTTGCTCGTTAATGGTGACTGTCTGGGTAAAGCGGTTGCCCCGGTTGCTGGTTGAACCCAACGTCAGGATAATCGTTTCATCACCTTCGAACACGCTATCTCTTAGCACATTAAACGCCAATGTGGCTTGGTTACCCGATGGGATGATCAGGGTGCCATCGGCCAAATCATGGTCGACACCACTGGTCGCGGTACCAGTCACTGTATACGGAATACTTACCGGGTAAACAGGGGCTGGTCCATTGAGCCGTACGTTGACACTGGCCGCAAAACCTTCAAGCACGGTTTTGTCATTACCCAATGACGCCATCGGTACCACATTCACTTGTTGACTGGCCGTTGAGGTTCTATCAACACTGTCAGTCGCGGTCCAAATCACCGTGTGTACGCCCGGCTTAAAGTGTCTGGTATTCTCTAACAACGCCACCGGCACTGAATTACCATTCACATCAACTGCCGTGGCCACCCCTAGGTCAACCTTGGTTTGTAAACCAGTGGCATTCACGGTGACATCCGCAGGTACCGTAATCACCGGTAATACTTCACCCGGTACACTCACGGTGACAAAGGCCAGCGCCGACGCACTCAGTTGACCATCACTGATTTGATAGCGCACGGTGGCCGTACCATTAAAGCCACTGGTAGGCGTATAGGTCACGTTGGTGGCGGTAAAACTTACCGCACCTGCGCTCACTGATGCGCCAGTAATGGTGATGGTATCGCCGTCAACATCACTGTCATTGGCCAGTACATTTAGGGTAACCGCCTGACGGTTATCCTGAGTGACGCTGTCGTTCACCGCCTGTGGTGCATCGTTGATGGCACTGATATTCAGCGCTACCGTGGCAGCAGCAGAATCAACCAAGCCGTCATTGGCCACGAAGGTAAAGCTGTCGCTGCCGTTGAAATCACCATTTGGGGTATACAACAAGTCAGCGCCCTGGCCTGATAGTATGCCGTTGGTTGGATTGGTCAGTGCAGTAAACGTTAACCCGTTACCGTCGATATCACTGCCCGTTAGGGTCACTGATACCGATTGGTCTTCACGCAGGGTAAGCGCTTGTGCAATGGCCTGTGGTGCATCGTTGCTCGCACCGATACTGATTGACACGGTCGCGGTATTAGAATCCAACGCGCCATCATTGGCAGTATAGGTAAAGCTGTCGGAGCCATTGAAGTTGGCATTCGGCGTATACGTCAAATCCGCTGCCGTGCCACTGAGTTGACCATTGCTCGGGCCACTGGCCACGGTAAAGGTCAAAGCATCCCCTTCAATGTCACTGCCCGCTAGGGTGATAGTCAAAGGGCTGTCTTCATTGGTGTTCACACTTTGATCGACAACCGTTGGCGCATCATTCACCACGGCCACAATAATCGTGACTGTCGCGGTGTTCGATTCAACCAAGCCATCATTGACACTGTAGGTAAAGCTTTCAGTGCCAGAGACATTCGCCGCTGGGGTATAGTTCATATTACCGCCAGTGCCCGTCAATGTGCCATTTTGTGGTTGGCTGAGCAGCGTGTACGTCAATGTATCGCCATCAGCATCACTGCCATCTAAGCTAAACCCAACCTCGGTATCCTCAACCGTATTGATGGTTTGGTCATTCGCCACTGGTGCATCATTAACGTTAGTCACCGTGATGGTCACCGTCGCCGTGCTGGTGGCACCTTCGTTATCAGTGACCTGATAGTCGAAGCTGTCAGTACCTGCAAAGCTACCAGTAGGGGTATAGGTAATTTGACCATTGCTGGCCACCGCAGTACTCCCGTTGGCAGGTCCATTGCTCACCACAACCGACGTACTATCCAATTGACCATCGATATCACTGTCATTTGATAACACATCAATCGTCACCGCTTGACCTTGGCTGGTCTGGGCGCTGTCGTTATTGGCCAGTGGTGCATCATTGACCGCACTAATGGTCAATTCAACTGACGCGACGTTCGATACCGCATTGTCATTATCCGTGACTGTGTAGCTGAAACCATCACTCCCTGAGAACTGATTGCCTGGGGTATAGATGAGGTTCAAACCATCCATCGTCACCACACCGTTGGTCGGCTCAGTGACAACCACGACTGAGGCGATGGTACCATCAACATCACTGTCATTACCCGTCACATTAATGGTGTGTGGCGCATCTTCCAATACGGTCACGACATCATTTTGTGCCACTGGCGCATCATTCACGGCATTCACCGTTAATGTCACTGTGGTGGCGGCTGACATGGCATCTAAATCATCTTTTACCGTATAGGTAAAGGTGTCGGTGCCAGCGAAGTTCGCCGCAGGGGTATAGATGATTTGACCATCGGCCTGTGGTACCGCTTCACCGTTGGCAGGATTAGCGACAATCACCACACTGGCCACATTTAGTGTGCCATCAATATCACTGTCATTTGACAACACGGCAATGCTCACCTGAGTGTCTTCATCCAGTGTCGCGGTATCAACCACGGTGGTCGGTGCATCATTGGCACCAATCACATTAATGCTGACAGAGGCAACATCAGAGCGCAAACCCGCCTTATCGGCGACGGTATAACCAAAGCTATCACTGCCGCTGGTATTGGCGTTTGGCGTATAGTCAAATTTGCCATCAACAATACTCGCGGTGCCATTGGCAGGTTCGGTCACCATCACCAAAGTCGCACTGTCAATATCACTTTGACCATCAACATCGGTGTCGTTCGCCAACACATCAATCACTAGGGCCGTATCTTCGGTGGTACTGGTGGTATCGTTCGCTGCCACCGGTGCATCGTTGATAGGCGTGATGGTGATAGTGACCGCAGTCGAGGCTGAAACATTACCTGCCAAGTCACTCACGGTATAACTAAAGGTATCTGACCCGTTGATATCCGCTTTTGGTGTATAAGTCACAAACCCGTTGGCCGTGTTGATGCTGGTGGTGCCATTGGCCGGTTCGGTCACGATAGTGACACTCGCCGGGTTAAGGCTGCTACCTGAGGTCACATCATTGGCCAATACATCAATGGTGACACTGGTATCTTCATCGACTGACGCCGTATCCGATCCCGTTTGATTGTCATCATTCAACAGCGTCAATGTGACCTGCTGCGGTTCACTTTCGATGGCATCAGCACCACTGACACTGGCGATATCGACGATGATGGTTTCATCGGCTTCTTCAAGCGGATCCTGTATTGCACTGATGGTCAGTGACGCACTGGTTTCGCCTTGCACTATGGTCAACGTGTCGGGCAACGCGAGGTAGTCCGTCCCGCTGATGGCAGTACCACTGGTGGCCAAGGTCACGATCACATCGGCCGTGGTGGCCTTGCTCAAAGTGGCCGTTAACGTACTCGTGCCGGCTTCAGTGAGTTCACTTTGACTTAACGCCAAGGTGACACTGGTCGAACCGTCATCATCAACGATGGTCAGCGTCTGTTGCTGAATACCATTTTCTACCACAGTGGTGTTACCGCCAAGGGAGGTTATCGACGCAATATCAATGATAACCGTTTCGTCCTCTTCAATCGCTTCATCTTGGGTTGCCGTTAAGGTCGCAGTGCCACTGGTCTGGCCCGCAGCAATGGTCAATTCAGCCAGTGAATAATCACTGGTCGAGGCCGTACCGCTCAAACCAAAGTTAATGGTCACCGCTTCAAAGTTCGCTTGGTTCAAGGACACCGTCACTTCACTGGTGCCCGTCGCTTCGGCGACCGATGCACTGCTGATGGCCAGCGTTGCCGAGATAGTGTCATCATCAGCCAGTACGATGATCTGGTTAGCACTGCTGGCGACACTGCTGCCACCACTCACGCTGGCCAGGACAACAATCAGGCTTTCATTGCCTTCAATGATATTATCCTGAGTCGCACTCAAGGTGACACTGGCCTGACTTTGACCTGCCGGTATAACCAAGGTGGTCGCACTGGTGGTGTAATCAGTACCCAAGGTGGCTGAGCCGCTAAACGACAAGGCAACCGCCACATCGGCAAAGGTACTCTGGCTTAGGTTGGTGGTGACCGTGACAGTCCCCGAGTTTTCGCTGAGCGCATTACTGCTCACGGCGATACTCACAGTGGTGGTGTCATCATCGGTGATGGTCAGGGTTTGTGACTGACTGCCACTTGATGAGGCACTGCCGCCGGTAACATTGCTGATGCTCGCGATAATCGTCTCGCTCACTTCTACTAGGCTATCCTGGGTGGCCGTTAACGTCGTGTTTGCCGTGGTTTGACCCGCTGCAATGGTGATGCTCGTGGCACCCGTCGCATAATCAATGCCGCTAGTCGCAGTACCACTGTAACTCAACCCTACTGTAACCGTCTCAAACGTAGCTTGGTCAAGCGTGGCGGTTAACGTGCTCGTCGCCGCTTCTGCCATACTGGCGCTACTCGCCGTTAACGTCACGCTCACGGTTTCATCGTCGGTAATGGTCAGGGTTTGACTTTGCACCCCATTTTCACTGGCTGCCCCACCGGTTACCCCGGTAATGGCGGCGATAATGGTTTGCGGACCTTCAACCAAGGCATCTTGGCTGGCGGTCAACGTGGTGGTTGCGCTCGTTTGACCTGCGACAATGGTCAGACTGGTCGCTG
The DNA here is from genome assembly GCA_047617105.1 of Phenylobacterium sp. Lineage (GTDB taxonomy): Bacteria > Pseudomonadota > Gammaproteobacteria > Enterobacterales > Alteromonadaceae > JABSOG01. The sequence goes on along the minus strand of JBLGCB010000023.1, from coordinate 27,454 downwards.
GCGTGGCGTAATCGGTGCCATTGATAGCGCTACCCGTATACCCCAAGGTCACCACAACATTCTCAAACGTGGCTTTACTTAAGGTTGCCGTTAAGGTGCTGGTACCGGCCGCTTCTGCCACGGCTGCCACACTGACACTTAAACTCACATTGACGGTTTCATCGTCTGCCAAATTAATGGTTTGACTTTGTATGCCGTTCTCGCTGGCGGCACCGCCACTCACATTGGTGATAGCAGCAATGATGGTTTCATTGCCTTCAACCAAGCTATCTTGGGTGGCTGTCAAGGTAGTAGTGGCCGACGTTTGACCTGCTGCGATGGTAACACTGGTGACACCAGTGGCGTAATCCGTGCCATTGGTTGCCGACCCCGTGTAACCCAGACTGACGACGACATTTTCATAGGTCGCTTCGTTTAAGGTCGCTGTTAGGGTAGAGGTACCCGCCGCTTCTGCCATATTGGCCTGGTTCACCGCCAAGCTCACACTCACGGTTTCATCATCGCTAATCGTCAGGGTTTGCTGTTGGCTGGCGTTTTCAAGCGCACCAGTCACATCAGTAATAGCCGCAATCAGGGTTTCTGGGCCTTCGACCAAGCTATCCTGACTCGCCGTCACTGTGGTGGTGCCTGTGGTTTGACCCGCTGCAATGGTAATGCTGGTTGCTGCGGCAAAGTCGGTGCTAGCACTTGTACCTGTATAACCTAGATTCACCGTCACCACACTAATGGTCGGGATGTTCAACGTTGCGGTTAAAGTGCTGGTACCCGAGGCTTCTGCAAGCGTGGTGCTGCTGGCCGTTAAGGTTACATTCGGTAGCGCATCATCTTCAACAATGCTGAGCGCTTGCTGCTGACTGCCACTTTCACTCGCGCCCGTACTGACACTGCTAATATCAACAATCAGGGTTTCGTTGGTCGCCCCTTCATAAGTGGTGTCTTGGGTCGCGGTAAGGGTGAGACTCGCCTGCAACTGTCCACTGGCAATCGTCAACGTGGCATCGTGACCACTGTAGTCCGCTGTGCCTGTTGCCGTACCTGTGTAGGCTAGGTTCACCGTAATGGTTTCGGTGGTCGCTGCCGACAAGGTCGCGGTGATCACCGAGGTCCCCGCCGCTTCTGCCATCGTGCTCACACTGGCGGTTAAGGTCACTGTAGGGGTTGACGCATTACTCAGGGTTACCGCATTGGCCGTTAGGTCTGAGGTATCCGTACTCGCTGCTGCACCTGGTAACCAGTTATCTGCCGCCGCTAGGTTATACACCGTGTTATCGACTGCGCTGCTACCATTTTTGTTAAGCAATACCGCCACTGCCGCTTGGTCTGCGCTGTTCAGCGTCAGGCTAAAGGCGGTGTCAGAAGTAATGTCTACTGAGGTGCTGGTCAACGTATGGCTGCTGCTGCCCTGACCGACTAAGATCAGTTTACTCGCATCCACATCGTTGGCTGTCCCAGACAAGCTACGTAGGTTGGTCGCAGTGACCGCCAATACGCCAGACGTCCCATCATAAGTTGCAGACGTAATGGCAGGCACTGTCACCAAACTCACGGTGATGCCATTATCGGTGGCATCGGCACTGTCGGTGGCCGCCAAGACACTGGGCATCCAGTTATCGGCTGCCGCTAGGTTATAGACGGTGGCATTATCCGATGCCGTGCCGTTTTTGTTGAGCAATCCATCCACGTTGGTTTTATCTGCGCCCGTTAAGGTCGCGGTAAAGGCCGTGGCTGAGCTGATCTCTACATCAACTGCGCTGGTTAAGGTATAAGTCGCGCCTGCTTCACCCGTGAAGGTAAACAGTGACACATCAACGTCATTCGCAGCGCCCGTTTTATGGCGTAGGTTAGTGCCTGTCGCGGTCAAAATACCCGTGGTGGCATCATAGGTAGCACTGGTCAAGGTCGGTGCAATCACATTGCTCACTGTGATGGCATTCGCGGTCACATCAGCAATATCGCTGCTGGCTGCCGCTGCGGCCAACCAGTTATCCGCGCCTGCTAAGTTATAGACGTTGGCATCATCTGAGCTGATACCGTCCTTATTCAGTAGACCATCGACCGCCATTTTATCCGCGCCCGTTAAGGTCACGGTAAAGGTCGTCGAAGTGGAGATGTCGATATCACTATTACCCGTCAGAGTGACCGTTGCCCCACCCTCACCAGTAAGCGTCAAAGTAGAGATATCGACATCATTGTTTACACCCGTTTTATGGGCAAGGCCAGTACCGGTCACCACAAGGGCACCCGAAGTGGCGTCATAGATGGCTGTTGTGATGGTCGGTATCGCCACATTGCTTACCGTCATCGCATTACCGGTCAAATCGCTCGAATCACCACTGGTGCGTGCCGCCATAAAGTCATCGGCGACTGCAATGTTATACGTGGTAGCATCTTCACTAGACGTGCCGTCTTTATTGAGCAAACCGTTGATGTTCTGGCTGTCCGCAGCATTAAGTACCACAGTAAACTCAGTCGCCGACGTGATGTCGACATTGGCACTGGTTAAGGCGTAACTGGTACCGCCCTCGCCTTTAAGCGAGATGGTCGATACAGTCACATCATTGGTCGCACCGGCATTGGCAAAGAAGCTTTGACCCGTCACGACTAACGAGGCCGTGGCCACATCATACGTTGCTGAGGTGATGGTCGCTTTGGCATTGGCCACTGTGACCGCATTACCTGTCGCATCGCTAATATCGGTTGACGCTGCACTGCCGCCCATCCAGTTATCGGCTGCTGCGACATTATAGGTAGTACCACCGTTTGACTGGCCACCATCAAGGTTAAGCAATAAGTCAATTTGGCTTTTATCACCGCCCGCTAGGGTAAAGGTAAAGGTGGTTGAAGAACTGATATCAATGTCGGTGGCACTGGTCAAGGTATACGTCTGACCGTTTTCACCGGTAAAGGTGAATGTCGAGATATCGATATCATTGCTGTTACCAAACAGTTTCACAAAGTTGGTGCCGGTGACGGTCAACACACCCGTCGCCGAATCATAACTCATGCTGGTGATAACCGGTGGCACCACGGCACTGACGGTGACGGCATTACCCGTACTATCAGCAATGTCCGTGGTGGCCGCTGCGCCAGCAAGCCAATTATCTGCACCGGCCAGATTGTAAGCCGTTGCGCCTTCTGAGCTGGTGCCATCCTTATTCAACAAACCATTGATGTTAATCTTATCGGCTTCAGGCAGCGTCACGCTAAAGGCGGTGTTTGAGGTCACCTCCACCATACTGCCCGTTAGGGTATAGCTATTACCACCTTCGCCCATCAGCGACAGTTTGGTTGGGTCCACATCATTGTTGTTACCCAATGCACCGTTGAGGAGAGTGCCTGTTACTGATAACACGCCGGTGGTAAAGCTATAGGTTGAACTGGTCAGGGTCGGTAGTGCGACATTACTCACGGTCACGCCATTGCCAGTTAAGTCTTTGCTGTCGGTCACGGCCAACACACTTGGCTGCCAGTTATCCGCAGCGGCTAAGTTGTAAGTGACACTTGCATCAGAGGTGGTGCCATCTTTATTGAGCACACCGTCTAAGGCCAGTTTATCCGCACCGGCAACGACAACCGTAAAGGTCGTTGCAGAGGCGATGTCAACATCGGTGGCTGAGGTTAAGGTGTAACTGCCGCCCTCACCCGTCACGCTTAAGGTCGATACATCAACATCGTTGGTCGCGCCCGCTTTGTTACGCAGATTTGTCGCTGTGACAACTAACGAACCTGTTGCTACATCATAAGTAGCTGAGGTTAACGTAGGTACAGTCACATTGCTCACCGTCACCGCATTACTTGCATCTGCATTGTCTACACTGGCAGCTGAACCTTTATGCCAGTTATCCGCGCCCGCTAGGTTATAAGCTGTGCTTGAGGTATCTGATACCGTGCCGTTTTTATTAAGCAGGCCATCAACATTGGTTTTGTCAGCACCGCTTAAAGTCACGCTAAAGGCGGTGTTCGAGGTCACTTCAACATCAGTTGCACTAGTCAAGGTATAAGTCGAACCCCCTTCACCAGTCACCGTTAATGTTGAAACATCAACATCATTAGTGGCACCTGGGAAATGGGCAAAGCCAGTACCTGTCACAACCAACGCACCAGAAGTCGCATCATAGACGGCTGAGGTCATCGCTGGTATCGCGACATTAGACACTGTAATGGCATTGCCGGTTGCATCAACGATATTGGCTGAGGCCGCAGCCCCTGCTAACCAGTCTTCTGCTGCTGCCAGATTATAGGTCGCCCCACCATCTGCCGTCACGCCGTCTTTATTGAGCAAACCATTGATGTTCAATTTGTCGGCTGCATTTAAGGTCACGCTGAAGGCTGTTTCACCAGATACCTCAACATTGGATGACGTCAAGGCATAGGTTGCACTCGCTTCACCCATCAAGGTCAGTTTGGTGATATCAATATCATTATCTGCACCTGACTTAGGTGAAAGGTTGGTTGCTGTTACCGCCAACACACCCGTTGTGGCATCATAAGTCGCCGAGGTGATGGTCGCTACCGGCACATTCGATACGTCAACGGCGTTGGTTGCATCCGCAATATCCACACCACTGTCGCTACTGACCATCCAATTATCTGTGGCTGCCAGATTATAGGCTGTACTGTCATCGGCGCTGGTGCCGTTTTTATTGAGCAACTCTGCCACTGCCAGTTTATCGGTGCTGTTTAAGGTCACACTAAAGGCTGTTTCTGAGGTGATTTCAACATTCGTGGTGGTCAACGTGTACGTGCCAGCGGCCTCGCCTTTGAGGGCCAATTTGGTCACGTCGACATCGTTGGTGACGCCCACTTTATTAACCAAGTTGGTGCCTGTGACTGTCAATACCGCGGTCGCCGCATCATACGTGGCCGAGGTAATGGTTGGATTAACCACATTGCTGACGGTAACACCGTTACCGCTCAGGTCGGCGATAACCGTAGCTGCTGCGGCACCTGCCACCCAGTCTTCGGCCGCTGCCAGATTATAAGTTGTGCTATCACCTGAGGCTGTGCCATTTTTGTTGAGTAAACCGTTAATACTCAGTTTATCCGCCGCATTGACTGTCACAGTAAAGGCCGTACCTGAGGTCACTTCAACATCGGCACTGCTCAAGGTGTAACTACTGCCACCCTCACCTGCGAGGCTGAGTTTGGTCACCAAGACATCATTGGTCGCACCAGTTTTTTTCAGTAAATTGCTCCCCGTTACCACCAGGGCACCAGAGGTCGCATCATAAGTAGCTGAAGTGATGGTTGGTATAGCAACGTTGCTCACCGTCATCCCATTGGTTGCATCGGTTAAGTCAGTCGCTGCAATAGCACCTTGCAAGTAATTATCCGCCGCAGCCAAATTATAAGCCGTGCTGTCACCCGCAGTAGTACCGTCTTTGTTAAGCAAACTATTGACTTCGAATGTATCCGCCGCATTTAAGGTCACCACAAATGATTCAGCTGACGTCAGTTCGACATTGGTCGAGGTCAATACGTAAGTGCCTGCACCTTCGCCTGTAATGGTCAGCTTAGTTAGGTCGGTATCATTAGCCGCGCCGGCTTTACTGACAAAACCAGTCCCGGTCACTGTTAACGTGCCAGCTGTGCCATCATAGGCTGCCAAAGTGATGTCCGGTGAGGCAAAGTTGCTGACGGTCACCGCATTTGAAGTGTCAGCAGTCCCTGTGGCTGTGGGTAGAAAACTGTTGGCCGCCGATAAGTTGTAGACCTTGGCGTCATTGGATAACGTACCACTTTTGTTTAATAAACCGTTAACGGCGGCTTTATCAGATGCACTTAATGCCACCGTGAAAGCCGTTTGAGAGGTGACTTCAACACTCGGTGAGCTCAATACATGAACGCCATCGGCCTCGCCTTTGAGCGTGAGTTTGGTCACATCAACATCGTTAGTCACACCTTGTGCGCGGACAAAGTAATCACCTGTCACCACTAAATTACCGGTATTGTAATCGTAAGTGGCCGAGTTAATCGTTGGCTCATTATGGCTGCTGACGTTGAGCACCGTGGTGGTATCTGCCAAATCCAATGTGGCCAACGCACCAGGTTGCCAATTGTCAATAACGGCCAAATTGTAAGCCGTGCCATCAAGCGCGCTGGCATCGTCCTGATTAAATAAACCATTAACGTTCAGTTTATCTTCTGCGTTGAGTAAAACGATCAGCTGACGTGAAATATTACTGGCATGATCAACCGCTGATGTCGTCAATGTATAAGTTACCCCGCCCTGGCCTTTAAGCGTCAGTTTTGACGGATCGACATCATTGTTGTCACCCGGCTGCCTGACTAAATTGAACCCTCTGATATTCAAACTGCCCGCATCAAAATCATACCGGGCTTCACTAATGGTCGGCGCCGTAAGATTGCTGACGCTAATACCATTAGTCGCATCTACAGTATCTTGCGAAGTCGGCGCATTGACCATCCAGTTATCAGCAACGGCCAAGTTATAGGTTGTTGCACCATTTGAGGCAGTACCATCTTTATTGAGGTAATAATTAAGCATTGCCTGATTGACCACATCAACGGTCAATGTTAAGGCAGTATCAGACGTAATATCGACATTACTGGCATCAGCCGTTAAGGTGTGCGATTGACCCCCTTCACCGGTAAAGGTGAACTTAGTGGCATCAATGTCATCATCCGAACCCTGCTTACTGACGAAGTTAGTACCGGTCACAACCAAAGTGGCATTACCATAGTCATAAGTTGCGCTGGTCACTGTGGGCAAGGCAACATTGCTGACGTTGATTGTTGCTGTGGTGTCGAGGTACGTTAATTGTTCTGCAAGATAACCCGCAGTACCTGCCAGATTATAAGTCGCACCGCTGTCGGCACTAGCACCGTCTTTGTTGAGTAAACCATTGATGAACCTTTTATCAGTGGCACTGAGTGTTAAGGTAAATCCGCTGGCGTCGGTCAGTTCCACGTCGGTAGTATCGGTCAATGTATAGCTGATACCTGCGTCTCCGGTAAAGACTAACTTGCTCGCATCAATGTCATTCGCCAGCCCGGTTTTTGCCTGGAGCAATGTACCAGCAACCACCAATACGCCGGTTGAAGCATCATAACTCGCCGTTTCAATAGACGCCGGAATTGGCGCATTGCTGACAGTCATAGCCAAAGTAGAAATCCTGAAAGAGGTTTGCCCTGTCAACCACGCATTATCCGCGAAAAAGTCATATGTAGTGAAGTCTGAAGCCACAGTACCATTGGTATCCAACAACAGGTTGACTGCCGCTTTATCGTCTGCATGAAGCGGTATTGTCAGTGTTGTGGTGGATGTTAAAGCCACTTCGCTGGTTGCATTTAAATTAAAGGTAGACCCGGCCTTTCCTGTAAGTCTGATTTGAGTACGGGTGGTATCGGTCGCTTCAGTCAGGTGCGCGCCCATTTTTGTGCCAGTCACGACCAAAATACCTGTTGTATAATCGTAAGCGACACCAGTAACCGCAGGGGCGGCATAGTTGCTTACGTTAACAGTCTTGTTAGCGGATACTGCACCAGCTGATGCTGCCATATAGCCGCTGGTCGCTTGTAAGACGTTTGGATTATCATTACCTCCAGCAGATGTCGTTGTGCCATCGCTAGAATATAAAGCGACTAATCTCAAATAATCACGACCCGCAACAGCGACCGTAAACGATGTGCTATCGGTTATTTCAACATTGGTGGTTGTAGCCAATGTTAGTAATGAAGTACGAGCACCGTCAAAACCCACTATCAGCTTGGTCGCATCAATATCATTATCGGCACCCGCAGTGGCAACAAAACCATTACCAGTGACGACCAGCGAGCCGGTATTGAGATCGAATGTTGCCGAGGTGATTTCAGGTAAACCAGAGGCGGTGACAGCCGAAGTGGCATCGGCTGGGGTGGTTCCAGATGTCCACGGCAGATAACCCGAAGCACCCGCAATATTGTAAGCCGTCGCGTCCGCTGAAGACGTGCCATTTTTGTTAAGCAACGCATTGATGCCGTTTATATCGGTTGTGCCCAGTGTTGTGGTGAATGCTGTGTTTGAGGTCACATCAATATTGGCACCTGTTAAGGTATAAGTGCCACCCGCTTCTCCGGTAAAGGTTAATTTTGTCAGGTTGACATCGTTACTGGTATCCGGGTTTCCGGTATTTGGATTTCGTGAGGCAAATCCAACACCAGTGACCGTCAATACGCCACTTAAGGTATCGTATGTCGCACTGGTTATCGACGCTGCGACGACATTGCTGACGTTAATCGGCTTATCGGTGGAAACTGCGCCTGCTGCTGCTGCAATAAATCCCTCATCACCCTGTAAAGTGTAAGCTCGGTTAAGCCCACCGGGGTTAAATGCAGTGCCATCATATGGAAATTCAGCAACCGCAATCGCACGGTCAATGCCATTTAAAGCCACACTAAACTCGGTGGCGCTGGTAATTTCAACATTGGTGCTGGTCAAATTATAAAAGGCATTGCTGCCTTTGAGTTTGATTTTGGTCACATCGACATCATTAGTGGCGCCTGCGGTGGCGACAAAACCAGAACCGGTAACCACTAGGGTGCCAGTATTATGGTCGTATGTCGCTGAGCTCATGTCTGCAAAACCAGAGGCGGTCACCGGCGTAGTGGCATCAGCTGGGGTTGTTCCAGATGTCCACGGCAGGTAACCTGAAGCGGCGGCAATATTATAAGTCGTCGCGTCCACTGAAGCGGTGCCGTTTTGGTTAAGCAAGGCATTAACACCATTTTTATCGGTAGTGCCCAATGTCGCGGAGAATTCAGTGCTTGAAGTGACATCAATATTGGCACCGGTTAAGGTGTAAGTCCCACTTTCGCTGCCGGTAAAGGCGAGCTTTGTGAGATTAACGTCGTTACTTGTATCAGGGTTTCCGGTATTTGGATTTCGTGCAGCAAATCCAATCCCCGTTGCCACCAATACGCCGCTTGAAGTGTCGTAAGTCACACTGGTTATCGACGCTGCTGTTGCATTGCTGGCTGTTATGGCTTGGTCGGTGGACACAGCACCCGCTGCTGCCGGAATAAATCCGTCATCAGCCTGTAACGCATAATCTCGATTAAGCCCACCGGGATTAAACGCAGTGCCATCATCAGGCAGCTCCGGAACAGCAATCGCACGGTCAATGCCATTTAAAATCACCGTGAACTCGGTCCCGCTGGTAATTTCAACATTGCTGCTGGTCAGGTTATAAAAGGCATTGCTGCCCTTGAGTTTTATCTTGGTGACATCAACATCATTGGTGACGCCTGCCGTAGCGACAAAACCAGAGCCGGTGACGACCAGCGCCCCGGTACTATGATCATAGGTAGAGGAAGTTATATCCGGTGCCGCATAAGCGGATAACCCGGTAAGAGAGAGCAACCACAAGGATTGCTTTAGCAACGTTTTAAGTTTCACGATAATCACCATTATTTTGTTAACAAAAATAGGTCTCTCGCTTCGATAACAGATTGCTATGTGACGAGTGCCCACCGACGGTTTTTTTGACAAAAAACCTACAGCCTTGAATTAACACCCACCCTCATTTCAACATCCACTAATGGACGAACAAATACAGATTGGGCTTTTTCTTTGACGTGTTGTAATGGTATTCACGGTGAGGTCAATGCGGTATGGCAAAGCTGGTTTGTTTCCGGCCATTATGTGCCATTTTGCCAAATATGAGTTTTTGACAATTCTTATCTTATTGTTTTTATTGATTATTTATGATTTGTTGGGTTTTAGCGTGGATTTTTCAGCAATGTTTTTTTGACGCGGATTAAGGGTTACGAAAATCAATGGAGGGTTGAGCACCAATCAAACTGGGTCACAATCTCGTAGGAGCGGCAGCAGCGAAGCGTCCCTGCCGCGAATGGTGCACCAGCACGGTGCTGCCCTGATGTGACGTTTTTGAAAGGGTGCACCATTTATCAGACCTAGCTGCCACAACCAATCTCGGTTATTGCTGCGATACTGTGCTCTAGGTTTTGTCTGGCCTTGTCGTCCAGCGGGCAATTGTCCAGCACATAATGCGCCGTTCTGACCACCTTTTGCCACTTCGGCTTCTTCGGCAGCGTTTTGACTTGCAGGTAGCGGTCAAAAGTGCGTGACCGATACGTACCACTGTCAAGATATCCACTCCAGATTTCACTTTCGCTAATCAGCTTCGACTTGGGTTTTTGACTGCCGATCTCCCAATAATTAAGCGCACTTCGCATGGTATTGACCAACAACTCTCCAAACGCCTGAGCCGAGCCCTGGCTATTGGCCAATTGGGCGTCTGAGTTAACCAATTTTTCTGAGTTAGCCAATTTTTCTGAGTTAACCAATTTTTCTGAGTTAGCCAAGGTTAAACCATCACCGCTTTGATCAGCATTCATAATACTGGTCAGCTCGCTCATTTCTTGTGATACCTGGCTGATGACCGCACGCATCTGTTGAAACTTGAGTGTGTCCTGTAAGTCATGGTTATTGGCGACCGCCGGATTTAAATATAATACATAAATGTCTGTCTTCCCGGTGGTGATGTGATAACAATCTGCCACCATCTGGCGATTGGCCCCGGTGTTGAGTGTAATATCAATCGATTGACGCATGTGCTCATCGTCGTTAACGAATATATCGAGGTTTTGCCAACCAGCAATAAAACGACTCAATGGTTCGCAGGTCAGCTCATTGTGGCTTTTGCCCAACAACGTTTGCATATTGTCGTTGGAATAACCGATTTCTCCCTGGCCATAAAACGCCAATATTGGCTGTTCAGAGACATCCAGTATGGCTTTAATCTGCGCCTGTTTGACCCGCTCATTTGCCGCAGCCTGAATTTGCAATTGGGTATTCACCCGGGCTGACAGCTCAGCACGGTCAAAAGGTTTGCTGACATAATCATTGGCACCATTGGCCAAACCTTTGATCATATCACCGGTTTGCGTTTTGGCCGTCAACAAGATCACCGGCAACTGTGTCGACGAATACCGCTGGCGTATTTTTTCACACGCTTCATAGCCATTCATCACCGGCATCATGACGTCCAGTATCACCAGGTTAATCGAATCATCACTGTCCAATGCATCGAGGGCTTGTAAACCATCGTTGGCAGTCGTTACGGTAAACTCGCTGTGGAACTGATCAACCAAAACCTGCAGATTAATAGGATCGTCATCAACCAACAACAAATGAGCAGCCACTTGCTGTTCATTGGTTGCTCGGGCCTGTGTAACAATCAGTGCTTCTGGCGCTTGTGGCAAATCATATTGTGGCATCGCAGGTATGGTTTGAACCGCCTCAGTATCAACATCGCTTTGGCCGATTTGTTGATAAACAGGCAGACTGAACTGCACCCGCGTGCCCTGTTCCACGGTCGAGTCGATTTTGACTTGTCCGCCTTGCAGTTCGATCAGTTTTCGACTGATGCTCAAACCCAACCCGGTGCCGCCATATTGGCGGGAAATATCACCAGATATTTGTTCGAACGGGGTAAACACCGACTCAAGTTTGTTTTGTTCGATGCCGATGCCGGTATCACTGATGCTAATCCAAACAAAACCAGCTTCTACAGTCGTGGTAATGGTCACACTACCTTTGTGGGTAAATTTGATGGCATTGCCCAGCAGGTTATATAACACCTGTTGCACCCTGTTTTCGTCGGCGCACACTTTGGGCAGCCCCTCGCTCACCTCATTGTTCAATTTAATCGCTTTAGTTTTAAGCAAAGGCCGACACAAGGGCACAACCACACCAACCAACTCCCTGATACTCACCGATTTTCGATTTATCGCCAGTTCATTGTTTTTGAGTTTAGAAAAATCAAGAATATCATCAATCAAAAAAGACAACCGGGTCGCACTGGTTTTAATAAGGTTGGCACGGTGATTGGCCTCATCGCTCAACAGCAGGCCATTTTCGCTCATCAGCGAGTCAGTTAAACCAATAATGCCGTTAAGCGGGGTTCTCAGTTCGTGGGAGGTATTGGCCAGAAACTCATCTTTGAGTTTATCGACCTGTTTGAGCTGACGATTAGCCTCACGCTCTATATGGACTTTGTTTCGTTGCAACCTGATAAATGCCAATAGTATCGCCATGACCACTGATGTATACATGGTATACGCCCACCAGGTGCGCCAGGGTGGCGGCAAAACGTATAGTTTGAGCGATGTTTCATTCCAGACCCCATTTTTATTGCTGCCTTTAACCCGCAATACATAGTCCCCACCAGGCAGATTGGTATAGGTCGCTCGGCGAATTTTGGCATCTGCCACGCGCCAGTCTTCATCCAACCCTTCAAGCTTATAGCGATATTGATTACGCGCCGGATCACGGTAGTCCAGGGTAGAAAATTCAAATGAAATCAAAGACTGATGATGATTGATCGTCAGCTGCGACATCTGATCGATGGGCATAGGCAAGTCGAAACCGCTTTCGGTTGTTTGGCCCGGGCGCACTAATTGATTAAACAGTATCAGATCGGTCAGGACCACTTTAGGGACTGTATTATCATCAACAATCCGCTCCCCATAAAAACGATTAAACCCGTTAGCGCCACCAAAAATCAATTCACCATCAGCGGCTTTAAAATTGGTGTGCCGATGAAAATCGTTACTTTGCAGCCCATCAGCTTGAGTAAAGGTTTTGAACATTTTTGTCAGCGGATCAAAACGAAACAGCCCCCCTTTGGTACTGACCCATAAGGCACCGCTGCCATCCGATAAAATGCCGGCTATCGTATCATTGGTCAAACCCTCTTGTTGGCCATAACGCACAAATAACCCGGTGTTCGAGTCATAAGCATTGAGGCCATTTGCAGTACCTACCCACAATGTGCCTTGTTGATCTTCTGCAATGGTGATGACGACATTATGGCTCAGGCTGCCTGTTTGGTTTTGCTGGTATTGAAAAGATTCGAATTGATTATTGACGCTATCGAATTTGTTTAAACCTTTGTCAGTACCAATCCACAGTGTGCCTTGACTATCTTGGTAAATAATATTGACAATATTATTACTCAAACTGTGCGGGTCAGACGGTTCATGAACAAATTGTTGGTAATCACCGGTATCAATATTATGTTTATATAATCCACCACCATATCCGCCAATCCACATACTCCCCTAGGTATCAGAATAAAGTGCAATAGTTGCCGACATATTTAAAGGGTAGCGGCCCTTACCACGATAAGTAATTCGTTCAAAGTGGCCTTTGTCAGGATTGAACTTGCTCAATCCCCCATTAGTGCCAACCCACATAAAGCCATTCTTATCTCCATACAAGGAAAATACAGCGCCTGAGGTGATGGTCTGTGCATCGTTTGGGTCATGACGAAAATGTTTGAATAAACCAGTCAAGGGATCATACCAGTCCAACCCCTTACTGTGCCCCACCCAAAGTGGGGCCTTATCGGGTTTGAACAATGCACTGACCGAGTTGTTTGATAAACTGCGCTCAACATCATCATAGTTTCGAAAATATTTAAATTGACTGGCACGCAAATTCAATTTGCTCAATCCACCATCTGTTGCGACCCACATTAGCCCATCTTCATCCCCATAAATTGACAACACTTTGTTATTGACCAAACTGTGGCTGTCGCTCTCCTTATGCTTGTAATGACTAAACCTCGCTGTATCAGGATCATATTTACTGATACCACCACCATTAATGCCTATCCAAATGTCACCATTAAGATCTTCATATAACGCATACACGCGAATATGAGTCAAATCGTTTTGTCCCACAGGAAGCAGTTGTTCAATATCTTCGAGTACTTTAAATAGTCCATTTTCTGTAGTGACCCAAAGCGTCAGTCTTGAATCCCTGAAGATCTGGGTAATGCCTCGACCAGTCCAACTGGCAGGCGAGTCACCTTTGGGTTCAAAGTGGATGAATCGTTTATTTTGCCGATCAAATTTATCCAATCTGCGGGCAGTCCCCACCCAAAGTGAACCATCGGTATCTATATACAACGAGAGTATTACATTGGTATCAAGGCTATTGGGGTCGTTATTGTCTCTTTTATAATGGCTAAACTGGCCTGTGCCAAGGTGGTAAAGATTCAATCCATTCTTGGTCGATATCCACAAATTACCCTCATGATCTTCCACTATTGCTGAAACATGATTCTGACTTAAACTTGTACTGTCTTCCGGGTCAGCTAAAAACCGTTCGAAAACGCCAGTTATCGGATCATAACGATTCAGTCCGCTGCTATAGGTGCCAATCCAAAGCACCCCTTTGGAATCCTCGAAAACTGTCGTCACATCGTTATCGGACAATGAATTTGGATTGTCTTTGTCATGACTGTAAACTTTAAATTGATAGCCGTCATAACGAACCAAACCGGCGGTAGTACATAACCAGATAAATCCATTGCTCCCTTTTACAACACATGCAACAGAACTCACAGGCAATCCTTGCTCTACAGTAAACCGTTCGAAACTGACCGCCGGACCAGAGGCCTCGGCCCGAGCAATGCCAAAAAGCAAGTATAGGAATATCCAGCCAAAACACTTGAACGTGCCAGCTATAGCGTTAAAATGGTGGGAAAAGCGTACTTCAGTCAATCGCATATTTTTAATAACTTACCGGCCTGTCAACCGGAGCAAATAGTTTAAAGAGTCTGTCTTATAGATACACCAAACAATCACCCTAAGGGGGATTTTTTTGATGTAAGCCAAACTTCGACGCTAAGCAGGATTATAGGTTGATTAAACATATTTTCAAATAATTACATGTATTTAAGTCATGTATTTAAACTTTTTCGCACTCAACAGGGTTTTTGTCACTTTGCTTAAAGGCCAACACTAAGGCGACGGTACAACCTGATTTACTGATCACTATAGTATTGTGAACCACTTCAATGGTGTTGACATCACGGGTCACCAGCAAAGACTTGTGGTCAAACGCTAAAAACGCATCCAGAACCTCATCTTCTGTTTTAGATCCTGTGGTGTTTATTGCATTGAAAACAACAGGCAGCGCCTCACCTCGGGCTGCAGGAAATTGCCATTGTGTCAGCGCCACCGCCAGGGGATTCATAAAAGTGATTTTAGAGCGATTGTCAGTAATAATAACCGCAATATTAAAACTCGACAGAACTTGCTGCAATGTCATCATCTGTTCTTCGATTTTGTCACACACCAAACTGTTATTTCTATTCAATTTTTCTTTCAAATAGGAGAAGGTCCCTTCGAGCTGATCGATGTCAAGCAATGCCGATTCTGCTTTTTGTTGGCCAAACGGTTGTTTGTTGACCATACGGAGCATTTCCCGGGTAAATTTCTTTACCGGTTTGATCACTTTATCATTGATAATCATTCGGGTAACCACGGTGACCGCGAGCATGGTCAATAACGTCCCGCCTATCAATAGGGGGTATATCGACAGCACAGCGATTTGATGCTCATATTGAGTTGCCGCAAAGCCTAATATCACCGTTGTTATCAACGCGAACAATATCAAGATTATATGGACGATGTTGATTTGGGTGGCGATAGATAGTTTCACTGTTGCTCCTTCACTGAATGAATCAGTCAATAGACTATTAACGAGAAATTTTAGCGAATAAAGCCATCAAGCGACACAATCCAAATGGTCGATTCTCGGCCATTCCATGCCATTTATGGTAAAAACGTGCATTTTCGTGCACTAATTAAGCAAGAGCACCCTATGGTGATATCTCTAAGGATTAATAATAGGGATGTAGCGTGGTCCGAGGTGACGAGGCGCATTGCGCCAGGGACGGTGGAAATACTGGCTTTTGTCTGGAACAAAACCAGTGAAGCACATCCCTGTGCAAAAAAAAGCAGCCAAAGGATATATCCCATGGGTGCCAAAACGGTTGGTATGACCGGGTTACTTGGAGTCTTTATTAACCAGTTATCGTCCAGAAACTCACATCCATGTGAGGTTTCAAGACGGGCACTAACCAGGCAGATACCGCAACGACTGGCAAACCGTTAACAGTTTTACAGCGCAAGTACTATTTCACAAAGGGCCTATTTAACCAGCGCAGTTTCTAGATTCTCAAGTGACCGCAGGTTTTTACCATATTGATTCATCACTTCAAAATGTTCAGATTGTGAACCCTCGGGCATCAGGTATTTAACAAAAGTCGCCAGCGTGCCGCTAGGACCAACATCAATAAACACACAGTCTTGTTGTTGCAGCACCCCGGTGATGGTTTTGGCAAAATCCACCGGTTGGCGCACCACATTCCAAAAATAGTCTTGGTTGACTTCATCAATTTGGCCGCCAGTAAGGGCTGAAATCGTTGCCACTTCAATATCACCAGCATAAATATTACGCACCAGCTGTTTAAACTGGGCTTCTACCGGGTCGATTATCTGGGTATGAAAACCATAATTGACTGGCAATCGCTGGTGTAATATTCGTTTGGCTTTTAACGCCGCCATCAGCTCAGTGATATCTTGACTTAAGCCACTGACGACAAAGTTACGGTCGAAGTTACTGCCCGTCACCCAGCTTTTGGCGAACAACTCGGCGTGCTGATTGATGATGTCGGTGGAATCAATCACCGCCAACATCCCCGCCGCAGGCATATCTTTTTCGAGCAATTTGGCAAACTCAACGGTGAGTTCAATCGCTTCTTCGAGCGATACCGCACCAGAGATAACCGACGCGGTAAACTCGCCAAGGCTGTAACCTAACACGTAGTCAGGCTGGATACCCGATTCCATCAATACCCGGGCTAGCGAGTATTCAATGCACAATAACGCCGGGTTGCTGTATAACAGGCGATCAAATGGGTCTGTTTTTGTCACCTCCTGATCATAGATAATATCAATCAAAGAAGTGTCTATCAGTGGCTCGACCATTTCATCACAATAATCCATCCACATCTTAAAACGCGGGTGATTATCATACAGCTCTTTACCCATCTGGTAATATTGTGAACCCTGACCAGAAAACATAAAAACAATTGGTTTTTTCATCGTTGTAATCGCCTTACTACTACCCAGCAGCGAGTTCGTTCAAATCGAAATAACCATTATATGACTTCATATAAACCGCCGCACGATGGCCAAATAACACCACGGCTTCGGTTCTGGTTTCAAGCTGATCGTAATCTGCGCTGGTCGATGTCACTTTGGTGCCAATTGGATGTTTGCTGTTCCAGTCTTTTACTTGCTGCTCAGCATCAATAAAGCTCTTTGGCTTATCCGTCTGAGCCGGAACAGGCGCAGGTGCCGCCGCGGCTTCTTTGGCCTTAGCTTTGGCAGCTTTGGTCACTTCGCGAGTGATTTTACGAATCAAACCGGTCAACACATTACCATGACCAATTTCGACAAATTCCATTGGCTCGGCTTCGCTGCCTTGAGCCAGCAGATAATGCACACTGTCAGACCATTTCACCGAACTGGCGATTTGGCTCGACAAATTCAGCATCACTTGGTCATTTTGATAAGGCAAAGCCGTGACGTTTGAAATCACCGGGATTTGTAGCTCGCCAAGGCCAAATTTCTTCAGGTAAGTGGCGAATTTTTTCTTTGAAGGTTCCATGTAACGTGAATGGAAAGCACCACTGGTTTTTAACAGGTGATACTGCATCATGCCTTCTTGGAAGAATGCTTGTGCGCTGTTGATATCGTCTTTTGACCCAGAAATGACGATTTGTGAACCAGTGTTGAAATTGGCCAAATCGATGCCATCAAGGTTATTGGTTTTCAGAATCTCTTCGATTTCTTCTTTAGATGCGTTAACCACCGCAGCCATGCCGCCGCCACTGACTTTGCTCATCAGTTCGCCACGTTTTTTCACCAACTTTAAACCAGAAGCAAAATCAAAACATTCTGCGGCCAATAAGGCGTTAAACTCACCCAAAGAGTGACCAGCGACAAAATCAGGTTTCTCGCCAGTTTCTTGGATTTTTTTGTAATAAGACAAAGCATTTACAACATACAATGCGGGTTGGGTAAATTGGGTTTGACCAAGCTCTTTACGCGGGTCTTCTAAACACAATTCTTTGATTGAATAACCAAGAATGCTGTCCGCTTGTTTGGTTAAATCTTTAAACTCGTCAAATAAATCGCCACCCATACCAATCTTTTGCGATCCTTGACCTGGAAACATATATGTTTTCATTGCTATAACCTTTTAATTAATTCTTACGTTTTCGAAAGCTTATCGAAAGTCTATTAATAACTTTGCAAGCAAATTGCCGTATTGACACCACCAAAACCCATGCTCATTTTCAGTGCATTGTTGATTTGATGAGACACCGCTTGATGTTGCACCCAGTTATAACCCTGTTCCATTGGGTTATCAAGGTTGCGACTCGGATGTAACTGGCCTGCTTTCATTTGTAACATAGTCGCCACCAACTCTATTGACCCTGCACCGCTTAGGCCGTGCCCGGTGATCGACTTGGTCGCATTGAGATACGCATGGTCTAAACCACAATGACGAATCGCCTTTAACTCAGTCACATCGCCAATACCCGAACCTGTGCCATGCGGGTTAATATAATCAATGTCGCTGGCAGCTAACTGCGCTCGTTTTAACGCTTTTTCAATCACACTGACTTCACCATCAAATGACGGATCCGGATTGCGATGCGCATCCATGGTCATGCCCCAGCCTGACATTCGGGCATAAGGTTTAACCCCGGCTCGGTTGGCGGTAGATTCCTTTTCAATAACAATGGCACCGCAGTTTTCGCCAAATATAAAGCCATTGCGATCGCGGTCAAATGGTCGACACGCCCCCGCCGGATCATCAGCGAAATTATCAGCACCCATCGCACCTAAAGAGCGAAAACCCTGACATTCAAAATAAGACAAATCCATCAGCGCACCGACCGCGATACAGACATCAACCTGACCGGATTGTACTGCTTCAATGGCTTGGATCACCGCCGCCTGACCACTGGCAGACGCGCCGCCCATGGTATAAGCAAAACCAGTAATGCCAAACGTCTGAGTGCATAAACCACATAAATCGCTGTCCATATAAGACATCGCATAAGTGGGTCTCATAAACTGAAGCCGGTTTTGAAATTTATTGTGGGCCAGCACCAACTCGCGTTGTTGAAAGTTAGAACCACCCACCACCAAACCGATACGTGCCGGGTCAACATCGGCCAAGTTAGCATCGTTAAACGCTTCATCGAGCGTCGCCAAAGCCACCTGAGTAGACAAGGAGGCGGTGCGTAATTCATGACGAGGTGCCGAGGCAGGCATCACCAAATTAGCGATTTCGGCGCCTAAAAAGGCAGTACCTTCACCATCAGCGGCATCAGGCTGTTGGCGGCCGGGACGTTTCATCACCTCAAATTGATGCTGACCTTGCAGCAACGCCGCAGTGAAGGCATCTTTGCCCTGCCCTATGGCAGAGGTGACGCCCAAACCGGTGACGACGATTTTGGCTTGATTATCTGGCATCATTAATAAGGCTTGCTAAAGCGCCAATATTTTCAGCTTTGGCCAGCGACGCCATCGGCATCTGAAAGTCTAAGCTTTCCAGCGTCATCATGATGACTTCTGAACGGTCAATTGAGTTGGCACCCAAAGCTTTAAGTGAATCTTCCATAGTGAAGGCATGATCTTCTAATTCAAATACCACTTCACGGGTGTGTTCTACGATAATGTCAAAAACTTCTTTCTGGCTCATGGTTACTATTCCTATTTAAATTGGGTTTAATACGGTCTATCGACCAAAGTTCTTATTAATCAGCTCAACCACTTCCGGTTGATGAATTGTCTTCTCGTGCATCAACACTTCTTGTTCAATGGTTTTGGGCAGTTGCTCGCGCAATGCGGCCACCAGATGATCTTTTAACGTCACCAGCGACACTCTGGGCTTTTCGGCCAAACCATGGGCCAAATCAATCGCATAAGGCAATACTTCGGCTCGTGGCAATACCGGATAAGGAATACCCCGTGCCGCCAGCTCTGCGCCGCGATAGTTCTTGGCCCCCAGCATCATTTCATGGGCCAAGGCAGTGCCTAGTTTTTCAGGCACAATCATAGTGCCACCCATGCCCGGGGTAAAGCCGTATTTCATAAAGTTGGTGGTATAAATACTTTCTCGACTCAACACCACAAAATCAGCAAACATGCCCATCACAAAACCACCGCCAATACCGTGGCCTTGCATCGCTGCAATCACCGGAATTGGACAGTTCAACGCCAAACTATAAAGGTCTTTGTCGGTGAACTTGGTTTTGCCTTGTGATAAATACTGCAAACCTTCTTGGGTACCACCACTGGAAAAATAACTGTCGTAACCAGTTAAAATCACCACCTTTAAATCGGTGCGGGTTTCAATGGTTTCAAACGCATCGATGATGCCTAACATCAAGGCATCAGAAAAGGTGTTTTTACTTTCCTTATCCTGCATCGTCACCTGGACAATGCCCGGGGCGATATCCTCTAATTCAACCACTGACATGGTTACGCTCCTTCCCAGGGAAACTTACCCGTTTTAACAAAACGCACAATCTTGGCGAGGTTATCTGCATCCGAAAACACATCAACATTGGCATCAAGGGCTTTTTGCTTTGATATCGCCAGCGAGTCATCGAGGTTATTCATATAACGTTTGTAACGCAATATCCCAGGTTTTGATAAGCGACGCAAACGCAATAAATGTTTGCGCAGCAAGTTTTTGCTGTTGGCTCCACACGCATCAACCAAACCCCATTCCTGCGCCTGTTTGGCCGAAATCGGTTGGGTCATCAGGGTCATATAATTGGCCTTGGGGAAACCCACTCGGCGAATTAAAAATGGCAATACACAGGCAGGCATTAAGCCAAATAACAGTTCTGATAAGCTGAAAGTGGCCGTTTCTTCACACAAAACGATGTCACACGCTGCAACAAAACCAATGCCACCGGCGTTGGTTTTACCGCGCACATGGGCGATGGTGACATACGGGCCATTGGCCAGTTTATACCACACATCGTACAAAGGACCCGGATCTTGATCATGGGCATCATTTTCAAGGGTGTGTTGCAACTCCTTAAAATCTGCGCCAAAACAAAACACTTCTGCTGAGCCTTCTAAAACCACGATTTTGGCGTTGTCTTCACACAGCGCCAAAACCTGAGTCAATTCGACCACCAGTTGATCGTTGATGGTATTGTTGGCCTCAGGGCGGTCGATTTGAATAAAACAAATATCTTCTTCAAATCGTACCTGGAGGGTGTCATAACTGTTCATTTAAGATACCCATTCGTATTCGCGATGGAAGTCCTTGATTTCTTTCAAGAACAAGGTCGGTCGGCCCTGACAAGTACGCGCTTGTGGCGCAAAAGTGGTGTCGATGACCAGATTACGAGTGCCGAATTTCAAATCATTGTTGTTAACCAACAAGTCATCGTAATCGAGCATATTCAATTCATAACGTCTGTCGAGGTGATCTTTGATGTTCAAGGCCAAAATCGCCTGCTGTGCTTCGTGAGTGACCACGCCACTGAAAAATTCTGAACAACAACCTGAACCATAAGAGAAGGCACCGATACGTTGTGGGGTGGCATAATCACCATTGGCGATAGTACTGGCCACAGACAGCATCGCCGTTGCACCCATGATATTACCGACGCGTTGACAGTAATCTAGCCCTGGCGTGACACGATGCTGGAAATCGGCTTCGATTTCTCTTGGTTTGGCTTTAACCAATTTACGCATCATATTACGGTGAGCACCTTTGACCATGCCGCCGAATGGGGTGTGGTAAGCCATATAGCTAAAGGTCTCGGCGAAATCAGCACCAGGCACACGTTTTTGATATTCTTTGAAGGCGTTTTCGCAGCAATCAAGATAAGACAATAACGATAAATCAGTGTCACCAGCATCGCCATCGGCAGTTGGACGACACGTATCCATCACTTCGTAACCGTAATAACCATTAGCACCGACATCTACTTGGAAGATATGCGGCTGATCACTGACCAGCATCGCCACCGCACCGGCACCACTGCTTGGCTCGGCGAATGACCAATCGGCAGACAACGCATCGCCGCCTTGCTCAACCATAAAACGGGCAACGTCAGTGGCAATCACTAGGGCTTTGGCACCCGGTGAGGCTTGTGACAAAATGAAGTTAACCGCCATCTGAAAACCAGCAACCCCTGAGTAACACGCATTTTTCAGTTCGAACAAACGACAGTTGCGGCTTAGGCCCAACAAATCGTGGCAATAAGTACTCATCGATTTACCAAAATCAAACGATGACTCAGTACAGGTGATAACCATTTCGATGCGGTTTTTATCTTCTTCGCTCAGGGCATCAATAATCGGCTTGGCCGCATTCACCGCAAAAGTGATTGGATCTTCATAAGGCATCGCGACACTTTTTTCTTTCATCAATAAATTGGCAAACCGGGTGGTATCCAATTCACGGTGCTCGGCAAGCTTGCTGACGTCCACGTATACCGTGCCGCCAAAAACATTCATCGCTTCAATTCCAACTAAGCTCATGGGTCATTTTCCTTACTATTATGTGATTTAATCGTTTAATTATCATGTTGTCTGATTGAGACTGGTCAATCGGTATTATTCTGTCGGCACTTGTTCTTTTACCGTATCGCCTTCATATTTCACCACCAAACTGAGGTAGTGTTTATATCTGGCGTTGTCCCACTTAAAGTTATTCAGCTGCTCATCAATTCGCACGCTGTTTTGCATCGAATCGGGCAGATATTTTACCTGAGGATTAAAGCTTATATCAAAATCTGGCTGGTCGGTTTTCAACGCAATACTGAGCGGAAAAATCAAACCAAAATGGTGCATAGAATGCTGATTCATTTTTTGAAATTCGAGGTTAGACTTGGGATAAATGCCCGGAATAAACTGGTGCCCTTCGATATCGCCCTGCACTTCAGCAGAATAGCCGATCACCGCCATCAAAGGATTGAAAAAGGTTAACGGCACGCCAATAGAATGGCGCATAAACCCTTCTAAAAAGCCATTGCCCGACACGCCAATCAAACCAGATGGAATGGCATCGTGGTGCGGGCCATGAAAATATAAAAAGTCGACATCACAGTGATGACCCAACCAGTGATCGCGATAGACCCATTCGTTAAAGACTCTCAGAAATTCTTTGCCGATGAAAAAGTTCAGCACCAACGCCAGCGGCATAAATACTAAGGAGTAATTGGTAAAACTGATCACCAAGAACCACGGCGTGATCAACATAATATGGGCCAATACCCCGGTGAAATAAGCGTGCCAAATTTCAAGGGTAATATTGGCTTGTTTTGATAAGTGTCTTTTCCACACGGTTTGCATCAACACTTCTGTCACCAGTTCTTTTCTTTGCAGGTGCACATATAAAATATAACTGCGATACAAAGTGATGCCGCCAAAATGTAAGTAGAACAAAGCAAACGCAATGTCGCGCATCAATTCAGTATGATGGGGTAAATCAGGGAAGTAATAGACAAACGCATTTTCGGCCAGTAATACCGCGATCGCGATTAAATACACCGGCATAATATTTTGCACTTGATAGACCAACTTAAGCACCAGCGCATGAGGTTTTTTAAACAATACAGGTATCGTCCACTTTACCCCATGTCTGATTGGAAATACCACCACCATCGCCAAACACAAAAAAGCGGCTAAATAGGTGATCACATTGCTGGCACCAAAAGACAAATACGCCACTATGGCGGTCATTATCGACATAATAATATAATCGGCATAATCTTTATCGCGGTAATCCATCAGGGTGGACTTTTTGCCATAAAGCTTATGGAAACGCTTTGGATCCGGGAAACTTTCCTGGTTTTCGCTATTCATTCTATCTTCTCCGTGTAAATGTTTTAAATTTTGCTATTTTTATCTGTTTGTTTATTATCGATTGGTCTGTGAACCGATATTTTAATCCTTGCGAAAGTTAAGTACTTTTTTAGTGGTTTGCCCTGCCCTTAAACGATAACCGGTGAACGATTCAATGTCCTGAAACTGAAGGTACATATTACGTTTGATCACATCTGAGAATTTTTGACCGGGTGGTTTAACATAGGTATGACCAGGATAAATACGGGTATCGGGGTGAAGTCGAGCTTTTAAATCGGCAAGGCTATAAAACATCGCGTGGGCACCGGGCACATCAAAACAAATGCCACAGCCTTCGGCAAATAACACATCGCCAGTAAACAGATTATCGCCAATCAAAAAACAAACACAGCCTGGGGTATGGCCGGGGGTCAATATCGGGGTGATTTCCATTTGTCCGACGGTCCAAGGACTATCGTCGATGGGTTCTAGTTGTTCTGCTGCAAATCCCGACGAGGCGATTTCTTGTTCAGACATCCAGATAGGTACGTTGTATTTGTCAGCCATGATTTTGGCCAGGTGGATATGATCGGGGTGGGTGTGGGTAATTAAAATACCGCTCAGAGAGACTTGAGAATGATTGAGCGTTTGCTCCAATTTGTCCAATTGCCACGCAGGGTCAACAACGACGGCCTGACGACTGTTTGGATCGATGATCAAATAGTTATTGTTTTTCATCGCTTCATGAGCGACTTCGACCAACACCACATGGGGTGGCAGTCCACCTCCGGCAGAGGTTACTTGATTTGTGTACATTGCAATATTTCCACGTTTAAGATCCTTTATAAACCATATGTTTGGGTATTTTTGGACTATCTTAGTCACAAAATTGCCTCTTCCTGAGTGCAGCTTTTAATCGGTAATGATTCCCCAAAACAACAGGATGCCAAATATATATCATCCGGTTTACAATTTCCACGTAAATTTTGCTTTTTTGTTGCTGTTCGATGAGATTTGGGTCTGATTTAGACGCAGCTTGATTGCTTAAATCGCAGGGAGTTTGTACACTGCCCAGCTCAAATTCTCAGACAGTTAAAAATAACGTAACTGCTCAGAGTGCTTAGATTTTGCTTCAGAACAAGGCATGTTCGCACGGAAAATAGGCGCATATAACAATATGCAACTGTTTGAGTACGAAAATAACGCCGTTATGGTGCAAAAGATGAGTGCGCTGTGGAGTTACGGGGGAACAATTATGGTATGGGTATACATGACCATCTTTGCTACGATTATGCAAACGTGGCGCAATAGTTTGCAAAGTGGTTTAAGCAAAACCATCAATGTCACTGGTGTTACCTTGGCGCGTTTTTTATGGGCCGGGCCTGTCGCGGCATTATACCTATTAAGCTTATATTTATGGCAACCTCAACCATTACCGGTGATGACCAACTCATTTATCTTATTGATACTGGCTGCCTCGGCGACGCAAATATTCGCCACCGGCTTATTGGTCGTGTTATTTAAACAAAATAACTTTGCCATCGGGGCTGGTCTGGCCAAAAGTGAAGCCATTATCGCCGCCATCATCGGGGTGATTTTTATGGGCACCCAACTGCCGCTACTCGGTTGGGCTGGGGTATTGTTGGGCAGTGTTGCGGTGTTTTATATGAGCCATCGCAAAGGATCAGGGCGTTTATCTTTATCGACATTATTGCTGGGCTTGGCCTGTGGCAGCAGTTTTGCCCTGACGTCTTTGGCCATCCGCGCAGCGAGTTTAAGCCTAGACTTACCATTTTTGCATCGCGCCGCTTGGGTATTGTTGTTGGTGATCAGCACCCAAACCCTGGTGTTATTGGCTTACCTTGCGATTAAAGACCGCGATACCCTTAAAGCCTTATGGCAAAAACCCAAACTGGTCATCATGACCAGCGTCACCAGCTGTTTTGGCTCTATTGGTTGGTTTACGGCTATGTCGTTGCAAACCGTGCCTTATGTTAAAACCCTCGGCCAAGTTGAAGTCTTTTTCACTCTGTTGTTTAGTACTTATTATTTAAAAGTAAAGGTGACTAGGAAAGATACGGTGAGCTTGTTGTTGATTGCGGTGGCGGCGATTTTGGTGATGATGAGTTGATGGGTGTACACATGTAAGTGGTGATTGCTACTTTTTGTGTTTTACACGTTTTTTGTGCCCGAAGGGAGCAAGCCTGCTATTGATGGTGTCATCTTCCTAGGGTGAATTACATGACGGATTCTAATGACTATCTGTCGTTGGACAACCCCTGCATATGCTATAGAGGGACTCTTTAAACCCACATCATTACAATGCTTCAAGGCTAATTGACTAATATTTATATATGGGTCAATATGCCTTCCACAGTGAAGAATAGATAGCAAAAGTCACTCAATCAATAAATACAAAGTGAGGAGCCGGGTCATGAATGATTCCCCAGCGGCCCAAAACGATCTGTTTGAACGCATCCATACCTTGGTGACAACGGCGCGCCTTCAAGTACGTCGAACAGTGAACACGACTATGGTCCAGACGTATTGGCAAATTGGACAATTGGACAATTGGACAATTAATTGTAGAAGAAGAACAGCAAGGTGAGCAACGCGCAGCCTACGGTACACAGCAACTCGATTCTCTGTCAAAACGTTTGACCGCCAAACTTGGTAAGGGTTTTGGTGTCAGTAATTTACGTAATATGCGTCAGTTTTATCATCTCTTTCCAATTCACCACACAGTGTGTAGCGAATTGAGCTCGTCACATATACGAATATTAATGTGTATCAAAAAGCCACAAGCCAGAGTGCAGTGAAGGTAATGAAACTGTCGCCAAATATTCGGTGCTCAATGACAGCAAACAGCTATTTTCTTCTAAATATGTGATGGAATTACCCACAGAGGAAGAATTAAGACTGGAGCTAACAAGAGAAATAAAACGGGTGCAGGCACAATTGAAGGGGATCTAAAGAATGTGAATCAGGTCGCTTTTCGCCCTAAGCGAGCAAGCCTTAGTTTGGCCGTGTGGTCATGATGACTTCGTTTGTATGATAAATTCTAATTGATCAAAGATGGTGATCGAAGAGCATTAGAAATATACACAGCAATCCCCGCCCGACTGGGCGAGGATTTATTATTCAAGTGCTAAATACAGCGTGCGCTTGTAGGAGTTATGCCAACATTCGCTCCCGTCAATTGCAGTTTTGCTCTATGAGTCCCGTGAACAGCCAGCGGCACAATTCCTTTTGAATAAAACTGCCAAGCTACATAGCTAGAGTAGTTACTATACGTTGGCGCATCAAACCAAGGGGACTCTCTATTGACTGAACCTGTTATTTTCATTTTCACCCCTATTTGTGAATAATCGCTGGGATCGGCATGTACGAAAGGGCTATGCCACGTTAACACTCTTCCCTGTGCATGATCGGCAAACTTAAAGCACGATGCGGGTATAGTTCCTTTTGCGTCCGCGTATGTATGCGATGAAGAAAAGACCAATATTGACGCTAAAAGCAATGATTTCATTTGGCTGGTTTTCATATTAATAAGCCTTCTTTTTTATTATGCCGAATTCTGCTGATTTGTTTGTTTTCTTCTTTACCTGAATCAAATTATCTTCTTCAGCTATTTCTTTAAGATACTCTTGAGGGTCTACAGGTTCTGCCGAATGACCCAAAGCGCCGCTGGTCATTATCCAGTGTTTTAAATCCAGAGCATGTTCTTCACCGATAG
>JBLGCB010000022.1:0-37656 GCA_047617105.1 Phenylobacterium sp. | reverse complement strand
AACGCAACTCTCGTTTGCCTTCTTTGTATTCGGCATTTTCACTGCGATCGCCCAGTGCTGCCGCAGCCGTAACCGCACGGGTGACTTCGGGGCGTTTGACTTTCCACAAGAATTTGAGTTCTTCATCGAGTTTGTGCCAACCGGCGCGAGTAACTAAATTCACTTTCATTGTTTTTTTGCTCTACTGTTTATTGTGTTGAGGCCGTAGGATGGCGTAGAGCGCAGCGAAACCCATCATTTGCGTTTTGACACAGGCTGGCGCACTATAACGTGAAATGACGACAATCTTATCTTTGACCATTCCTTAGCTTAGCAGAATAATGGAATTGAATGATTTACTCAATAAATTGATCGGTAGGGCATACTTTTCCAACGTTTAGGATTTTTGGGTGATCCACAAATTTATTTTTCCTTTAACGACAACCACACCCTGAGTGTCTACAGCGGTCACCGTCACTGCCATATCACCGGGTTGCCATTGTTCTGGTTTAACTTGTGCGACACAAAGAATATCAGTGCCCGCTTTGGCGGTATATTCCAAATTCATTCCCTTGGGTATCCATCTGAGGTGTTTGGGTATTGACGCTTCTGCCATCACTCCCATCGCCATTTCTAGACCATTTGAAATCGCGATAACATGAACTGTTTTAATGTGATTGTGAACACCACGTCGCTTTTTGATAAAACACTCGCAGTAATGTGGCCGCAGTTCGAGGATACGTGGGTGAATGGTTGCAAAATAGGGGGCCTTTTGCGCAACGACCATCGAGAAGATTTTTTGACCAAAAGGCCACGCCATAAACTTTTGGTAAAGTGCCATGACTTTGTTGTCGGTTGTTTGAGACATATTGATCAGTTTGATTATGCTGGTCGGATGAGTATAGCAGTTTTTGTTAAACACAGCAGCGACATCTCAGTCACTTTACCCGGGTAAAAAATTCAACTAATCTACTACCTTTAAACTAATGAGTGATTCAAACATGGCTAAAAGAAAAGCTATTCCAAGAGCACCAGCTGTGTTGGGCGCACCATTTTTGCGCCGCATTATGACGATGGAAGATAGATGCGATGTTACTCGATACCCTTTTAATATCCCTGCCTTTGATGGTGGCATAGACTTAAAGCTCGATGAGAAGGTGACCTTTTTGGTTGGCGAGAATGGCAGTGGAAAATCTACCTTGCTTGAGGCCCTTGCCGAGTGTTGTGGTTTCCACGCACAAGGTGGCAATCGCGATCACCATAGGGAAGTATTTACCGAGCGCTCAGAATTTGCCCAAGCATTACGTTTGTCATGGATGCCCAAAGCCACCGAAGGCTTTTTTATGCGAGCCGAGAGTTTCTACAATTTTGCGACCTATATCGATGAAGTGTCAGATCTTCGTGCCTATGGTGGCAAGTCGCTGCATCAACAGTCCCATGGCGAGTCGTTTTTATCCTTGTTCGACAATCGATTCGAACAGGGCATTTATCTGCTTGACGAACCGGAGGCAGCGCTATCACCATCGAGACAGCTTGCATTTTTGAAGATAATTCACGATCTAGCGACACCGGGTCATGCCCAATTTTTAATCGCAACCCATTCGCCCATTCTGCTCAGTTATCCCGGTGCCACCGTGTATAGCCTTGATGGCGATTCGATTGAGCAAGTCGACTATCGTGATACTGAACACTATTGTTTGACCAGGGACTTTTTAAACGCGCCTGAAAGGTATTTAAGGCATCTTTTTGCATCAGAGGAGGAAGATGATGATGGCTAAGAAAGCAACGCGGAAAGTTGCTATATGCCGTAGAGACCTATCGCTTCCTACCCTAGCTAAAGTGTGGCCAAAACAGCACAAACGCTGTTAGTTTACACTTTTTACATCATAATCCTGGTACCACCTGGGCTACAGTAAAATAATATCATAAAATTTGTGCAATAAACTGGCTTGATTGTCCATCAGTGACCTATACTTTGGTTATCTGTTTGTTTCAATAAAAGATCAAGAGCGCATCATCAAGACTTTCAGGGCGTGGATTCAATGGTTGGCTGTTTTTATGGCGTATTTTCTGGTTTGTTTTATACCAGTGACGCTTGGCGCAAACTCAACGCTTAGTGGGGACAAACAAGGCGATGTCATCAATTTTTGGCATAGTACGGGGTTCACCGTTGTCTCGGTACTTGCGTTGGTATTTATGTTGCTGGTGTTTGCTTTGATTGGTCGTTGGTTGTTTCATCGCCAGCATGGTGGCACTGATAATCCTGATCATATTACTGAACTCGATAAACCTGTGCTTATACCTGAGCAGGTTGATAGCGATAAAGCGCGAAATATTGAAAAGAAGCGCCAATTTAAAGCCAAACTACAGCGGGTGATGCAACAGCATTATCCGGATAGGGGTTATAGTGTGGCAAAGTTGGCAGTGGATATGGCGGTCAGTCGCCGTCATTTGTCGCGTAAAATGGGCGAAGATTTAAATATCAGCCCAAGAGAGTATATTCGTTTGTTTCGATTGGAAAAAAGCATTGAATTGTTGGCGCAAGGAGAATTGCCCGGTGTGGTGTCGATGATGGTGGGGTTTTCTTCTCATTCGCATTTTGGTCAGTGTTTTAAAGCCCAATATCAGCTGTTGCCTTCGCAATATGTGAAAAACTTATCTGCTCAGGTGAGCGGCCATAAATAATTTGTAACAGCAATTATACAGACAACTGTTGCTTTTACTGCCCAATCGCCTATATTTACACGCATCAGATAAGGTAACCAGAGCTGTTTATTCATGGGAAAAGAAACCACCAAAATACTTGTCGTCGATGACGATATGCGCTTGCGCAGTTTACTTGAGCGCTATTTGGTCGAACAAGGTTATATTGTACGTTCGGCAGCCAACTCAGAGCAAATGGATCGCTTGTTAGAGCGTGAAAACTTTCATATGATTGTGCTCGACTTAATGTTGCCCGGCGAAGATGGTTTGACCATTTGTCGTCGATTAAGGCAAAAAGAGAATAATATCCCCATCGTGATGCTCACCGCCAAAGGCGATGAAGTGGATCGGATCATCGGCCTCGAACTCGGTGCTGACGATTATTTACCCAAGCCGTTTAACCCCAGAGAATTGCTGGCACGAATTAAAGCCGTGTTACGTCGCAAGACCAGCAATGTGCCTGGCGCACCTTCAACTGCTGAGTCGATGGTGACTTTTTCAACCTACAGTTTGAACCTTGCGACTCGCGAAATGAAAAACGGTGATGAGCCGATGCCACTGACCAGTGGTGAATTTGCGGTGCTTAAAGCGCTGGTGACTCATGCTCGTGAACCTTTATCGCGTGATAAACTGATGAACTTGGCCCGTGGCCGAGATTACAGTGCGCTAGAAAGAAGTATCGATGTGCAGGTATCACGATTGCGCAGAATGCTTGAAGACGATCCGGCCAATCCGCGTTATATTCAAACTGTTTGGGGACTAGGTTACGTATTTGTGCCTGATGGTTCGGCTGTTTAGCCATTAACACAAAGTATTTTTGAGCATCGATAAACCGGATAGCAATTGGCTTCGTTCTTTGCGACTACCACAGAGTCACAGAGGACGCAGAGGCACACAGAGGAAGAAATAAGGGAAATGAGAACAAACAAAAACCTTTTTCAGTGGGTAACCAACAGAAATTGGTGGAGTAGTCATGCGATTATTGCCCCGTAGTGCTTTTGGACAAACGGTATTTCTGGTTGGTGTGTTATTGTTCATCAACCAGGTCTTCTCTTATATGACGGTGATGGCCTACGTGGTCAAGCCGAATTACCAGCAAATCATTCATTTACTCGCCAAACAGGTCAAGGTTGTCTTTCTTGACATCGACCTTAAAGATCAACGCCTTAACGAACAACTGGGTCGTCGCTTTTTTGAAGCGACGGGCATTGAGGTGCTTAGCGATAAAGAAGCGGTGTTGCAGGGCGTCGATCAACTGCCTTTTTATTGGGTATTAACCAATGAAATGTCAGAACAGTTGGGTGGTGAAGCTGAGGTAAGGATTTCGCAGGGCAAAGAGTATATTTTTTGGATCAAGCCACCGAAACAAATGTTACCGCCAAATATGTCTAATTATTGGGTTAAAGTGCCGTTTGATGATTTGGACGAATCGGATTTTTCGCTGTTAAGTCTTTACTTAATCGTGATTGGTGTACTCAGTGTGATTGGTAGTTGGATGTTTATTCGCAGGCTTAATAAACCGCTCAGAGAGTTACAAAATGCCGCCGAGCAGGTAGGTAAGGGCGAGTTTCCTGAGCCGCTTGAAGAAGCTGGGGCAATTGAAATTGAACAAGTGATCCGCGCATTTAACCATATGTCGACCGGGATTCAAGAGTTTGATAAAGACCGGGCGTTATTGATGGCCGGCGTGTCTCATGATTTACGCACCCCGTTAACCCGAATTCGTCTTGCTACCGAAATGATGTCTTCTAATGAAGATTACCTTAAAGATGGCATTGTCGCTGATATTGACGATATGAATGCGATTATCGACCAGTTTATGGATTATATTCGCCACCATCGTCAAGAAGAATTGGAACTGGACGACTTAAATACGGTGATTAGCGAAGTGGTTAGCGCCGAAAGTAACCAACCGCGAAATATCAGCTGTATATTAGATGAAAAGCTGCCGTTAATCCCACTTCGAACGGTGGCGATTAAAAGGGTGATCAGCAATCTGGTGGGTAATGCCATCCGGTATTCTGATGGTGATATTGAAGTTCGCTGCGGATATATCAAAAAGCGCAAGCAAGTATACTGTACCGTGCTCGACAGAGGCCCTGGCATCCCCACTGACGACGTCGAACGTCTATTCCAACCGTTTACGCAAGGTGACATTGCCAGAGGCGGTGAGGGCAGTGGTTTAGGCTTAGCGATAATTAAACGAATCGTCGATACCCATCATGGAGAAGTATCGCTGGTCAATCGAGAAGACGGCGGTCTTGCCGCAACAATTTATTTGCCGAAGTGAATTGGAGTTGGCTTTGTTTAGGCGTTGTCTTTGGTTGAAAGATTAGATGTGGGCAAGTATGCCTTAGTATACGTCCATGTAGCACCACCCTGTCGGCTTCCTGCCTCCACTTCGTGGGAACAGAAGCTCCAGGTATTCGCTTCAGTTCCCACTCACCCTTTTATACTTTAACTCGCTGCCGCAATGAGCGCAGCGAATTAAGGCAGCGAGTTAAAGCTGGGGACCAGCCGCAACTATCTCAGCAGCAACATCATACTTCTTAAAGTTCTCAATGAAATTTTCCGCCAAGTTACGGGCATATTCCTGATACTTATCTTTATCAACCCAAGTATTGATTGGGTTTAACAACTCTTGTTCAACGCCGTTAACACTGACTGGTACGTCGAGGTTAAGGACGTCGATGTGCTGGGTTTCTACATCAGCCAGCTGGCCGCTGACGATAGCGTCAACGATGGCACGAGTCGTTGGAATATCAAAACGTTTGCCAGTGCCGTAAGGGCCGCCAGTCCAACCTGTGTTGACCAGGTATACTTTTGAGTTGAACTCACGAACACGTTTTTTCAACAGTTCGGCATAAACGCTGGCCGGACGGGGGAAGAAAGGTGCGCCGAAACAGGTTGAGAAAGTCGATTCGATGTCTGAGGTTGAACCAATTTCAGTAGAACCAACTTTGGCGGTGTAACCACTTAAGAAGTGATAGGCCGCAGCTTCATCAGACAAAATCGACACTGGTGGTAAAACACCACTGACATCGCAAGTCAAAAAGACCACTGCTTTAGGCTCACCGGCACGGTTAAGTTCAACACGTTTGTGAATGTGCTCTAAAGGATAAGCTGCACGAGAATTTTTGGTCAGGCTGGTATCGCTGTAAACCGGGTTACGGGCTTTATCCAGTACCACGTTTTCAAGGATGGTGCCAAAGTGGATCGCATTCCAGATCACTGGCTCATTTTTTTCAGATAGGTCGATACATTTGGCGTAACAGCCGCCTTCGATATTAAAGACACTACCAGTCGCCCAACCGTGTTCGTCATCACCAATCAAAGAGCGTTTTGGATCGGCTGATAAAGTGGTTTTACCGGTGCCTGACAAACCGAAGAACAAAGTGGTATCGCCATCATCACCAACATTGGCAGAACAATGCATGGGCAATACGTCTTTGGCTGGTAATAGGAAGTTTTGCACTGAGAACATCGCTTTTTTCATTTCACCGGCATAACGCATACCCGCCAATAACACTTTACGTTGGGCGAAGTTAATCATCACAGCGCCGTCACCATTGGTGCCGTCACGTTCTGGTTTACAGACAAATTCTGGTACGTTTAGCACTTGCCAAGTCGGGCGATTGCCCGCATTCCAGTTGTCTGGAATGATGAAAAGATTTTTGGCGAAAACATGATGCCACGCGGTTTCAGTGGTGACGGTCATGGCGATGGCATGTTCTGGGTCTGAGCCGACTTCTAGTGAAGAAACGTAGTGGTTTTTTGCTTGAATATACGATTCGACACGTTGCCACAGGGCATCAAACTTGTCGGATTCGATAGGCTGGTTAACCGCACCCCATTGGATTTCGCTTTCGGTGCTGGCTTCTTTGACGATATAACGGTCATTTGGCGAGCGGCCGGTGCGACGACCTGTGTTGGCAACAAAAGCGCCATTGGCGGCGATCGTGCCTTCATTTGAGCGGACGGCGTGTTCGATAAGTTCTGCAACGGTTAAGTTAACATAACGTGTGGCGCTGGATGTCATGTGGTACTGCTCCTTTAAAAGGGCTTAAGTTGATAGTGATTCTGAATCAATCAAGTGTAGCTGTTGATCGCGTATTTAACATCATGTCATGAAACAACGCGATCACTGGCCACTCCCTGCAACGATTTAATTCAGGTTTGTGCTATTAATAAGGTGAACATAATTTGCGCGATATTCTACAACAAATTCGCCGGATGATCGACCACTGCTTGACCATTATTTTGGCTTTATTTGTAAAAGATTGCTGGACTCGTTAGGTTTACAGGGATATATGCCAAATTAAGTGGTCAACCAGTGGGTGGTGATAACGTTGTCATGGCAAGTCGAGGCAGCTTAAAAACGTTGATAACAATAATGACAAACCATAAACACAGGCTAAATGAAGTAAAGGGTTATGCATCGGGTCAAGCTACAACGCAGACAAGCCAAGCGCTGTGGGGTGGGTCAAAGAAACCTTAGGCTGCAAAGGTTAAGTTGCACTTCCATTATTGCGCAGCAGTTAGAAGTAAGCTGTGAATGAAGAATTGCCCCGCCGAAGTACAATCCAAAATAAAGTAATCCCTCGGTTCTAAAAAACGTAATTAATACGCTATAAGTCAAAACCAATTCTGCAAGAAAAGTGGTCAACCAGTTGGGGGGTAGGTGTTGCTTCGAGTCGGTGTTTGCGCTGTTATTTTCCCACGTAGGGTGCGCACTGCGCACCATTAATGTCGATTTAAGATCAACCTGCGCACCATTAATGCTGACTTAAGATCAACCCAAATTACTTTTTTATAGAACGAAATACTCAATCCGCCGTACAAGATAAGGTTGAAGATGTTGGTGGTTAATGGTGCGCGAGGCTGTTGAAAAAGTCCCGTTTGACCGTAGGATGGGTAGAGCCTAAGGCGAAACCCATCAGAATTTGGCAATAAATGACGATTTCACGGCAATTTCTGGCACAAATGATGGGTTTCGCTCCGCTCTACCCATCCTACGGCGATTAAATCAACGGTCTGGCGCATTGCGCACCCTACGCCAAAACAGCAGCGGTACTAGCAATAGCCCTACTAAACCAAAACCACCACTACCGCTGTCACGGTTTTTAACCATTACCGTCATTTCTACTGCTTCACTGACTTCACGGTGATCAGAAGCGGTCACGGTGATTGTCACAGTGGTATCTTGTGAAACACTTGGACCCGTGTAACTGAACGTTGGTTCTGTGGTCACTGTGGTTGCGCCATCTAGGGTCCAGCTATATTGAATATCATCGCCCTCGGCATCAATGGCGCTAACGTTAAGCACGGCCATCTCACCTTCTCGAATAATTGTATTGATGCGCTCTGTGCTGAGGCTAGGCGCGTTATTGGCGAGCACCTGTACAGATACCCCGAGCGGCACTGATAAAGACGTATCGTCCCAAGCCGTGGCGGTAAAAGTGTAACCTTCATCTGCGGCCACCGTTGGCGCGTTAAACGTGACGGTTGGACCTGTGGTGTCACTCAGGTCAATGTTGGTGGTGCCAGTGATTTGGCTCCAGCTATAGCTTAAAACGTCGTTGTCGCGATCAAAGCCGGTGGCCCTGAGGGTGACTGTATCAGTTTCGATTACACTGGTGGGGCCGGTGACGGTGGTCACGATAGGAGGGCGGCTGATACAAACACCAGAATCATCCACTAGGCTTGAAAATGGGGTGTCGGTGGTGGCATTGGTAAAGGAAACGTTATCAATGTTCCAGCCCCAAGCGCCGATAGCACCATCTGAACCAATGCGGAAGCGGAATTTGACTAAGCGACCATTTAATAAGCCATCGGCAAAGGTGAGGCCTTCGCTGGCGATATCGTCAGCGTCGA
This sequence comes from Phenylobacterium sp., assembly GCA_047617105.1. Lineage (GTDB taxonomy): Bacteria > Pseudomonadota > Gammaproteobacteria > Enterobacterales > Alteromonadaceae > JABSOG01. Next base: position 29,100 of record JBLGCB010000022.1, on the reverse strand, counting down.
TAACGCCAGTCAACCCCTCTCGTTGCGGTAAAGCCGGGTTGTCGTTTGAGATGGTGCCGTTATAACCGGTCAGGAAAGTGCCGCCAGCTGCAACGACGTCAGTCCATGGGTTATCATCAATGCTGATTTCGATGACCCCACCATCCCAAGCGGTGTTATCGTCAGGGTCCAATTCACCACCTATTTGAAAATCATAATAATGGTCGAAATTGAGCCTGAATGGGACTGAATCGTTTACGGTGACCGTGGGCGACACCAAACTGATGTCATTGTTTTGCGATAGATTAGGGCCAAAGGCGACATTACCGAAATCCTCATCATCCAACACTGCCCATTGGCCGAGAAAGTGTTCTGGATCGACACCGCCATTGTCATTCTCTTGGCTGGTGCGCCAATCTCGCCACACAGTGCTGGCGTGTTCAAAATCTTCTGTGGCGCGATTTTGAACCAGGTCATAGTTAACATAGGCCATCAAGCTCAGTGGTTGTGGTAGCGCTACTGTTGGGTCATCTGAGCTAAAAGTGACGGTGATGGATATCGAGGCATAGGTGGCAGCACTGTTTAAAGTGGCTTCAATCATACCGGTGGTGCTATCATTGCTGTTGCTGATGGTGGCAAAATCAATGATGCCATCATTGGCAAAGGTGATATCGGCATCTGAGCTGATTTGGGCTTTGATGCCCTGTAATGGTTCAGCGCCAGTGTTGGTAATCGTTAGCTTGAGCATGGCCGTTTCAGCAACATCCAAGATGCCATCAAGATCGCAGAATGCACCATTGACGGTATTGTTAAAGTTATCGATTATGATGGCGGTGCTAAGCTGGTTGCCTGTTAGAATTGGGTTGGTGGTCGCAAAAACGGTGATAGCGCTGGATACGGCCACAGCGACGAGCGTGCTCTTTAATATAGCGTTCATTGATAGTTACCTTTGTTTTTTTTAGGCGTCAATGCAGCGGCATTGAGGTAGCCTTTAACTCAAAAAAACAAAGGCTCAATCAAGGTATAAGTGAAAAATCGGTTTTCTGCCAATTAGGGTGAGGTTTTTTTGTCCATGTCAGGCAAAAATTTGCTTGATATCTCTGGCGTTAAATTGGTATTTCTTTTGGCAAAATTGACAATCAACGTAAATAGGGCCTTCTTCGCTGATTTGCTGTAATAATTCGTTTTTACCAATTTGATATAGCGCGACTTCGGTTTTTTCTCGACTACAGCCACATTTAAAGCTGACTTGCTGGCTGGGGAAAACTTTTGGATTGTCTTCGTGATATAACCGGGTCAGTAAGGTGGTCGCATCCAGCTCAAGCAGCTCTTCGTCTTTGATGGTATTGGTGAGGGCCACCAAATGTTGAAAGTCTTCTATAGACTGTTCTTTATCGACCGGCAGTACTTGTAAAAAGAGGCCACTGGCTTTTGGCTGGTCGCCAGATAAATCGTTGGCAAACCATAATCGGGTATCCAGCTGCTCTGATTGACGGAAATAACCTTCGAGACACTGGGCGAGGGTATCACCTTCGAGTCCGACCACACCCTGATAACGTTCACCTTTGACCGGGGTGATGGTGATCACCATATGACCTTTGCCAATCAGTGAATGCAAGTCAGTGCCGACAATTTCACCCTGCAATTTGGCCAAGCCGCGTAATTCGAGCTTATCATTGCCATTGATCACCGCGTAAGCCACTGGTCCGTCACCCTGGATTTGCACCGAAATATCACCTTCAAATTTAAGCGTGGCGGTGATAAGAGAGGTGGCCACCATTAATTCTGCCAGTAATTGTTTAACCGGCTGAGGATACTGATGGTTTTCAAACAGTGGTGGTAAACTGTGATTCAGTTGTACCAATTCTCCACGGACGTGGCGTTTTTCGAAGACATAGCGATGCAGTTGATCTTGGGACATGGTTTTCTCTGTGGTTCTTTATTAAAAGTTACGAATTTTTAAACTGGATGATCTGGCGACGTTGCTTTTTGTCTGGTTTGCGGTCTGGGTGTGGTGAGAAAAAGGCGTTGTTCTTGCGATCTTCGGCGTTTTTTTCACGTTGAACCAGACTTTCAGCAGTTTCGCTGTATAGGGTTTGCGCTTCGGGGGCACCCCGACGTTGGCCGCTGATTTTATCAATCAGCACGGTTTTTTCTTCATGGCCAATGAGTAAAGTGATTTTGGCCCCCAATTCAACCGCTTTAGACGGTTTGGTGCGTTGTTCGTTGTAACGAATTTTGCCACCCTGAATCATCTCACGGGCAATGCTGCGGGTTTTGTAAAAGCGCGCCGCCCACAACCATTTGTCCAGTCGAACTGTCTCGCTGGTTTGATTGTCTTTATGGTGGCTGGATTGCTTTTGTGTTGCCAAAATGATTAACCTGAACAGTTACAATGACGACCGCTATTATTAGCGCAAAGTCGTGATTGGGAGAAAATACCATGAATGGCGGTCAAACAAAAGTGGCTAACAACAATCAACACTTGGCGAGACGTTATTGCCCCATCGGTTTCGCATTTTCAGTTAGGTAAGATTGTCGACAATCGGTGTCTTGTTAGCCAGAAAAAAAGCAAAAATGTTAATAAAAACCCAAATCCAGTTGGTTTTGAGTTGTCTGACCAGTTTTTCGTACAATTTGATACATTTATGCAACTTATGTAATTTTATCCAGTACTAGGTTGTATATATAAGTCTATCCTATTGATTATCAATGAATAAATTGTTGATATTAGCCTTGGGCTGACTTATCGAACTTGATTACAAAGCGACAAAAAATATTTAATTTGATGTTAAATCGTTAGATAACATTGCAATTGCAACGAAAATCAACTTATATAACACACCCGGTCGTATTGGCCCCGCCCATCAAAAGCACAGGGACGGGAGGGTAAACGACTTGGTAATGGGATATGAAAACAACGACGTCATTTTATAAAAGACGCTACAAAAAGACATTAAAAACACAATATAGGAAATCAGCATGACTCATTTTCGTCCGTCGATGATAGCCACTATGGTTGCTTCTGCTTTAACTGTTGGCACCATCGGTGCGGTTAATGCAGCACCGCTTCAAAACATCAACATTGATTCTGCCAGCCTTAAAGCGCTAGCGAACTCATCTTCAGCAACAACAGCCGGTCAAGCGGCAATCAACAAAAAAACCGTTTCAGGCATGAAAAATACTTTTGATGCCAAACTAAACCGCACCACTTTTGCATGGGCTAGCGCAGAACATGCTCGTCCAGAAATGATTATGGTTGCCCCACAAGCGCGTAACGCTTTTGCTGGTGAGCATTATCTGAAAGCTTTAACCGGTGTTTCATCAGTTAAAACTGGTACTTCGAACGCTGTTTTAAACAACGTTCATGACACTAAGCGTGGCGGCATCATTGCTCGTTATAGCCAACAAGTGAATGATATCGAAGTATTCAACCGTGATTACAATGTGATGATGGATCGTGACCATAACTTGGTTGCTGGTTCTGGTTACTTTGCCAATGTAAGCGCCGCTTTGAAATTGCAATCAGCTGATACAGTTGAAGCCAGTTTTGGTACTCAAGCTGATGCGATTGTTAGCGCTTATAGCGATATGGGCGGAAAAGGTGTTCAACTAACACCTAAGCACAGCAAAAATGCTTATACCTCTTATAACATTAGTAATAGCGATGCGGCTGCCAAACAAGCTGTTGGTGAGCCTCGTGCCAAGCGTGTTTATTTCGAACACAAAGGCAAATTGGTTGCTGCGCATTACGTCGAAGTTGAAATGGCTCATGCTGATGAAGCGAGCAGTGACATGTTCAGCTACGTTATTGATGCAAAATCGCAAAAAGTATTGTTCAAGAAAAACCTAGTAGCTCACGTTGGTGAATATAACTATCGCACATTTGCCGATACAGCTGTTCCTAACCGTCCATGGGATGGCCCAATGGGTAACGTAAGCCCAGCTGATGGACCTGATCAAGTTGACTCTAAGGTTGTTTTAGCAGCACCTATGGTTAGCTTGGCACACGGTCCTATCAGCACCATGGATCCTTGGTTACCAGAAGGTGCAACTGAAACGGTTGGTAACAACGTTGCAGCTTACGTTGATGTATTGGCACCAGATGGTTTGTCTTTTGGTGATTACACCGCAGACACCACTTCTACGGGTACTTTTGATTACCAGCTTGATCACAGCGAAGTAGAATATTCAATGAAAAACCGCAAAGCGGCCATTGTTAACTTGTTCTACATGAACAACTATCTGCATGATGAATTCTATGACCATGGTTTCGATGAAGCTTCTGGTAACGGGCAAAATGATAACTTTGAACGTGGCGGTGAAGACGGCGATGCGTTGAATGTTGAAGTTCAAGATTACTCTGGTACTAACAACGCCAACATGAGTACACCTGCTGATGGTGCTTCGCCTCGTATGCAAATGTTTTTGTGGGCACAAGGTGGTGGTACTGATGTTTACAGCACCTCTATCAATGGTGAAGTTTTAGCTGAGACAGGTAGCGCAGGTTTTGGTCCTCAGGTTTATAACTTTACTGGCAACTTAGCCCGTATGGTTGATGGCGATGATGAAGGTGGCACTTTCCTAGATGGCTGTAACCCAGCTGTTAACCCTGATGACATCGCTGGTAAAGTTGCCTTGGTTGACCGTGGTCTTTGTGATTTCACTACCAAAGTCATGAATGCTCAAGATGCAGGTGCAATTGGCGTATTGGTTGCCAATAACCGTGAAGGCGATACTGTTATCACTATGGGTGGCGAAAACCCAGCAGTGGTTATCGGTGCGCAAATGGTGACTGAAAACACTGGTGCTGACTTAGATGTATTGTTGGCCGCAGGTGACGTAGAAGTTACTATGATTAATACTGGTGATGTTAAACAACGCGCCAGTTCATGGGATAACGCGATTGTAGCGCATGAGTGGGGCCACTATATCAGTAACCGTTTGGTCGGTAACGCTGCTGGTCTAAGCAATAACCAAGGTGGCGCAATGGGTGAAGGTTGGGGTGATTTCCATGCCTTGTTAACCACCTCTTCTGCTGACGAAGCGGCTATTGATGGCAACGATATGTTCCAAAAGGCTTATGCTGGCATCACTTACGTACGTTCGTTCTACTTTGGTATTCGTACTTATCCGTACACCACCGATATGACTGTCAATCAGCATACTTTTAATAGCATTACAGACAATCCAGCAGTTCACGCTTCTGGTAATGTTTGGGCGACATTCTTGTGGGATTCTTATGTTGGTTTGATCAATGACGAGCGTCATACTTTCGACGAAGCTAGAGGCCGTATGATGGATTACGTGGTTGCTGGTTATAAGATGACGCCTAATGCGCCAACTTATGTTGAAGCGCGTGATGCAATCTTAGCGGCTGCTTATGCTGCTGACATGGCTGATTATGATATCATTTTGGCGGCTTTTGCTCGTCGTGGTCTTGGACTTGGCGCAATTGCACCACCTCGTGATTCAACTGACCATACCGGTGTTGTTGAGTCATACGCTGTGACCAATACTGCTTTACAACTTAGCTCACACTCTATTGATACTAACTATGAAGGTTTAACTTCTGGTTATTGTTCAAATGATGGCGTGTTGGATAAAGGCGAAACTGGTACTGCTACTTTCACCGTATCTAACCGTGGTAGCGATGCGTTTGCTGGTGTTACAGGTATGGTTGAAGTGGTTAGTGGCCATGATGTAAGCTTCCCTAACGGCGCTACTGTGAACTTTGGTGACCTTGGTGTGACTGCTACATCAACAGCTGACCCAATTGCATTTGTGTTAAATGATGCTGATGTTATTGATGAGTTAGTACTGAAAGTGACTTTCCCAGACTTGGCTGATGCGAGTAACGGTCAAGAATACATGATTTCTACCCTAGTTAACTATGACTTCAAAGATATTCCATTGGTTGGTCATAATGCATCAAGTGGTGCTGAATCATTGGCTATCAACAATGACTTTAAAGAGCATGTGATGTTAGGTGGCGAGCAGGCTAAAGGCACTGGTGGTTATTCTACGGCTTATGGCGATTTCTGGCGTGAGTTGGGTGTTGAAATGGGCGACGGTTCATTGCATATCACTAACAATGGTTTCGCTTCAGATGTGGCTTATGAAACTAAACCAATTATTATTGGCTTAGGTGGCGGCTTCCAGATGAATTTCATTCATTACTATGACTTCGAAGCCGATTATGATGGTGGTGTTATTGAAATCAGCATCAACGGTGAAGAGTGGGTTGATATTCATAATGGCGGCGGTCAGTTCTTGGGTGATGGCTACAATGGCGAGTTGATTGGTAACCCTTCACAACCATTAGGTGCGGTTGCAGCGTTTACTGGTGTTGGTGCAGCGTTTGAAGCGGTTCGTTTCTCAGACCAGCTTAACGGCCAGACGGTTAGAATTCGTTTCCGTGTTGGTACTGATGGTGGTGTTGGTTCTGAAGGTTGGGTTATTGATGACTTAGGCTTCTCTAACGTTGACACTGGTATGTTCTCAGAAGTTGTCCCTGGTGATACTAATGCCTGTGAGAACCGCCTACCTTGGGCCAGCGCTGGTGATGACCAAGCAGTTAACGAAGGTGACGCTGTGACAGTAACAGCCGCTGGTGTTGATGCTAACGGTGATGACCTGACTTATGCTTGGACTCAAGTATCTGGTCCTGAAGTGGCTCTGACTGGTGCGGATACTATGTCTGCAACATTCGAAGCCCCTGGCGTTGAAACTGATGGCGATAGCGTTGTCTTGATGGTAATGGTAAGTGACGGTACTGGTTCTGTAAGTGCCCAAACAACGGTTACAGTAGCTGACGTACCAGTGGTAGTTGTTCCACCAACGCCTCCAGTGGTTCAAAGTCGTTCAAGCGGTAGCGGTTCAACTGGCTTCATCGCCTTGTTGTTGTTACCACTTGCGTTCATGCGTAGACGTTTCAAAAAATAAGTAGAGATACTTATTAACCGCGACACCAATGCGTTTTAGCGTTGGTGTTAGCGAATAAAAATCCACCAATGGCTTAGCTGTTGGTGGATTTTTTTATGGCGTAATGGTGATCGTTTTGTTGACAAACACTGCTCTGATTAAAAACTAAACATCCGAGAAACGTTATGAAACACTATTTTGGCTCAAACGGTTAAATAGTGTCGTCGACACCTTGTTGCGGGTCATTCATTCAGGGTATCATCATGGTCAATTACATTTGGCGTATTGCCGAGTGCCAACAATAATTAAGGATCTAGAATTAAATAAGATCCGAAACTGGCGCAGGATATTTATTTCAGTTCAAGGCAGGGAAAGGGGCGTATAGTCATTCTATACAACCCTTTCCCTAACGCGGAACTGAGCTAAAGAGACCAGTCAGTTTCGAATGTTATTTAGTGTCGGAGCCTAAGCTTGAAGGTTAACAAGTGTCCTCTGTAACTGATGTACTAAATAAGTTAAAGCAGCTACCCCAAGGCAGACTCAGTCAGTTGATTGTCGTTCTGTTGTTAGTCTATATTGCGTCGATTTTGGCCAACATTACTTGGATGGTGCTGGATGGCGAAAATGGCGCTGCCAGCGCATTGATGTCGCCAAAACAACAAGCCAATAATGCTGGGCTTAGTGTTGGGCTTAGTGCTGGTCAGTCTGTGAGTATCAACAGCATTACTTCACTGAATCTGTTTGGTGATCATCAGGCGGTGATTGTTGACGATACCCCGGCCTTGCCAGAGGTTACCGAGGCACCAGAAACCCAGTTGAACGTTAAACTCTCGGCGACGGTGGCGAACAACCTTGAGGGTAAGGGCAGTGCGATTATCGAAAGCGCTGGTGACCAGGGCACTTACGAGGTGGGTGATAAAATTAAAGCCACCACTGCGATTGTCCATCAAGTCTTTATGGATCGGGTGATTTTGCAAAATGGTAATCGCCATGAAACCTTGATGCTTGACGGTATGGACTATAATGCCCAGCCAGAGGATAACAACAACGCGCAAAGCAGTAACGGTCAGCGCAATGATCCTCGAAATATGCCGCGCAAAGAACAACGCAGAGCCAGACAAGACCAACGTAGCGACAGCCCGGCCAGAGCACCGCAAAAAAGAGCCACGGTCGACAAACGTAAAGACATCAAATTAAGCCGTCAATTAAACAAACAACGTAGAGATATTCTTAAAGACCCTGCCAAATTAATGGATTTAATTCGGGTTTCACCGGTGCGTAAAAATGGTGAGCTGACTGGTTATCGTTTAAACCCTAGCAGCGACCCAACCTTGTTTAAAGAAGCTGGTTTACGGGCCAATGATTTGGCCGTTGAAATTAATGGTTTTGCGCTTAACGATATGCAGCAAGCGATGTCGGCGTTGCAGGCATTGCGCGAAGTTGACGAAGCGAACATCGTGGTAGAGCGTGATGGTGAACGCACAGAAATCGTCTTTAGTCTTAAGGGCAATAGTAACCCAGATGAAGCACAAAGACGCAGAGCAGACCCAGATCCAAGAGCCAATGGTGGCAAACTGAATTAGTGTTTATGCGAAAACGTTCACACTTGCGAATGGCTCCGGCGACGCATGAGAATTTTTTCTCAATGAACATTACCTAATTTAAGTTAATTAACCCATCGCTGTATAATCACCAGCGAGTGGCATAATAAAGTGGTAGAAAACAGATGATAAAAAAAACGATGAGTGCAGTGGCAACCCGATTGTCTGTTGCTACCTTGGCAGCTTGTATGTCAATGTCGGCAGTAGCAATCGATTACTCACCTAACTTTAAAGGGACTGATATTAATGAGTTTATTAATATCGTCGGTAAAAATCTGCAAAAAACCATCATCATCAATCCTAACGTGCGCGGTAAAATCAATGTGCGCAGTTATGAGATGCTGACCGAAGAGCAATATTATCTATTCTTTTTGAATGTGCTCGAAGTGTATGGTTTTGCCATCGTTAAAATGGATAACGACATCCTTAAAGTGGTGCGCAATAAAGATTCTAAAGGTTTGGCCATTCCGGTGGTGGGTAACGAAAACCCTGGCGTCGGTGATGAAATGGTGACTCGAGTGGTCGAAGTGAAAAACGTGCCGGTCAGAGATTTGGCATCACTGTTACGTCAGTTCAGTAACCAGGCCGGTGGTGGCCATGTGGTGAACTATGACCCTGCCAACGTGATTATGATGACAGGTCCTGCGGCAACGGTTTCTCGTTTATATAAAATCATTCAACTGGTTGATCATGCTGGTGACCAGGAAGTTGAAATCATTAAGCTTCAATATGCCACTGCCAGTGAGTTGGTGCGTATTATTGATAGCATGTACAAGGGTAAAGGTGGCAAAGCCGACCAACCTTCTTTCTTAATCCCCAAAGTCATCGCCGATGAGCGAACCAATAGTATTTTGGTCTCTGGTGAACCATTGGCCAGACGTAAAGTATTAACCCTGATTTCACGCCTAGACAGTGATTTAGAAAATAACGGTAATACTCGAGTATTTAATATCAAGTATGCCAAAGCCGAAGATTTGGTTAAGGTACTTAAAGGGGTCAGTGATTCACTGGTTGCCGCCGAGACCAAAGGGCAAAAAGGTGGCCGAGGCAGCAGAACCAGTCGCAGCGGTACCGCAGGTCGAGATGTTAACATCAACTTTCATGCTGACAGCAACGCCTTAGTGATCACCGCTCAGCCAGATATGATGCGTTCTTTGGCCGATGTTATCTCAAAACTGGACATTCGTCGGGCACAAGTATTGGTTGAAGCGATTATCGTTGAAATGTTTGAAGGCGACGGGGTTAACCTTGGCGTTCAGTGGTTTAGTAAAGATGGTGGCTTTAGCCAGTTTAACAATGGCGCACCGACGATAGGCTCTGTGGCTGCTGGGGTATATGCTTCTAAGGATACACCAGGTACCACGGTAACCAACGACACAGGCACAACCATCAATCCAACCACCCAAGGTGACGCCACTTTGCTGGCTCAAGCATTGGGTTCAGTCAATGGTATGATGTTTGGTATATTGGACAATGACTGGGGCGCGATTGTGAATGCCTTAAGTAATGATACCACCTCCAACGTATTGTCAACGCCGAGCATTACCACCCTAGATAACCAAGAAGCCTCTTTCCTAGTCGGTCAGTCGGTACCAACCATTACGGGTACCTCTACTGGTTCAAATAACTCCAATCCGTTCCAGACCGTTTCTCGTGAAGAAGTCGGGATTAAATTAAAAGTCACCCCACAAATAAATGAAGGCAGTGCCATTCAGTTGACCATTGAGCAGGAAGTGTCGAGTGTTAGTGGTACTACTGCGGTCGATATCACCATTAACAAACGTGAGTTGCAAACCACGGTAATGGCCGATGATGGCGGCGTGGTGGTACTGGGTGGTTTGATTGATGAAGATGTGCAAGAAAGTGTCTCTAAGGTGCCTATATTGGGCGACTTGCCATTTATTGGTCATTTATTTAAATCGACCAGTACATCGAAAAAGAAACGTAACCTAATGGTCTTTATTCGTGCCACCATCGTGCGTGACGAAAAAACCATGAGTGAATTGAGTCATCGTAAATATAACTTTATTCGGGCGCAGCAGTTAAGCCGTCAGGCTGATGGAGTATCATTGATGCCTTCTGTTGATACGCCGACGTTGCCGAATTGGGATGATGCTTTGGCATTACCGCCGAGTTTTGAAGAGTATCTGGGCGACCGTGATAAGGCGAACGAAGATGACGATTGATAACAGCTTGCAAGCCCTTGATGCAGATACTACCCAGGTGAACGATGAAGGACTTGGTAGCGACGGGGCTAACAGCACTGATGGCCAAGAAGAAGACCTGTTTAAACATCGCTTGCCGTTTGGTTTTGCCAGACGCAACGGGGTGTTGATCAGCCTTGAAGATGAAGGGTTTGTCGCCAATATTAAATCAACCACGTCAGTGGTGGCCATTGGTGAAGCACGCCGTTTTTTACGCCAAGCGTTTACCATCAATAAACTGCCAGATGACGAATTTGAATTGTTGCTTGAAGCGAGTTTTCAGCGTGATTCTTCAGAAGCCAAACAGATGATGGAAGACATCGGTAACGAAGTGGACTTGTTCACCCTTGCCGATGAAATGCCTGAAACCGAAGATTTGTTAGAAAATGACGACGATGCGCCAATCATCAAACTGATCAATGCGATGTTCAGTGAAGCCATCAAAGAAGGGGCATCGGATATTCATATCGAAACCTTCGAAACAATATTGATGATTCGTTTCAGGGTTGATGGGGTATTGCGTGAAGTGTTAAAACCTAACCGTAAACTGGCCTCGTTATTGGTTTCAAGGGTTAAGGTTATGGCGAAAATGGACATCGCCGAAAAACGCGTACCACAAGATGGTCGTATCTCCTTACGTATTGCTGGTCGTGGGGTCGATGTTCGTGTCTCGACCATGCCATCAAACTATGGCGAACGCGTGGTATTGCGTTTGCTCGATAAAAACAATGCTCGCTTAGATCTTGAAGATTTGGGTATGACAGCTGTCAATCGTGATCACTTTTCTGTGTTGGTACATAAACCACACGGCATTATTCTGGTCACCGGCCCGACAGGTTCTGGTAAAAGTACCACCTTGTACGCTGGCCTCACCTCTATTAATTCCCAAGACCGTAATATCCTCACCGTTGAAGACCCGATTGAATATGAATTAGATGGCATTGGCCAGACTCAGGTGAATCCTAAAGTGGATATGACCTTTGCACGGGGCCTTAAAGCCATCTTACGTCAAGATCCAGATGTGGTGATGGTCGGTGAAATTCGAGACCTTGAAACCGGCCATATCGGCGTTCAGGCCAGTTTGACCGGTCACTTGGTGATGTCTACCTTGCACACCAATACCGCCGCCGGGGCATTGACTCGACTTGAAGATATGGGAATTGAGCCATTTTTGTTGTCATCGAGTTTGTTGGCAGTATTGTCTCAGCGTCTGGTGCGAACGTTATGTAAAGAGTGTCGTCAGAGCCATCGACCGAAACACGAAGAGTGTTTGATGTTGGGCATTGCTGATGACGAAGGCAAAGAAATCTTTCATGCCAAAGGCTGTGAGAAATGTAATTTCACCGGTTATCGTGGTCGAACGGGTATTCATGAACTGTTGATTGTTGATGAGCAGGTGCGTGACATGATTCATAATGGCAAAGGTGAGCAGGCGATTGAAAAATACATTCGTAAAAACACCCCGAGCATTCGCCAAGATGGTTTTGGCAAAGTGTTGGGCGGTGTGACCACCCTTGAAGAAGTATTGCGTGTGACGCGTGAGGATGGCTGATCATGGCGGCATACGAATATAAAGCCCTAGACAGTAAGGGCAAGAACAAAAAGGGCATTGTAGAGGCCGATTCTGTTAAGCAGGTGCGCCAGCAACTGCGTGAAAAAGGTCTGGTGCCACTTGAAGTTAAAGTCACCGCGCAAAAAGAGAAAAACCGTGGTGGCATCTTCCAAGCGAAGATTTCCGCCTCTGATTTGGCGCTAATCACCCGACAGATAGCGACGCTGGTGCAATCGGCGCTACCGATTGAAGCATCATTACTGGCGGTGGCAGAACAATGTGAAAAGCCACGCATGAAAGGTATGTTGATGGGCGTGCGTTCTAAGGTGGTTGAGGGTTATTCATTGGCCGAAGGGCTGGGTGAGTTTCCTTATACCTTTGATAACCTATTTTGCTCAATGGTGGCCGCAGGTGAAAAGTCAGGTCACCTTGATCAAGTCTTAGAACGACTGGCTGATTATACTGAGCAGCGCCAGCATATGCGCTCACAGTTGAGTCAGGCGATGATGTATCCGATGATATTGACCACTTTTGCGGTGGCGATTATTTCTATCTTGCTGGCGACCGTGGTGCCGCAAATCGTTGGCCAGTTTGAAAACATGAATCAAACGTTGCCTGGCACGACCTTATTTTTGATTGATTGTAGTGATTTTATTCGTAATTATGGCTTGTTTTTGTTATTAGGCATTGTGATGTTGGTGGTGCTGATAAAACGGTTATTACTGCGTCCGAACATTCGAATGCGTTATGATCGGATATTATTAGATTTGCCAGTGATAGGCAAAGTATCAAAAGGGGTGAATACTGCCCGTTTTGCCCGAACCCTAAGCATATTGACCTCAAGTGCCGTGCCTTTGCTTGAAGGTATGCAAATCTCCGGCAAAGTCCTTGAAAATCAACACATCAAAAAAGCCATTATGGAAGCGGCCATGCGGGTCAGAGAAGGGGCTGGATTGAAGGTCTCATTAGAAAGCACCAAAATATTTCCGCCGATGATGCTGCATATGATTGCCAGTGGCGAAAAAAGTGGTGAGCTCGAAAATATGCTCGGCCGTGCAGCAGATAACCAAGACAGAGATTTTGAAATGCGAATGAATATTTCATTGAAAATATTCGAACCCGTGCTGGTTGCCGTGATGGCAGGTATGGTGCTGTTTATTGTAATGGCCATATTGCAACCGATTTTGAATCTGAATAATATGGTTGGGATATAATAAAAAAACATCGATTTCTGCCAGTGCAGGAATGACAGGGTGATGCCCTATATTTTAATTTTAAATCGTTGTAAAACGACATCGAAGGACATTATGAAAGAGTTAATTAATACCCCGAAAAACCCATCCATTGCTAAGCAGGCTGGTTTCACCTTGCTAGAAGTGATGGTGGTAATTGTTATTATCGGCACTTTGGCCGGTATGGTAGTACCAAGTTTGATGCAAAATCGCGAAGATGCGAGCATTCAAACTGCTGCTATAGAGATCAAAACCATTGAAACGGCGATGAAAATGTATAAGTTGAAAAACAACTTTTACCCCAGCACTGAGCAGGGCCTTGAAGCCTTAGTTAATCAGACGGATGTTGAGCCGATTCCCCGCAACTTCCCTGAAGATGGTTTCTTGTCTGAAATGCCAAGAGATCCATGGAATAACGATTATCTGCTGGTCAGTCCTGGTGAAATGGGCAACATTGATATTTTCAGCATGGGCCCTGATGGCACTGCTGATACCGAAGATGATATCGGTAACTGGACAAGGGAAGATGACGATAACAACCGTTAAGGTTGTGACGTCGGCTTTGTGGTTGTAAAGAACAGATGAAAAGACACACCGGTTTTACCCTGCTTGAAATTATGCTGGTGATCTTAATGATAGGTTTGCTGGCGGGGGTGGCTGCGCCGAATTTTGACCTTGGTAATGATGAGGACAAAATCGCCAAACCTGCTCGCCGCTTCAAAGCGGTATTTGATTTGGCATCAGAATATGCGATGCTCAATCAGCTTGAGCTGGGTCTGATTGTCAAAGATAATAATTATCGTTTTGTCTCTTTTAATGGCCAGAAGTGGGAAGACTTTCAGCCAGAAAAGTTTTTTGCCGCTTCTGATAATGAAGAAGGTATTGATTTAACTTTAGAGATTGACGGCCTGCCTTGGGCTGAAAACAACCTGTTGGCCGAAGTCAGCTTTCAAGATGAAGATTTCGAAGATGACGAAAATGACGACAAAGAATTACTAAGCCCGCAAATATTTATCCTTTCCTCTGGCGATATTACCCCCTTTCGCATGACTTTCACTTATAAACCTGAATATGACGATCCACTGTACTTTCAGGTCACTGGTGATTTTAGTATACCTCTAGCCATAAAAGGCCCGCTGGAGGAACCTGAAGAATGAAACCATACACTATTTTTAGACGCCGTCAGCAACAGGGCTTTACCTTGTTAGAGATTCTGGTTTCCATTGCTATTCTGGCTGTGGCTGGGGTGGCGGTGATGAGAGCCAGCGCAGAGCATCTCAATGCCTTGACCATTATCAAACAGATGACCTACAGCGGTTGGGTGGCTGAAAACCGTATGGCTGAAATACAGCTTGACGCGCAATGGCCACCGAAAAATACCAAAGGCAAAATGGCGTTTGCTGGCAGAGAGTGGTTCTGGCGTCAAAAAGTGACAAAAACCACCGATAAATCGATGTATGAAGTGATTGTTTATATCACCGAAACTGAAGGCGGCGAAAAGGACGTGTTATATCAGCTGACAACGTATCTGGGAGACCCGAAATGAAACATTCTCGTGGTTTTACCTTGCTCGAAATGTTGCTGGCCACCGCCATTTTTGCCTTGGTGGGTATTGCGTCATTTGGTATTTTGACGGCGATCACCGACAGTGATAAATTGTCGAAACAAACCGTAGAACAATTGCAAGGCATTCAACGGGCGTTTTTTCTGATGGAGCGGGATTTTTTGCAAATCACCTCACGCAAAATACGCATTGATGGTGAAAGAGCGGGCGACCGGATCATCAGCGGTGGTGAGCTAGTGATGGAAAGCGAAGCGGGTGCGGTGGCATTTACCCATGATGGCTGGCGTAATCCAGGCATGATTTTGCCTCGCAGTGAAATTCAAAGCGTGTCTTATCGCATGTTTGAGGGCAATCTGGAACGGTTGTTTTTCAATTATCCTGATCCGGTGACGGGTGAAAAACCGCGGGTGCAGGTATTGCTAGAAGAGCTTGTGAATCTGAAGTTTGAATTTCTTGAAAGTAAAACCTGGGAAGAAGAGTGGGAAAAACCCGGTTTACCACGGGCGGTTAAAGTCACCATTGAAACCGATGCACTCGGTGAAGTTTTTCGTATTTTTGTGTTGACCGATAACTTGTCCAGCAATGGTTCAAGCAGAGGTCCATGATGAACAGCATAAATAAAACAGCTCATTCTAATCCCGGTTTTAAACTTAGGCGCAAGCAAGCGGGCGTCGCGTTGCTGTCGGTATTATTTGTGATTGCGTTGGCGGTGATCGTTTCAGTACAAATGTCATCTCGATTACAATTACAAATAGAACGCTCCACCAACCTAGGTGGCAATCGTCAGGCGTATTGGTATGCGGTGGGCGCTGAGACGTTTGCCAAACAGCAACTGAAAAAAATACATGGTAAAGACAGCCGTTCAAACATCATTCACTCAGGTCAAGACTGGGCAAAAGCGGGCTTAAACTTTCCCGTGGATGGTGGTACCATTGGCGGTGAATTGCGGGACTTGCAAGCGTGTTTTAACCTTAATTCTCTGGCTGTTGGGGCTAGTGGCACAGCGCTGGGTGCTGGCACAGCGCCTGTACTACCTGGCGGGACTACAACAACTACAACTACAACAACAACAACGACCCCACGCACTAATGGTATGACCTATGCGAGTGAGGCTTTTCAGCTTTTGTTAGAATCAATTGAGATTGATGAAATATCCGATCAACCGGCGGAGTATTTGGCACAAAGATTACAGGATTGGCTTGATGAAGACGGCAATCAGACCGGTGGTGGTGGTATGGAAGAAGGGGACTATATGTCATTGGCCATCCCCTATTTGGCCGCCAATACCTTAATGAGCAGTGTCAGCGAACTACGCCTGGTGGGTGGATTTAACCCGGCGGTTATCGCCAAGCTAAAACCTTATGTTTGTGTATTGCCAGGTTCGACCGCATTAAAAATTAACATTAACACCGTCAAGAGTGAGCAATCAGAGTTACTGATGGCTTTGCTCAAAGGGTTATCCAAAGAAGATGCCGATGACCTGATCAGTGGTTCGCAACCTGAGGGTTATGAGAAAGTCGAAGACTTTTGGACCAAAACGGCGATAACCAGCCTAGCTAGTGGCGTTGGCACAGAAGCGAAGCCACATTTTGATGTCACCACTGAGTATTTTGAGCTTAAAGCGCAAACCACTTTTGGTGATTCTAAATTTTATTTAAAATCGACGTTACATATGAACCAGAGCAAAAAAGTAAGTGTGATTGCTCGAAAATTC
Organism: Phenylobacterium sp.; assembly: GCA_047617105.1. Taxonomy (GTDB): domain Bacteria; phylum Pseudomonadota; class Gammaproteobacteria; order Enterobacterales; family Alteromonadaceae; genus JABSOG01. The sequence continues at coordinate 12,330 of JBLGCB010000022.1, read as the reverse complement.
GGAGTTGACTTGTGAGTGAAGTATTAATAATCCGATTGGGCAGTGTGGCTGGGGATATCATTCCCTGGCTGGTATGGTCTGACGCAGAACAAGAAATTATCGCCTCAGGCGAAGTCGAGGGCACAGCACAGTTAAGTCTGTTGACTGAAAAAGCCGACCACCGTGAAGTGTGCGTTTTGGTCCCGAGCTGTGACGTGACCCTTAAAACAGTGCCTTTACCGGGCAAGTATAACCGTCAGGTAGTCGCTGCATTACCGTTTATGCTTGAAGATGACGTCGCTGAAGATGTTGAGAAACTGTTTTTTGCTACCGGTGACAAAAGTACGGTTGATGGCAAAGTGGCGGTGGATGTGGCGATTGTTGCCACCGCATTAATGGATAACTGGTTGCGATGGCTCGACGAAGCTGGCCTTGAAACCAAGGTATTATTGCCTGATGCTTTGTGTTTACCGCGCCATGGCGATGACGACGAAACTCAGGTCAGTGGTATTCAGTTTGAATTTAGTCATCAGTGGTTGGTGCGTTCAGACCGTTGGCAATGCGACAGCATTGATCCCAATTGGTTTGATGACTATTTGGCGTTGATAGCGAGTCAGGTTAATGGTCGCACTGCGACTGATGCGCCAGACAAAGAAGACAGCGCAGAAGAAAACGCGCGCTCACCGTTATTGTTTAACAACTACAGCCCTTACGACGTTGATATTGAAGGGCTAGAAGTGACGCCTCGCAGTGCAGAATTGCCGTTGAAATTGTTGGTGCAAAATCGCCCCAGCAATGGCTTTAACTTGTTGCAGGGCGTTTACGCCCGTAAAAATGAAAGCTCGAAGAGCTGGGGTATTTGGCGTCAGGCGGCTATTGTTGCCGGTGTCGCGCTGTTATTGCAGTTAACCTTTCGTGGTACTGTCGCGTGGCAGTTGGGCAGTCAGCTTGACACTGAAAAAGCGGCGTTTGTTGATCAATATAAAAAAGCGTTTCCCGGTGAACGTCGGGTGCGTGAGGCGTTGGTTGAACGCCAACTGAAAAACAAACTCAAGGCGGTCCAAGGTAGCGAAAGTGGCGGCAGTGGCTTTTTAGAGATGCTCAGTGAAGTGGGTAAGGTATTTAGCCAGACAGAGGGTTTTGTGCCTAACAGCATTAAATTTGACAGCAAGCGTAGCGAATTGCGTTTGCAGGCCACTGGTGATGGTTTTCAGAGTTTTGAAAAATTCAAATCGGCGGTTGAAGGTTTAGGATATCAGGTGCAACAAGGCTCACTGAATAATGATGGTGACAAAGTGGTTGGCGCAATCACAATCAAGAGGGTTGGCTAATGTTAAAAACTTGGTGGGAAAGTCTCAACGAGCGTGAGCACAAATTGGTGATGGGTGCGGGTAGCGTCTTTACTGTCGGATTGTTTTTTCTGGCGGTATGGCAACCGTTGGCCAATGCCGTGGTGGACAACCGTGCCTCACTGACCAAACAGCAACAACTCAATAGCTGGGCCACAGACTCCATTGCGCAAATCAAAGGCGCAAGTGGCAAGGCTAACGCTGGTGGTGGCGGTTCATTGACTCAAATCGTTAACCAAAGCAGCCGTCAATTTAAAATCAAAATTGCGCGCATGAACCCTAAGGGTGAAGAGTTGCAATTGTGGATTGATGACGTGGTGTTTAATGATTTGCTCAAATGGCTGGGCCATTTGGAACAAAAGCAAGGGGTCAGCATTTTGAATGTTGATGTCAATGAAGGTTCAGATCCAGGCGTGGTTAATGTCCGTCGCTTGATTATAACCAAGTAACTATTCAGGGCACTCATCTTTTGCACCATAACGGCGTTATTTTCGTACTCAAACAGTTACATATGATTATATGCGCCTATTTTCCGTGCGAAAAGGCCTTGTTCTGAAGCAAAATCTAAGCACCCTGAACAGTTACTAAACTAGATAACCAATTCGAGAAAAAAAATAAATGAAAAACTGGAAGTTAAACATTGGCATATTGATCGCATTTTATTTGCTGTTTTTATTAAGCAATATTCCTGCTGCGATGGTGTTAAATAAGCTGACCATGCCCGCGGGGGTGAAACTATCACCTGCCAGTGGTAGCCTGTGGTCAGGCAACATGGCGCTGGTGCAATATAAGAACGATCAGTTTACCAACGTCAACTGGCAATTAAGCCCGCTGTCTTTACTGGTGGGTAGCCTGTCGGCCAATGTTAGTTTTGGTAAAATCAGAGATGCCAATTCGATTTCTGGCACTGGAGATGTTAGCACTAATTTTTCGATGGATGCATTTAGTGCCAGTGATTTTACCTTGCGTTATCCCGCTGCGGATTTAGTCAATAAAATCGGCTGGCAGTTGCCGACCAAAGTTGGTGGTAAAGTGGCAGTAAAGCTCAACGACTTTACCTCAGCCAAACCATATTGTGAAGTACTTGATGGCACTGTGGTGTGGAACCAAGCGACGCTACAAGGCTTTAAAGGCGAAATCAAACTGGGCAAGCTCGATGCTGAGTTATCCTGTAAAGACGGCGCTGTGGTGATCAAGGTCACCAAGAAGAACCCGCTTGGCTTGCAAGTGACGTCAATTTTGGCGGCCAATAACAAGTTCTCTGTTGATGGTTTTGTTCAGCCCAATGGTGAGATGCCAGATGAAGTGCATCAGGCGATGAAGTTTTTAGGCCAGCCTGATAAGCAGGGGCGTTTTACGCTGAAGTTTTAAAGAATCCATGTTACGCTCGGCGAAAAATCTAGATGTCTGGCTTGATGTACGTTACGTATTAAAAGCTTATTTAAAATCACTGATTGACGCCGCAGAAAACCCTCAACCCATGATTATTGACGCACCATGAGCGCTGAAGCGCCAGAACAAAGCCCAACCCAAGCTGAGCAGGCCAGACAATTAGTAAAACTGGCCAAGCGGGCATTTAAGCGTCACCACCCGTTATTCATTCTGGTGCAATACAATCATGAGGCCGACAAGCTTAGTTTTTTAAATCAAGTGAAAGACTTAATGACCCCGCTGGGTATCAATACCCGCAATTACGATCCGCTTAATAATCAAAACCATGGTGCCACCAAACTTTATCCGCTGTTAAAACAAGACGCCACCGAGCAGGTATTGTCCTTGGTGATTTCGATGCCACGCCAGCCAGATAGCGATGAATTGGCGGCCGATTTTCTCAGTTACATTAACCTGCACCGAGATAACATTGCCCATGACCAATTACATTGGGTGTTGTTTTTACGGGAAGGTGAAATGCCAGTATTTATGGATGCGGCGAGTGATTTATGGAGCTTTCGTCATCGGACATTTTGGTTAGAGCGGGAGATTGAAAAACCCGCCGAGATACTATGGCAAAATGTGGAGACATTGCAGGCGTCACTGGCGTTAACTGAGCAAGAGAATCAGCAGATCAAAGCCCATGTTGAAAGTATTAAGCAGTTGGTTGATGAAACGGCGGATAACCAAGATAAAGCGGAGGTGTTATTAGATTTGACGGCTTGGCTTAGTCGTCGTAGTGCGTTTCAAATGGCCATTGAAATTGCGTTAGAGGGGATTCGGTTGGTGGAAGGACGGGTTTGTGCTTTGTTGGCCGGTTTAGAGGGGAATTTAGGTGCGGCTTTGTTTCGTTGTCGTGTCTACCCGGAAGCTTTAAGTCATCATAAATTGGCGCTGAAAATTAGTCGGCAACTAAATAACCAGGCTCAAGAATCCGATGCGCTTAACCACATTGCTCAGATATTGGTTGCTCAGGGTGATTACAATACGGCGCTGGGTTATTTAAATAAGTCTCTGATGATTGCCGAGAGTATTGATTACGTCAGAGTTAAAGGTATGGTTCATAATAGTATTGCTCTGGTACATATAGAACAAGGCGATTATGATGTTGCATTAGATCACCTTAAGCGAGCGCTGAGTTTTTCAGCCAACTTCGAAAATAAATCCACTGAAGCGGCAATCTTTGCCAGCTTTTCAAGTGTATATCATTTACAAGGTGATTATGACAATGCATTAGTTTATTTAAAACGATCTCTTACTCTAATGAGGGATACAGGTGATATAAAGGGAGAGGGGACTGTACTTAATAATATTTCTCTGGTTTATCTGGCTAAAAGTGACGATGAAGCGGCATTGGGTTATTTGCAAAAGTCTTTGAGTATTAGCCAATCTGTTGGTGATAAAATCGGGGTAAGTCTTACCCTGAACAATATGTCACCAATTTACTATGCCAAAGGCGATTATGATACAGCACTAAATTATCTAAACCAATCTGGTGCTATCAGCCGAGATATTGGTGACAAGGCAGGTTATTGTACTACCTTGCTTAATATCGGATGTATTTATTGGGAAATGAATAAGCAAGAGCGGGCGCAAACAGTATGGCTGGAGGCTTATCGAATTGCTGAACCGATGAAATTATATGCGGTATTGGAGAAGCTTGGTTCAGTTGCTGAGCAACTAGGTTTAGCACCCGGGCTGGAAGGTTGGGCGCAGTTGAGTAAAACGTCGAAATGACATCGTACTGAGGGCCGATTCACTGGGTTTCATCGTGCTTTCTTGGAAAAATAAACCACGTCTGGCAAACCTTCGAAATGATCATCAGAAGTAATGAGTACAGCTTTATTGATTTGAGCGCTGGCATAGATGATGGCATCGGCAAATGATAGTTTGTATTGTGCGCTAGCATCAGCCGCGAGCAATGCAATTGATGTTGATAACGCTAGTACTTTCCCCTGTTTTGTTAACGCTACAGCTTCAAGTGCCATTTGTTTGTTTTTGACTCTGCAAACCCATTTATAAAGTTCAAACTGGATTGATGTCGGCACGATCACTACCTCCATTCGCTCAAAATAGGGCGCATATTGATGACACAAAACCCCGTCTGTTAACCACTCAATCCAGCCGCAGGTATCAACTATGATTGATTCAGGATTATTAGTAATCACTGTCGTTGCTGCCGATCTCGGTAGTCATTACTGTTGGCGTATTTGCAATCTGCCAGCAGTCCTCTGGCTGATGCCATTGAGCGTAGGGGAATGAGTTCAATGATATTACCCCTAGTGATGATGGTAAACTGTTGTCCTGCCTCTAAATCCATCTCTTGACGTATTTCCTTGGGGATGGATAACTGGTATTTGCTGGAAAGCTTGGCTTGACTCATTTGTTTCACCTGTATAAGCACACAAAATTTTACATAATTAAGATCGTTATCAATTTCGTAAAATAACGTAATCAGCAGGAAAATGCAAGAATAGACTAACTCAAGGATTTTAAATAGGTATGAAAGCCAATCCCCCTCTAACGCTCCGCCAACGGCAAATACCCCGGTATCTTGCTGATATCCACCTCATCAATCTGACTATCATCCAAAAATGCATCGGCGAACTGCTGATAAACCTTGTGGTCGACAAAAATATCAAATAAATCAGGGTCAATATGGTTATCCAGTTTCATTTTGCCCATGATAAACAAACATTCACTGATCGGTTTGGCTTTTTTATATGGTCTGTCTGAGGCAGTAAGGGCTTCGAAGATATCGGCGATGGCCATTAAACGTGCCTGTACTGACATTTCATCTCGTTTCAAGCCTCTAGGGTAACCAGTTCCATCCATCTTCTCATGGTGGCCGCCAGCGTACTCTGGCACGTTTTTAAGGTGTTTGGGGAAGGGCAGGGTTTCGAGCATTTCTATGGTGATATCCATATGGTGGTTAATCAATCTGCGCTCTTCTTCGGTCAAAGTACCCTTGGCCACTTGCAAATTATACACTTCACCTGAGCTGATCATCGGCTGGGACTCACCGCCAATCATCACTTGATATTTATGACCAATGTCGGCTACCCGTTGCTGCGCTTGTGGCGGCATGTATTCACCACCAATGTTGGCTTTACGTAAAAATTCTCTGTCTTGGTCGAGTTCACTGAGCTTTTGCTCACAGTTTTGTTCCAGCTGTACAACTTTGGCGTGATCACCCGCTTTTAGTGCAGTAATGATGTCTTGTTGCATCGCCACGGTTAAATCTCGTTGGGCCAGCTCAATACGACAGTCGACCAGTTCAATTCGGTCAAATAACATACCCAGCTTGGTCGCTTTGTCCATCACCGCTTCAGGAATGGCGATTTTACCGCAATCATGCAACCATCCAGCAATACTCAATTCATAGCGATCGGCTTCACTCATCGCAAAGTCGGCCAAAGGCCCTTGGTTGGTGTCATGCACTGCATCGGCAATCATCAAGGTTAATTCGGGCACCCGGCGGCAATGACCACCGGTATAGGGGGATTTTTCATCGATGGCTTTCGCTATCAAGCGGGTGATTGACTGGAATAGTTCTTCCATGCCATCGATAAGCTGACGGTTGGTTAAGGCAATCGCCGCCAACGAGGCTAGGGTGCGAATGAGATGTTCTTTTTCTTTACTGAAAGAAATCACGTTACCATCGCTGTCTTGGGCATTGATCAGCTGCATCACGCCGTTGATATCGCCGTCGTGATTGGTCATCGGAATGGTTAAAACAGATTTGGTACGGTAACCAGTTTGCTTATCCATGTTACGGGCACCGGTCATATCGTATTGCTCGACCTCGTAAGCATCTTCGATATTGACCACAGTGTTGGTCGCCGCAGCCAGCGCCACCAAGGCCTTTTTATTGGGTTGGTCATCAATGTATAACGGAATGGTCGGAAAATTAATGGGTTTGTCAGTGGTGCCGCCCAAATACATGTCAAGGGTGTCGTTTAGCAGGGTTTCAAATTTCAACGTGTGTTCGGGGGTGATGGAGTAAATGGTACCGCCATCTGCATGGGTGATAGACTTGGCACTGAGCAGTATATGTTCGAGTATCTTAGTGGTATCTTTTTCAGACGATAATTCAATCCCGATGGCAATCAAATGCTCAAGAGGGTTGTCGGAGGTGGTGTCTGTCGATTGATTGCTGTTCATTACTTACTCGTATGGGTAAATGAGCCATCCCAGTCTTCGGCCAGGGTCTCATGTTGCAAAATACTAATCCGCTCCAGATATATGGAGTATACCTTCCTATTCGGATCATTGCTTAATAACGTGGTAAATTCTTTTTCGGCCGCTGACCAATCTTGACTGACGTAGGTTTGATGGGCGTGATGATACTGGTCTAATAGCGCCACAATGTCTGCCTCGCTGGCCACCTCTGGACGAATCGGTTCATAAATAGACACCGCTTCATGTTTGCCTTTCACCCGCACTTTGTCAATCAGGCGAAAGGTCATATCTGGGCAGTGGGCGACACAGGTTTCGCTGACCAACAAGTCAACGCCATAGAATTTGGTTAGACCTTCGAGCCGCGAGCCAAGGTTAACGGCATCACCCAGCACGGTATATGCTCTGCGATAAACCGATCCCATGTCACCAACACTCATTTCGCCCGTATTAATGCCGACCCCAACCCTAACCTCAGGCCAGCCTTCTTGTTCAAATTGAGCGGTCAGTTCTTCGGTGATGTCAAGCATTTGAAAAGCACAATTAATCGAGTTCTGGACGTGAAACTCATCGTTTAACGGTGCATTCCAAAAAGCCATCACCATGTCACCGACATATTTGTCGATGGTACCTTGATGCTCGAATATCGATTTGGTGATGGGGGAAAAGTAGCGGTTTAATAAGGTCGCCAACTCTTGGGCGGTCAGTTTTTCTGAAATGGTGGTGAAACCACGGATATCAGAAAATAACACGGTCATTTCTTTACGCTGACCGGAGAGGTTAAGTGAATCTGGGTCTTCTAACATCTGGTCAATATGGGCCGGTGGTACGTATTGATCAAAGATGCCCTTGATTTGCTTGCGTTTGCCCGACTCGGTGAAAAAACCAATGGCGATGTTCATGATGGTCATCAACATGGCTAGCAATAACAAAGTGGCCATCTCTAAACTAATTTTTTGCACCGACCACAAATAAACATCAAAGCCAATTAGGCCAATAATGATCAGCACTCCAGTGATACCTATGGTTAGAGGTCCCATGACAGGCATGGTTAGAGACAGAGAAATGCCCAAAATCACCAGTAAAACGAGTACTGCTGCTTCTGACCAGTCTGGTTTGCTGGGGATGTATTCTGGGTTTAACAGGCCATCGATGACATTGGCATGCACTTCTACGCCCGGATATTGCACGCCCACTGGCGTTGCTCGCAAATCGGCTTCTCCGGTGGCTGAGGAGCCGACAAAAACGATGGCGCTGTCAAAAAAGTCGGGGATGATGTTATCGTGTAATAAATCAGTGACCGATATATATGGATAGCTTTTTTGACCGCCTTTAAAGGGGATCAGTACTCGACCAAATTCATCGGTAGGTATGACTTTACGGCCAATCTTAATGCCAGTAATACTACGAGAGACATCGAGTTGTACGGTTGTTACCTGAATTTCATCGGCAAGGGCATATAATTTGGCGGCTTCGAGGGCTAAAGAAGGGTAAAATTGACCGTTATATTGCGCAATCAATGAGGTGGAGCGGATAAAACTATCTTGGTCTGGCGTAGAAGTAATAAAACCAATGCCTGGCGAATTGTCCTGCAATATTTTGATATTGTTAGTGTGTCCGGAAAAAGTAAGGCTGTGTAAGTGGCTGATATCGTCGGTGTCAAAGGTGATGGCACTGGGCGGCATTTCGCCGACTTTCACTAGCGGATCATCGTAAAAAGCCATGCCGAGCACGACATCGGTTAACTGTAAACTCCTGGCCATAATGGCATCGGCATCGGCTGATTCAACCATTGGACTCAGTTGGTCGACCAATGCTTGGCTGTGAGGTAGGTTTTGCTGCTGTAGCATCTGAATAACGCCGCTGACCGGGTTACGCTCAGGTTCGGCAAACATCACATCAAACGCCACTACGACGGCACCCGCATCTGCTAGTTTTTCAATGATTTTGGCAATTTTTGCCCGGCTCCACGGAAACCGTCCCTCTTTTTCTAGACTTCTTTCATCAATATCGAGCACGATAATGTTGTGGGCGGTTTGTCTCGACTCCAGCGTGGCATTGAGTCGCAAGTCATATATTAGACCATTGATGCGCTGATAAATGGCGGCGTGGTCAGGACCGACATACTGAAGAAATAATACTGCGGCAGTAAGGGCAAAACCACTGAGAATAACGGTGTAGCGTTTGCGACAATAAACAAAGAAACGGCGAAAAGCGCCGCTGATTCTAAGCCTGATCTTGAATGGCGTCATGCGGTCAGACCGTCAACGTCGAGCCTTCCATTGCCGCAATCACGTCAAATGGCAGGTTCTGTGCATGAATATCGGCAATGATTTTATCAATGGCAGCATCGGTTCTAGAGGGGTCGTGACTATACAATGCCAATTTTTTCACATTGGCCGCTTTGGCCAAATCAACGGCTTCAAAAGCCAGTGAATGGCCCCAACCGGATTTAAGCGGTAATTCTGATGGCATAAATTGGGCATCATGAATCAGCAAGTCAACATCATGAAGAATATCAATCCATTGTTCGACGCTGGTTTTAACCGGGTAGGGTGGATTGAGTTCGGTGTCGGTGATATAGGCGAGTCTTCTGCCATCACATTCGACAATGTAAGCACTGCCACCACCGGGATGATTAAGATCATAACGGCTGATAGCAAAACCATTGATGGTTTTGTGCTCGTAGGGCTCGGTATATAACTTAATTTTGGCTTTGAGGACTTTGTAATGAACTGGAAAGAAACTTTTGCTCATTTGTTCGAGCACGGCATCATTATGGTTTAAATCGGTGTTGCCGGGGTAAATATGCAGGGTGTGTTCACGCAAGTAGGCGGGCACAAAAAATGGAAACCCCTGAATGTGATCCCAGTGATTGTGAGTCAGTACAATATGGATATCGGGCTCTTGGTGTTTCATTTCATTGCCGAGCAGGCGTATGCCAGTACCAGCATCAAGCACCAGTTTGCGACCATCGTCGGCAGTTACCAATACGCACGCGGTATTACCGCCGTACTTGACTGTATCCTTGCCAGGTGCCGGGCAAGATCCTCTGACACCGTAAAAACTAATTTTCATAGGGCTTTTTTCATAAGACTGGTTTCATCTTTGTTGTTATCAATAATTCCATCTGTTGTTGCGCTTTTATAAGGTGCTTTATAAAGCTTGGTACACTTTGTCATAAAAAGCGCAATACACAACTGTTCGCCTCTAAAGTGTATCAGGCTTTTCCACTTTTTCTAGCGCTTGTTGTTAACAATTTTTATTATTGGCGTCCAAGTACCTCAACGTGTGACCGAAAAAACGCCAAATACCAATATTTCGTGCCTTATACCTCTTCGTTTTTTACATTGTGGTGTCGACCCACCCCTACGGCTCCACCAACTTAAGCTTCTGAATAAAGAAGAAGTCGGTCGGGAATATATTAAGCTTGCCTGAACCGCCAATTACGATGGTGCCATCGGATTGTACCAATACAGCCGTGGCGGATTCATTGTTGGTATAATCAAACAATATGCCACCAGTTGCGTCATTAAATAGGGTGTCTATGGCACCGAGTGCATCAACACGGGCAACAAAGATGTCTTGGTCGGTGCCGTTTTCGCCATACCCGGTGATAACAATTTTCTCGGTGGTATCGAGTGCTAAACCAAAGGTTTTGGTGTTGCCCGTGCCATATTGATGAGAGGCAATACCGTCGGTATCAAAGGTGGTGTCTACGCTACCATTGCTGTTGAGTTGTAATATGACATTGGTTGCTTGCGAAATGACGCTATAACCCGCAGCGACGATTTTACCATCACTTTTGATTTTAACCCGTTTAAGAATATCTGTATTACCAGCGTTATCAGGGTCCAAATCAAGCGAGACATAACCATTGCCAGCTGGCGCAAAACTGGTGTCTAGCGTCCCCGTAGTTCTCACTTTAGCCACAAAGCCTTGAATGCTCTTTTGCCCTACCACAATCATGGTATTGTCACTCTGTAGCGCCATATCTTCAATTTGAAGGCTAGCACTAAGACTAATGATGGCGATGCCGTCGCCAGAAAAACTGGTGTCCATCACACCTGATAGATTCATTTTGGCCATATACAAATCTTTTAAGGAAGAGCCATCAGTACCTGCAACAATAATATTGCTGGCGCTGTCGACCGCCACAGCATTTAATATCACCTCATTACTGGTTAATTTCATATGCCCCACGGTGTTGAAATTGGTCTCTAGGATGCCATCGTTTGTGAGCATCACTATCAGTCCGCCGAGGTCAAATGCGCCAACAGCCACCAATTTACCGTCACTCAGCTCTACAATGTCTTTGCCAACAATGGTGGCTTCATCCCCGCGGTGAACGAAATGGCCATTGTTACCGAAAGTTTCATCTTGTGAGCCGTCAGCATTAAAGCGGGCGACGATGAGTTGTTGAAAAGAACCCGCACCTGAGGTGCCCACCGCGATAAATTTACCGGTGTGTGGTGCCACGGTCAGTTCAATCATTTCACTTAAGCTGTCGGTGCTGAAGGTCGGATCGAGGATGTTAAACCCATCGGTGTCAAAGCTGGTGTCTAAAACCCCGGCGGTGGTGTAACGGGCAACCACGATATCGGGCTCTATGTTGATGGTGGTGGTGGCCAGCAAGACCGCTCGATTACTACTATCAATGAGTAAGTCTGCGCCAACATTGTCTGAGGTACTGTGGCTAAAGATGGCTTGGCCTGGGGTGCCTGCGGTGCCATATGCTGTGTTGGCATTGCCGTTGGCATCGGTTTGATAGATCACCGTATCATAGTTGGACGTTCCTGTGAAAATAGCAAAATGTAGGTTACCGCTGGCGTCACTGGTGACCTGGGTGGCAATGGATTGATTGGTGGTGCCATCACCGTCACCATCAATATCGACTACCAGTAACCCGTTGGTGCCAAAACTCGTTTGTAAGGTGCCAGTGTTATCAATCTTTAATGCGGCGAAGTCATTCTCGTTACCGGTAGGGTGCATTGAACCACCGACGATAATGACTTCATCGGCGTCATTAATATAAGCGTCCATAGCGGTATCGTCTAGGTTATGGCCAAAATCAAATATCTCTATACCAGATTCATTATAAGTGGTATCAAGCATTGGGGTAGAGGTCACATCAAAGCGAGCGATAGCAAAATCGCCCTGAGATGAGCTGATAGCGGCCGTGGCGGCAGGTCGTGATGGGGCTGGACTGTTAAAGGTGGTGCCGACAATCAGCGCTTTACCATCACTTTGCAATACAATCCCAGTGGCAAAATCACTACTACTAGCATTGATATCAACAGCAAGATCTACATGGGTGGTGCCATCTGCTGAGAATTTAATCAGGTTGAAATCATTATGAATGTTAGTCGCGGCAATGAGAATATTGTCACTG
>JBLGCB010000021.1:0-37761 GCA_047617105.1 Phenylobacterium sp. | reverse complement strand
AGTGGTTATATGTTTATTGCCTTGATGGGTTATATCTACGTTTATGGTTTATCAGCGATTTGGATTATATTTGGCTTTTTATTTGGTGACTTGGTGGCGTTTTATTTTGTTCATGCCAAAGTCCGCGAGCAGACAGAAAAAAGTAACGCCCTGAGTTTTGCCGATCTCATCAGCCGCTGGCATGGCGGCGATTATCGTATTTTGCGGGTAGTGATCGGTCTGGTTTCGTTGGTTTTTCTCACCACCTATGCCGCCGCCCAATTTAGCGCTGGCGGCAAAGCCTTACAGGTATTGTTTGGCTGGCACTATAATGTTGGTATTATCATTGGTGCCGCCCTTATTTTGTCTTATTGCCTCACTGGCGGTTTACGTGCCTCCATCTGGACCGATGCCGCTCAATCGGTAGTGATGTTGCTGGCACTGCTTATTCTGTTGGTGGCAGCCATCAGCACAGCCGGTGGTATCAACACCTTTAGCGAAAACCTGCTGGCAGTATCACCCACTTATATGAGCTTTGGCGTCGAGCGTTTTGGTTCGGTGGGTGCCACCGCATTATTTGCTTTTGGTTGGTTATTTAATGGCTTAGGCGTCACTGGTCAACCGCATGTGATGGTGCGCTTTATGGCATTAGATCAGACCAAAAACATGACCCGCACCGGATTATACTATTTCAGTTTCAGCACCGTCTTTTTAGCTTTAGTGATGTTGGTGGGTCTAGCCACCCGACTCTATCTAAACGAGGGGCTGAATCAAGGGGTAAACGGCAACTTTGATGCCGAACTGGCGCTGCCCATGTTGGCCAAACATTTATTGCCCGCGGCGGCTGTGGGCATCATTATGGGTGGCATTTTTGCCGCCATTATGTCAACTACCGACTCACAAATTCTCAGCTGTTCTGCGGTATTAAGCGAAGATTTCAAACTCGGCCACGGACGTTACGCCAAAGCATTAATGACCTTTGGTGTGACCTTGGTTGCCTTGTTTATTAGCCTGTTTGCTGGTGCCAGCGTGTTTACCTTGGTGGTCCTCGCTTGGTCAGCATTGGCCAGCGCTATCGGCCCATTGTTGCTGGTTCATGCCTTGGGTAGACGCCCTGCTCAATGGTTGGCGTTATTAATGATGGCCACAGGTTTGCTCACCGCGTTGATTTGGCGCAAGTCGGGTTTAAGTGCTCAGGTTTATGAAGCGTTACCGGGCATTTTAGCGGCGTTGGCGGTGTTTGCACTGGGTTCTTTGGTGGGCGCGGTGACAACAGCTGAAAACAAGGAACGGCCACTGGACAAATAATCCACAAAAACTTGAATTTTGTAACACTTTTGACAGTGCCAAGTGCAGGTGTTTGGGCTATGCTTAGCAGCTGACCACCCTCTACTACCCTCCTGCGTAATGCATAAGGACCTAATGATGAATACCAGTTACTCTGTTTTATCCCGTCGATTGTTGCTTTTAACCTTGGCATTACTTGGCTCGTTTGGCGTTCAGGCTCGTCCTGCCACCCCCGTGAACGTGGTAACCGCAGCGCTAAGTGAAATCTTTCCTACCGCTTGGGTATCAGGTTCAGTGGTCAGTAATAATGATGCCCGAATCGCCGCCGAGGTCAGCGGACGTCTTATTGAAGTGGCCAATGTCGGGGATGCGGTTAAACAAGGTGAAGTGATCGCCAAAATAGACGATACGGTCATCAGTTTGGAACTCAGAGCGCTACGAGCCACGGTAGACAGTGCCAGACACAATCATCAATTTCTCAAAAAAGAAGTCGAGCGCAAACAACAGCTGGCTCGAGAAAATCTATCATCGCAAACCGATTTAGATCAAACCCTCAATGATCGCAATATTGCCAAGGCGACGCTGGCAGAAGCGCAAGCCCGGGTCGCACAAGCCAAACAACGACTCGATTACACCCGCATTGTTGCCCCCTTTAGTGGCGTTGTCACTCGCCGTCTAAGCAAGCTCGGTGAGGTCGTCAGCAATGGCACAGAAGTCATTCAGTTGGTTCAAACCAGTGATCTTGAAATCACCGCACAAGTACCACTGACCGCTTATCCTTTTTTACAACCGGGTAATGTCTTAGAAGTTAACTCCCCATTAGGTCAAGTCAATGCCAAAATACGCGCAGTGGTGCCCGTCGCCGACACTCGTTCTCACCTGATGGAATTACGCTTAAGTCTTGAAAACTCCAATACCCAAGGACAAGTCTGGCCAGTCGGCTTAAACCTTCGTGTGGCGATACCAACCGATCAAGCACAAACCTTACTTGCCGTGCCCAGAGATGCCGTAGTATTACGACGTGAAGGCAATACCGTGTTCAGAATCAATGCAGAAAATAAAGCAGAAAAAGTGCCAGTAACACTGGGCATCGCATCAGGTTCGCTGATCGCTATTAACGGTGAGATTAAAGTCGGCGATCAGGTGGTTATACGGGGTTCTGAGCGCTTGCAGCCGGGCCAAAGTGTAGCGATTAAAGACAACAATAAGCAACTTGTCTCATTACAGTCAACGCCGAACAAATAAGATTCGCTAAGGAACAATCATGAAACTGACCCACCTATCTCTGGGCAACCCAACCGCGGTGATCGTTGGTATTTTGCTGGTGCTCTTATTTGGCCTGATCAGCCTGTTTCGCTTACCCATTCAGCTTACTCCCGATATCAGCCAGCCCAAAATCGTCATCAGCACCAACTGGCGTGCCGCAGCCCCTGAGGAAATGGAAGCAGAAATCATTGAACGTCAAGAGGACGTGTTAAAGGGTCTGCAAGGCGTGCAAAAAATGGAATCAACCGCCAGCCAGGGTTCTGGTAATATTGCGTTGACGTTTCGTACCGGTATCAACCTAGAACGCGCATTGATTGATGTGATGAATGCGCTTAATCAAGTGCCCAGTTATCCACCTGATGCCGATGAACCGATCATTGCGGTCGGTGGTGAAAGCCCGTTTGATGCCATCGCTTGGTTCGCGATTAAACCACTTGAAGGCAATACCCGTGATATTGCCAGTTATCAGGATTATGTCGAAGAGACCATTCAACCAAGAATGGAACGCGTACAAGGGGTATCACAAACCAATGCTTTTGGCGGTCTATCCAGTGAAGTCAGGGTCACCTTCGACCCTTATAAAGCGGCCAGTTTAGGCCTTGAATTGCCAAAAATAGCCGCAAAAGTTGGCGGCAATAATGATATCTCTGGCGGCTTTAACGAGGTTGGGCGACGTAAATACACCTTGCGCTATGCCGGTCGTTACGAAGTAGACCAAATTGAAGAGATGATCCTTGACTGGCGCGATGGTAACCCCATTTTATTGCGAGATGTCGCCAAGGTAGAATTACGACTGGCCGACCGCACCGGTATTTTAACCCTTGATGGTGTGCCAGCCATCGCCATGAACGCCCAAGCAGAACAAGGTGTCAACGTCATTGAAGTGATGGAAGGCCTTAAAGCGACCATGGCTGACTTGAACGACCATGAGCTCAAACAGGCCGGGCTGCAAATCATTCAGATGTCTGATGACACCATTTACATTGGTCGTTCAATGGATTTGGTGCGCAACAATATGTTAATGGGCATTTTACTGGCCGTCGCCGTATTGTGGTGGTTCTTACGTAAATTCCGCGCCGCCTTGGTGGTCGCAGTGGCCATCCCATTATCATTAACCATCACTTTTATTGCCTTGTATGCGACCGGACGCACTTTAAACATTATCTCAATGGCGGGTCTGGCTTTTGCGGTGGGCATGGTGCTCGATGCCGCTATCGTGGTGCTGGAGAATATTGTCCGGCTACGCGAAAAAGGCCAAACTCCAACGCAAGCAGCGTTAGGCGGAACCCAACAGGTCTGGGGCGCTTTACTGGCATCAACCATCACCACGGTAGCCATTTTCTTACCCATTGCCTTCTTATCCGATGTCGCAGGACAGCTTTTCACCGATTTGGCCATTGCCATTGCTGTGGCCGTGGTGGCTTCATTATTGGTGGCCATCACCGTGTTGCCAATGGCGGCAACCAGATTGCTCGGCCAAGTCAGCGATGAAGATCCGCATAATCACTGGTGGGTAGCCATCACTCGTCGAATCATGATCCTGACCAAAACTCGCACCAGACGGTTATTTTGGGTGGTCAGTTTGATGGTGGGTTCAATTGCCCTCACCATCACTTTAATGCCTAAAGCAGATTACTTACCCACCGGTAATCAAAACTCTTTTGGCGCATTTATTTTACCGCCACCGGGGATCAGTTATCCGGCCGCCAGACAAGAAATGTCAGATGTGATCAACAAACGATTAATGCCTTATTTAAGCGGCGAAAAACAACCGCATATCCGCCATACCTGGATGGGGTTTTTCGGCACCTTTGGCTTTATGGGTGGGCAAGGAGAAAATGTCGATGACATCAAACAGATAGTCAACGTCATTAATGGTGAATTACTGGCAGGTTTCCCCGATACCCTAGCATTTGCCAGGCAGTCAGATATCTTTGGCAACCTTGGCGGAGGCCGAATCATTGATATTGACATTCAAGCCAATGACGTCGATGAAATGTTAACCGCAGCCAGAGTCGGGTTTGGCGCAGTAAAGCAGGCATTGCCAGGATCACAAGTACAACCCAATCCAGGATTATCACTGGCAGCACCTGAATTACGCCTCATACCCAACGAACGAAAACTGGCCGAAGCCGGCTGGGGTCGCAAAGATGTCGCCGCTATTTCACGCACCTTAGGTTCGGGTTTGTATGTGGGTGATTATTTTAATGGCCAACGACGGCTCAATATTTTATTGCGCAGTGAAGAATGGGATACCCCAGAAGAACTGGCCAGTATCCCCTTTTATACCCCCGAAGCGGGCGTACAAGCCATCGGTGAATTGGCCGATGTGGTCAGAACCGCAGGACCGAGCCAAATTCGCCGAGTCGATCGTCGCCGTACCATCACTTTAAGTGTCGTCCCACCTGCTGATTTATCACTAGAAGAGACGCTGGAGATATTAAAAGAAAAAGCAGCCCCCGCCATTTTGGCTAATTTACCAGAGTCTGGTAATATCACTTATCGCGGCACCGCAGAACAATTAACCGAAGCCATTAGCAATCTAAGTCAAAGCTTTATCTTGGCGTTGTTAATTTTATACTTGCTGATGTCAGCGCTATTTCGTTCATTTGTCGACAGTTTGCTGGTCATATTTACCATTCCATTAGCGACCGTCGGCGGCGTCGGTTTATTACGCCTCAGCGGCTTGCCACTAGACTTATTAACTATGATTGGTTTCATCATCTTGCTCGGACTGGTGGTCAACAATGCGATATTACTGGTTTACCAGACCCGTATCGCTGAACGCGAAGGACAAACTCGCCGAGATGCGGTAGAGCAAGCGGTAAGATTGCGTTTACGCCCTATCCTAATGAGCACCCTGACCAGTATCTGTGGCATGTTACCACTGTTGCTCAACCCCGGTGCAGGTGCCGAATTATACCGTGGCATCGCAGCAGTCATTGTTGGTGGAATGTCGGTAAGTACTATGTTTACCTTAATCTTTTTACCGGCCTTAATGCAATTTGGTACAGCCCAAAGCGCCGAGGAAGAAGATTTATCGGTCGCTCAGGCTTAGGTTTTTGTCAGATTGCATAATTAAGGTATTTTTTGTAACTGTTCAACGTGCTTAGATTTCGCTTCAGAACAAGGCATTTTCGCACGGAAAATAGGCGCATATAGGTCATATGTAACTTTTTGAGTACGAAAATAACGCCGTTATGGTGGATAAGATGAGTGCGCTGAAAAGTTACATTTCTTTTTGTATTACGCTATTGAGACCGCCACCGTTATATGGCATGGTGTAAAGCGAATGGTGCTGATTTAACAGATTTCATGTCAAAGATACCACTACAAGGTTGTTTATCTGTTAAATTTTTTGCATGGCTGAATAGAGCTTCTATAATCAATGATATTGATTGTCGCACTCACGTCGGTTTAAGCCTGCGACACCAAGCGAAAACAGCATGAAAAATAATGTACTGTAACTATTTGGTTTTACCGCAAATGCGGCAGTACCCTGTCCTACCGTTCGCAGATAGCAGGTAGAAACTGTGTTTACTGTGGTTCGACATTTTGACGGACACTAACAAGGAAATAAGCAAATCGCACCTATGATAATGCACAAAGGTAATACGCCCTCAGATGATGTTAATGGTTGACACTATCCATGGCTGATGACATCAAATTAAAGCATCGACTGGCCTTAAGATTAGCCCGTTATACCGTTCTGGTGGCCTTTTTTATTGGTTTGCTGCTCAGTTCAATCCAGGTATTTGATGACTATCAAGATCAAGACAAACTGATTGATAGCAACATTCAGCGCATTCTGGTGGCCGCCAGCCCACCAGCAACTCGTGCCGTCAGCACCCTTGATGGCGGTTCAGCTGAAGAAGTTGTCAACGGTCTGCTGCAATATTCGTTTATTACCAGAGCTGAAATTAAAGATGAACAGGGGCAAACCCTGGCCATGACCACCAACCCAGAAATGCCCACCTCAAACACCCGCTGGTTAACCGAGCGGATCACCGCACAAACCAAAGATTATACAATAGAACTTCCAACCCCTGATTATGTCAGTGGTGGACCCGGGTACTTATCATTAGTAGTCAATATGGACCAAGCATTAGGCCCCTTTATTGACCGCTCAATAGTGGTTGTTATGTCTGGTGTGGTCAGAAATATCATTTTGGCCTCCCTGCTGATGGTGATTTTTTACCTCGCGTTAACCCGACCTTTAGAACGTTTGTCGAAACAATTTCTCCAAGTTCGCAGCAAAGTCCAACTCAACCCCGATGAAAAACATCAATTAAATGTGCCCGAAAATCATAAAGATAATGAACTGGGATTATTGGCTGATGCGGGTAATCAATTCATCGGTTCGGTGCAAGAACTATTACAAGATAAAGACCAGTCGGCCAGAGCGCTAAAAACCAGCGAATTGCGACTATTGAAATTGATTGACCGTATTCCGCAGCTACTGGTGGCACAAAACCAGGCGGGTGATATCTTATTCGCCAACCAGCAATTTGCTGATTTTTACGGTTTGCACATCAAAACCATTCGCGATTTTAAAATGGTTGATGCCAGTCCGCAAATGCAACTAGAAGCGGCCGAGCTAGACGCATTACGGCTTAAAACCCTACAAAGCAACGAAGTATTGCATATTCACGAATTGCCCTTAACCAACCACCATGACCATCAGTTTACCTTTTCTGTTCAAGCCGCCCCTTTTGAATACTTTACCGAACCTGCCACCTTGTTGGTGGCCAATGATATCTCTGAACAAATCAAAGTCAAAGATCGCATTGCCGAATTGGCCAGCCATGATAGCTTGACCGGTTTGCCCAACAGAATGCTGCTTAATGACAGGCTATCACTGGCATTGGCCACTTGTCGACGCAGTCATGAATTCAATGCGGTATTGTTTCTCGATCTCGATCACTTCAAATACATCAATGATTCACAAGGCCATGTAGTCGGCGATGAGGTGTTAAAGAAAGTCGCGACCATATTGACCCATACCATTCGTAGTAACGACACCGTGGCCCGTTTAGGTGGCGATGAATTCGTTATTTTGTTGCAAGGCCTGTCAAAAGACAAAGAAAGCGCCACCGATCATGTCAGCAAAGTGTGTGACAAAATTATTGAACAAATTTCATTACCCATCCATGTTGCAGAGCGCACCTTACATATCGGTGTTAGTATCGGTATTGTATTATTTCCGATGGATGAAGAATCTCAAGGAGATTTGTTGCGTTATGCCGATACCGCGATGTATCAGGCCAAAGCATTGGGTCGTAACCAGGCGGTGTTTTACGAACAAAATATGAGTAAAGCGGTTGAACAGCGTCATGCGCTCGAAAACGAATTGCACAAGGCATTACAAGAGAAGCAGTTTGAAATGTACTACCAGCCGCAACTGGACAAAGACAGCAACATTTTTGGCTTTGAAGCGCTGATCCGCTGGCGCCATCCAGTCAGAGGTTTAGTGCCGCCGGACGAATTTATTCCGATCCTCGAATCTGGTGGTTTGATTTTACCCGTCAGTGACTGGATTATCGAGCATTGTTGTGAACAGGTTGCGAAATGGCAAAAGTTGGGATTTTGGCAAAACCACTGGCATGTCGCCATTAATATCAGCCCACTACAATTTTACCAAGATAATTTTCTTGCTCGGCTTGAAAGAACGGTAGAAAAATCTGGCATTAATTTCCATCATGTTTGCATCGAAATCACCGAAACCGTGGCGATAGAAAACATTGCCTTTACCGCAGCACGTTTAGAAAGCATTCGAGCACTGGGTTTTTCAGTGGCGTTAGACGACTTTGGTACCGGTTACTCATCGCTCAGTTATTTAAAAGACTTACCGTTAGACATTCTCAAAATCGATCGTTGTTTCATCAAAGACCTCGAAGAAAACGACAAAGATCGCGCCATCCTCCAAGCCATTACTGGCGTCGCTCAGGCATTATCATTACTGGTGGTCTGTGAAGGCACCGAAACCCTAGAACAAGTGGAGATCTCCAGTAAATTCGGTGGTCAATATTTCCAGGGTTATTATTTCAACCGCCCCATGCCCGCGGCTGATTTACTGGCAGAATACCACCACCAAGATGAGGTTGTTCAGGCCGATAGCTTGCTGTCGTAAATGGTTCGAAACCTTGGAC
This sequence comes from Phenylobacterium sp., assembly GCA_047617105.1. GTDB lineage: Bacteria > Pseudomonadota > Gammaproteobacteria > Enterobacterales > Alteromonadaceae > JABSOG01. Next base: position 29,080 of record JBLGCB010000021.1, on the reverse strand, counting down.
CCTTAGAAGTTGGCATTGTCGGTCATTTCACTCTATGATTAATAGTGCTTCAAAACACTAAGCCGTAACAAGCCGTTATAAAAGCAGCAAAACATCCAATCTATTAAGGAAATAATCGATATTCCAATGCATGGTCTGAATTTTCTAAACCAACAATACGATACCAGCATGGCCTATATCACTTATTACGATAATGTCCTGGTGCTATTCTCTTACCTTATTGCTTGCCTTGCCGCCTATACGGCATGGAATATGGCTTCACTCTATGCCCACGAAAAAAAACGCTATAAAAAAACCATCTGGCTTACGCTTGGGGGGTTAGTGATGGGCAGCGGCATTTGGGCGATGCATTTTGTCGCCATGCTGGCTTATCGTCTACCCGTTGCCGCCAGCTATGACCTGACCATTACGCTGCTTTCTGTACTTCCAGCCATCGCCGCCAGTACCATGGCCATTGCCATCATCGCCAGAAAAAAATTAACCCCAGCCGATTATATTTATGGCAGTATGCTTTTTGGCAGCGGCATTTGTGCCATGCATTATATCGGCATGGGGGCGATGCAAATGAATGCGCTGATGTTATACGATCCGGTGCTGTTTGTGCTGTCAATATTCGTCGCTGTCGGTTTGTCTTTCATGGCTTTGAAACTGCGCACTAGCATCAGTCAATTCTCAAAAAGCCCTTATTATCAAACCCTTAAAAATGGCAGCATCTTGATTATGGCTGCGGCAATGTCAGGGATGCATTATACTGGTATGGCCGCGGTTTATGTTTTCCCCATTGCTCATAGTGATCCCGCCTTAATCAACGAAACCAATGACTCATTACCCATTATTATCATTAGCATGTCGATGTTGCTGATGCTGCTCACCATTGCTATCTCTAAGTTTGAACAACGCCTCAAACAAGCGCTCAAAGATGCCTCACAAAGCTCACAGCACATGCATGAAGCCATTGATAACCTTGATGAGGCGGTGGTGTTATTTGATGATGAAGACAAGCTGGTGCTGTATAACGACAATTTTAAGAAGATGTTTGAAGAGATTGGTGAATGGATAAAACCCGGTATCAGCTATAGCGAATTGGTCGAAAAAAAGGCCGAGTACCACACCGAACACGGCACTGAACATAATACTGACCATAACGTCGATCACACCGAAGACTATATTAATGAGCGACTCAAGTGGCATAAAGACCCAAAGACCTACTTTACTGAAACGCTTAATGACGGTCGTCATGTTTTTGGTAAGGAAGAAAAGCTCGCATCTGGAGATTCGGTGGGCATCTGGACCGAAGAATCCGATCTTAAACAAGTTAAAAACCGCCTCATTCAAACCGATAAACAAGTGCAGATGTTGCTTGATGCCTCACCCTCGCCGATACTGGTTCGTTCAGTGCAAAGCAATGCTGTACTGTATTTTAACAACAGTGCCCAAGTCTATTTTAAGCGTAAAAACTTCGCTTTAACCATCGGTACCACCAACACCTTTGTACATTCCAAGTATATCGAAGATTTGAAACAGCATATTCTCGACAAAAGCAACCTCACCAATGTCGAATATGAACTGACCTCTGCCGAGGGTAAAAATCACACCGTGATTTTATCTGCCACCTTGATCAGTTTCGACAATACCCCTTCGGTGTTATTTTCTTTTGTTGATATCTCTGAGCGTAAAACCTTGGAACAACGCATCAACTCACTGGAACAAACCGATCCGCTGACTAAAATTTATAACTCTCGTTATCTTAATGAAATGGGTGGCAGAGAGGTCGCCCGTTCATTACGCAGCCAAAACGACTTGTCTATATTGTTACTGGGCATTGATCAACTCGATACCATCAAGCAAACTTACGGTGAAGACGCCGCTGATCAAGCTATCGTCAAACTGGCAGAAATCTGTCAACAATCAGTACGAGAAGTAGATATTCTCGGTCGATTGGATGATCATACTTTTGCCATTATACTGCCAGATACCGACATCCGCTTTGCCAAAGTGGTAGGCGACCGAATTCGTATTCAGCTCGAAAAAACCCCGCTACAACTGCCCGTCAATGAACAGCAACTAACCATCACCAGTTGCACAGGCTGTAGCACAGTAAGCCACAAAGACCGCGATAAGATTGATGATATGTTTCGCCGCGCCAAAGATGAATTGGCCGTTAAAAGTTAATGAGGGTCTTGTGATTCAAATATAACAATGCCCGCGTACGGTATTTCATAACAAGCTGGTTAGGCACCCGCATCACATCACACCCTACTCACCTTTTTCAAGCTTAGCAAAATACTCCCTTGCCAAAGGCATCACCTTAGGTGCCAGTAACAACGCAGAAACCATGGTCGGTATGGCCATCATCGCATAGAGGCCGTCAATCAAGCTGATGACTGCTTTAAGCGACGTCACCGCACCAACGATAATCATTGATAAGTAAAAGTAGTTATACAGATGCTGACGATGCGCGCCAAACACAAAACCACAACACTTGGTGCCGTAATAGGCCATGGTAAATACCGTGGTAATGCTGAAAAAGACCACGCAAACCATCAACAAAGGCGTGCCAACCACCGGTATCGCGGCATCAAATGCCTGAGCGGTTAAGCTAATACCCGACGCATCGCTATTCTGCCAAACACCCGATATCATAATCACCATCGCGGTGGCAGTGCACACCAGCAAAGTGTCTATAATTGGCCCCAGCATCGCCACCAAACCTTCACGAATAGGTTCTGTGGTTTTGGCCGCGCCATGGGCCATGGCTTCAGTGCCAATACCGGCTTCGTTAGAAAATGCTGCTCGGCGGATGCCGATGATCATTACCCCAATCAGTCCGCCACCAGCGGCTTCGCCAGAAAAAGCTTGCTGTACAATAGTCAGCAGATGACCCGGCACAACAGAGAAATTGCTGATAATGACAAATAACGCTGCGCCAAGATAGAGGATAATCATGCTCGGAACGACTTTAGAGGCCACCACCGCGATACGTTTAATGCCGCCAACGATCACCACACCCACTATAAGCGTCATCACCACGCCAAAGATTAAATTAAATAAAAAGTGATCGGCCCCTGCTTCAATCACCCCGGCAGGAATAAAAATCACATTACGGCTGATTTCGAGCAACTGATTGGTTTGAAATATCGGCAGCACGCCAAACATCGCCATAATACAGAAAAACATCGCCAGCGGTTTCCACTTAGGCCCAAGTCCTTGTGTGATCACATACATAGGCCCGCCCTGAATATTGCCAGCCGAATCTTTACCGCGATACATCACCGCCAGTGAACAAGTAAAAAACTTGGTGGCAATGCCCAAAATCGCACTGATCCACATCCAAAAAATGGCGCCTGGCCCACCTAAACTAAACGCTACGGCAACCCCAGCAATATTGCCTAACCCAACGGTGCCTGCGATGGCACTGGCCAAGGCTTGAAAGTGGCTGATATCACCAGGGGCATTTTTATCGTCATATTTGCCGCGTAAAATATCAATAGCATGTTTCAGATAACGCAGTGGCAAAAAACGCGAATAGAGCAAAAAGAACAAACCGCCACCCACCAGCAATATCAACAGGTGAGCGCCCCAGGCCCAATTACCAAAAGCAACGGCCAAGGATTCAAAAGTAGAAAACATATTATGTCTCGATTGTTAATTTTAAGAAGATCTTCTGTAAGATATAGTACACGCGTCAATGATGATTTGCTTGTTTAAATCGTTAGAGGAATTTGAGTTTGGTGTTGACTGGAGGATCGCTTCGTTTGAGGTTTGCAAATCAAAACCCTTGACGCTGGCGTCAAAAATTCAGTTTTAATTTGCCCCTCACTTATTAGCAACAAACGAAAACGCGGCAGTAGCCCAAATAAAACCACCACCCCATAACAGTCCTAAGCAAAGAAAAACCGTTAAAAGCTTGATCCCGGCTGGGTCAAAAACTGCAATTCTTCCGCCGTTGAAATCCGCCCCAAAATCTCATTACGATGAGGATAACGGCCAAAGCGGTCAATAATTGCCTTATGATTTTGTGCCGATGGCTGGTTGGCGGCAACTTGTGGTTCACTGAATAAACGTTTGGCCGTCAGCTGAATCATCGACGATTCGCTGTGCATATAGGGCATATAGAGAAATCCGCGTTGTTCGTCTGTCAACTCTCTCGCATCACCGAGAATCACCGAATGCTGGGCCAAAGACAAAGCAAGATTATCACTGGCAAAGGACTCGGGTTGGTTGCGATAAATATTGCGAGAGAACTGGTCAAGCACAATGATTTCGGCCAGCCTGCCTTGTGGGCTATCACGCCAAGACCATAACTCACACTGGCTTGCCTGACGATGAATGGTGCTAAAACGACTCACCATCATTTTATCCAGCGCAGCATCCTTGACCCACCATTGTTTACGATCCAATTCTTTAAACCAAAAATCTATAACATCATATATTGCTGCATTCATATTTCTATTCCGTCTCACTTCACTTTTTGCGCAGAAAAAAGTCTCTCTTTAATCTGCGCGTACCGAGTTCTACCCAAGGGCACACACTCATCATTATGCAATTGTAGCTCATACTTGCTGCCGGGGTGTTTAATCAACGCTTTAATTTGATTGATTGGCACAATATATGATTTATGCACCCGTTCAAACTGGCCAGGTAACTTGCTGGCTAATTCTTGCAATAGTCGCTCCAGGTTTTTATCATGCAACTCAATTTTGCCATCCAATAACACCAATTCAGAATAATGACTGGCCGCCTGAATATAACGAATCTGCTGCAAATCTACTCGTTCAATACGACCAAGCTTTTTCACCGACAAAAAATGATTGTCACCACCCCCCTGTTGAGCATTATTATGCAAACGATCAAACGCTTTTTCAAGCCTCTGCTGGTTAAACGGTTTACCGACAAAATCAAGCACCCCATATTCAAAGGCTTCAATCGCCCGTTCGGTATTGGCCGACACCACAATGGTTTGATAACCAGCGGCAACCGTGCTTTTTAAAAGTTCAAAACCATCTTGGCCATTAAGGTTTAAATCCAACAACAACACATCAATGATATTGTCATCAAGATATTCCTCGGCATCATCGAGGGTCATAAAATGCTTAATGCTGGTGAGTTTATCGTCAGGCCCATCGCTATTTTCAGGATTAAATATCGCTTGGCAAAATTTAATCAGCCGCCGGGCCACCATCACCTCATCTTCAACAATCACTAATTTCATATCACGATACACCCAGAGTATTTAAACTAATCTTGGTTTGCCAATATTCATCGGTTTGACTGGCCTCTAAACACCATAAACCAGGGTAACTTTGTTCGAGCCTTGCTTCGATGTATTTTAATCCCGTGCCTGTACTGATGCGGGTTTTATTGGCGCTTTTCGATTGGCCTTTTGACTGGCCCCTAGATTGGCTCAGCGGCGCACGAAGCGCCAACACAATACCTTGCCCCTCATTGCCTGGGGCTTGGCTCAAAGTCAAAGTGATCTCACCCTGATAATAAAAATTGTGGGTTAGCGCATTTTCAATCAGGGTGTGCAATATTGCCGGTGGCAATAATAACTGCGGATCAACGCCTTGTGTGACCAAGGTAAACGTCATATCTTTACGATAGCTCATAATTTGCAAATGAGAACGGCACAATTCAAGCTCCTGCTTTAATGGCACCTGTTTTTGGTCGGCCATCGCATTCATCAACCTAAATTCGTCGGCCAGCGCATCAATAAATCGAATCGCGGTTTGTGGTGACTCTTCAATCCATTGTTCAATCGAGGTCAGGGTATTGAGGATAAATTGTGGCTGGATATTTTTTTTCAGCAGCATAACCTCCAACTGAGCTGAATTGAGTTGTGCGGCATCACGTTCGTTTTGAATTTGTTTCATTCGCAATGTCAGCGAGTTTAAAACAATAAAAATCAATACGGCAAAGCAGGGAAAGAAAAAGATATCGGCAAAGCGCTCCGGGTTAATGAGGCTACCGAGTAAAATCACAAAAATAGCCACAGCCATCTGTTTAGTGCCTTGTTTACCCAATCGCCAAGCGTATAAGGTAATCGCCAAAGACAACACAAATGCCGCCGTAAACATCGCTATACTAATCTCATCATAACCGCGGACCAACACCTCAACGCACAGTAATACCACGATTAGGCCAGCCATAATTTTTTGCTTATGCTTCAGCGCAAAGTGATACAACAAAAATAGTGGCAACAGACACGCCACCAAAAATGTCAGCAGATTAATCGCTCGCAAACGTGGCAACTGCCATGGATAGGCATAACCGAGCGTGCCGCGCCAGATTTCGGCCACCAGTAATGCCGACACCACAAAACATAACAGACTAAACAACAGCAAAGCCGTATCGCGCGCATAAATAAAATGCAATTGCAGGCAATATAAAGCAATGATCAGCAAGCCACCTAAGATCATGATAGGCACTGCATTTCGTTTATGGTGAATTGACGCCACTTTCTCAAAACTGCCCACCCAAAAATACATATGCTGGCCGCGTATGGGTTGCACAGAATGATAGTTGGACATTCGCATACTGATCACATGTTTACCGGGCGTATACAAGGTCACAGGAATGGGTGAAGCCAAGTCAAGTGGCCCCGCCACTTCGGTATCACGGTTTTGGCCCACCACACCACTTCGACCAATCAATACACCATCCCAATATAACTCGTAAGATGCCACTGCCGAGCTGCGTATGCCCATTAAAGTTTGAGTGGCCTGTGGGTCTACCCGCACATGAAAACGCAGCCAAAAATTGCTGGTAAGTTCAGGAAAGCCAGCATGAAGGGTATGCCAGTGCTGATCCGCTAAATCTACTGATTTGAATTGTGGATCATCGCCCAGCAGATATTGCCTGCTCAAAATCTTAACCTCAGAAGCTTGTGTCTTGGCGACCAAGGTCAGAGAAAATCCAGCGCCATAAAGCAGCAAAATAAAGAGCAAAGACAAATAATGACGCATAACAAACCTAGTAGATAAAATAGCTGAGACTATGATAACGCTCATTACGGCTATAAAGCGAGCCGTTGATGCTACGCTATGAGTCGTTGGTGAATTGATCGGCTAGACTGCATAAATTTTCGCTATGATGGCTTTGCTTTCGTAACTATCCAGCGCACTCATCTTTCACACCATAACGGCGTTATTTTCGTACTCAAACAGTTGCATATGTCCTATATGCGCCTATTTTCCGTGCGCAAATGCCTTGTTCTGAAGTGAAATCTAAGCACGCTGAACAGTTACTTGCTTTCAAGCTTTGAGGCATTAAGGCTCGGTTCAGGTTGAGGCGTTCATAATCGCCTTCTCTTAAAAGCGCTGAATCATATGGAGTTGAGTATTGACGGATAGCAGGATTGAGTATTGACGGATAGCAGGATTGAGTATTTACGGATAACAGGATTGAGTATTTACGGATAACAGGATTGAGTATTGACGGATAGCAGGATTGAGTATTTACGGATAACAGGATTGAGTATTTATGGATAACAGGATTGAGTATTTATGGATAACAGGATTGAGTATTTATGGACAGCAGGATTGAGTATTGACGGATAACAGGATTGAATATTTACGGATGTAGGCGGAGGATTTATCCCCGCTTGTTTGCTTACGGATAACGGATTGAATACTTACGGATAACAGGATTGAATATTTATGGATAAACCAACATCGTTAAAGCCCGGCTGTAAAAATGCAGTACCGGGCTTTTAATGATTAAACTCTGTAACTAAACTCTAACCTTTGATCAGCGCTTCGTATTCCTCTTCCCAGAAGAACTTCTCTTCACCAAAAGCCGGTTTTAAATGATTTAACCAAGTGGCCGTCTCATCATATTGAGCAAAGAAAGGTGTTTGCACCCAATCTGGATTTCTCGCCTGAATAAAGCGTAACACAAACACTTTTTCACCATGAATTTCAGTCACGCCCTGAACTTCAACCTTACCAGGTCCGGCGCTCATAGACGGACCACGCACGGTGCGGGCCAAACCAGAGACCTGTTTATAAGCATCACGGAAGATTTCCCAGGTCCTATACAGCGGAATTTCAAAATAACGCTTGGCACCAGTGTCTCTTTCGACAAACATATAATAAGGGATCATGCCCAACTTCACTTGCAGACGCCACATTTCGGCCCAGTCATCTGGGTTGGTGTTAATGTGATTTAACAGCGGTGCCTGAGTACGGATCACCACACCCGTGGCACGAATGCGACGAATGGCTTCCTGACAAATGTCAGTACGCATTTCTTGCGGATGATTCAAATGGGCCATAAACGAGATATGTTTACCAGCATCAGTCAGTTTGCTAAACAAATTCAATAACTCACTGGCATCGTCATCAGTAACAAAACGGTAGGGCCAGAAGGTCAGAGATTTACTGCCGATGCGGATATTTTGCACATGGTCATATTCTGGTTTGATCAGCTCTTCAAGATAACTGCGCAGTTTCTTGGTGCGCATCACCATCGGGTCGCCACCGGTCATCAATAAATCAGTGACTTCAGTGTGTTGACGTAAATATTTATGTAAGGTTTCTTCATCGTTAGAATTAAAACGCATCGCTTTACCAACAAACTGCGCCCAACGGAAACAGAAAGTACAATAAGCGTGGCAATACTGCCCTTGGCTAGGGAAAAACAACACGGTTTCGCCGTATTTATGCTGCATACCATCAATGGGTTCTTCATCGATGTGCGGCACATTCATTTCCATCTGGCCAGCAGGATGCGGATTTAACTCGCGCTGCAATTCAGTGGCCAGTTCAAGCACCTCAGCAGAGCTAGGATCGCTCTTCAGCAATGCCGCCATGCGATCAAACGCTTGTGGCGATAACATATCCCGCTGTGGGAAAACCAGTTGGAAAACCGGATCGTTCGGCACGTTATCCCAATCGATCAGTTCATTAAAGACATAATCATTCACTCTAAATGGCAATACACTGGCAACAACTTTCATTTCAAAAGAAAGCGCTTCCGGAATCCCCTGCAAAGCTTCAATTTTGTCTATCTGACGATGTTGATAAACTTTAAACTTTCTTGGTAGATAATCGGCAGGTTGAACTTGGACAACTTGATTCATAGAACCCCTCGTAAAAATAAAACAGGCCGCATTGTAGAGGATTAACTACCCACTGGCTACTAAACCCGAGGAAAAAACGACCAACTACCGTAGTTTGACATCAAAATTGCGTATTTTTAACGATTTTCGTTGTATTTTATTTTGGCTTGTTAGCGTTTTGGACGGTTTTCGTGGCTGTTTTATCACTTAGCACTGATTTTTTTATATTCATCAAGCGCTGAATCAAGGTGTATACTGCTCAATAATCTGCTCCATCGCACCGCTACAAACTTGGCAAAACTGCTCAGAACGGGTGAACATAATACAATTTTGCTCGCTACGGTAATAACCGAGGCAGGGTATCAATGGTCTTTGCTGGATTGCCCGGCCATGGCGTGGGTTCTAAAACCACCTCATCGACACTGAACATCGCCTGTTTGGCATTGCCGCTATGAAAGTAATCTAGCCGCATGGTTTGCAGAACCTGCCCAGCTGGCTTAGCCGCTTCATTGGCATAGAGATTGAGTGAAAGGAGAGTAATTAAGGCAAAAATAAATTTCATGGTGGGTGTCTGTGATAATGGTGTTGTTGTAGATGGCAACAGATTACCACTGAAAACAACACCATTCAAATCAGGCGTGACCCAAATTATTGCGTCACGCCCATCTTCAAACCTATGCGTCTGTTATAGGTTATTTGGCGATCACCACACTCGGCATGATTTCCACTGTAACCTGGCCATCGGCATCGATTCGGATAGCGTTAATCGAACGTCTGTCGTTGACCCACTCGGCCGTAGCAGCAACGCTGTCAAACGAACCTTTGCTATTGAGCAATACCTGCACCCGTTGTTGTTTAGGCTGATAAATAACCAGATCACCGTAACCATCATCATTAAGATCCGGGATGGTAAACGTTAGCTCTGCCTCAGACAAATTAATACCTAGACTCTTTAATGCACTGTTATGTTCAGCAACAAATTGGTTTTGGGCATTATTGGCTGCCAGCAAATCAGATCGGTCATTGTCTAGTTTGGTTATCGCGGTAGTCGGTTTAACCACAGATTCGCAGTAATTGGTGCACGGAGAATTGTTAAATATCGGTCTAGGTACGAACAACTCTTTACTGACACTCAGACTGTTTTGGAAACATGCAAGGGTAAAGGTACGACCACCGACAGGAACAGATGCGCCATAACCAAGTGCGCTGGTACCAACATTTGCGGTGGTGCTACCACTACTAAGTGTACAGCGATCAGTATTGTTGGAGTTCCAGTACAATTTTGTCTGGCCAACGATGACATCACCATTAAGAAAACTAGTGATGATAGGCCCCGGTTGCGGCAATGCAGACAATACGGTGATCGCATGGTTAACGGTTGTGCTGCCACCTGGGCCTGTACAAGTGGCAGATTGTACATAAGATCCAGGGGTTGAGTAGGTCAAATTATCCACCTTGAGGTATGTGCCAAAAGACTGCGACGAACCAGTAGCAGAGTATTTAAACGTACATGAAGCCGCGTGTGAAGTCGTCACCTCTAGATTAAAACGATCACCAGCATGAAATGCCGTTGGATAGCTAATAGTAATGGCTGGCTTTGGTAGTGACGATACCGTGATTTGCAAAGAATCCAGACCACTACATACGCTAGGTTCAGCCGCCTTACAGACTTTAACTTCATATAAATTGGTGCCAGGGGTATCAAGTGTCACCGTGGTTGTGTGACTGGTTATGCCAGATTGGGCAATAACTCGGCTACCACCAGGTTTGGTGACATATAGAGTAAAAACCGGTGGCCAATAGAAACTCGGACTCCAGTCATAAAAGGTCAGCGTCACAGAATCACCAGCAGCGACGTCATAGTCAGAAGAAGTAAACACCTGCAAGGCGGCTACATTAAATGACAATAAAGCCAGCAAAAAGGTTATGGGTTTGAGCAAAAGTCTCGACATTACAATTATCCTATCTAAATTAAGTATGATTACATTACTGAAAAAAGAAACATTGACAGTAACAACGAGCGAGGATAACTTAGTTTGTATATTTAGTCTATGCGTAATGTCCATCTCTTGGCACTGCGCATGTTTTAGAGGAAAGTACTTGAATAGCCAGCAGTTTTTTTAACTCATTTCAATGATTTTACCTTAAACATCCTTGTTTTGGTTAAATCATCCATATTTGTGAGATATTTATTGACCCTTAACTCGGCGCATTGCACCAGCAAAACCCAGCATCAACAGACCAAATAGTCCAAAATGACCACCGCCACCAGATGATGTTGGCGTAGTCGGGGTTGGTACTGATTTCCCCCTGTTAGTTAACGGGCGATTCAAAGCTTCAGCGGTATCGGTGGCTGCATCAATAATATCGATATTATTAATAATAACGAAATGCTCATCTGTCAAAACGAAATCAGTGGTATCGGCTGGAGGGTAGTTTCTTAATGGCAAACCACCGAAATCTGCGGTTCTAGGTAATGCGGCCATGGCATCAACCACCGCCATACCATCACCAATCACTTGACCAAATACCGTGAATCCACCATTTTGATTGTCTAAAGCCAACGAATCACCGATGGTATTATTGTCAACCAAGTTAAAGTAAAACTGATTGGTCGCACTGTTAGCATTACCCTCTAGTTTGGCCATCGCGATGGTGCCACGAACATTTGAATAAACGGGTTCATTTATTACCGCGGCATTGGCTGATACTGAATCCAGTGTTGGAGAGTTATTATAAATAAACCCACCGCCTTGCACCACAAAACCAGGTATCGAACGATGAAAAATACTATTGCTATAATCACCCGCACTGACATAAGCCAAAAAGTTTTCGACCGTTTTAGGCGTGGTCTGATCATATAGATTGACCTGAATAGGCCCCATGACGGTATCAAATTCGACAATGGTCGCCGCTGCAAAAGGTGACAAACAAGAAAGACTGGCGCACAAAGCAGCTGTCAGCAAAGTATTATTAAACGTCATGATGAAATTAAACCTGTTATTTGATGGATTGAACAATATTCAGGCCGCAGAGGATAAACCACCCTTTTAGAAAAAGCTAGCCAATCCAGTTCGCTAATCGCGCAAAACTAGCGCAATGAGACGAAACCTTTATACTGACAACAAAACACTAGCCCCCCAAAAGCCATAAAACAGGATTTTAGCCATGAAACGACTCTCCCTTACTTTGCTACTGGCCACATCTGCCAGCCTTATATTGCTCAACACATCCCTACGCAGTGAAGCGTCATCAACCCCATCAGTGGCGACATACCAACAAATGGTCGAGCACCAAGACCGCCCTAAGGGAGATTTACGCCGAGACAAAAGTCGTTTACCTGCACAACTATTGCAATTTATGCAATTAAAGCCGGGCATGACGGTATTTGAGTTAGGTGCTGGTGGCGGTTATACCACCGAACTACTGGCGCGTGCTGTGGGCCAAAGTGGCAAAGTGTTCTCCGAGGGACTCAACCTTTCACGGGTTACTAACAATCGTCTGCCTCAAGTTAAACCGCTGGAACGAGGACTTATTTATCAAATTCCTGACCGAGCAGCAGCCGCAGGGCTGAAAAATGGCCAAGTGGATAGCGTGGTGATCATGTTCACCTATCATGATTTGGCGCTAAATGGTCGCATCGACCGCCAAGATATGCTGCACAATTTGCTGGCCATGCTCAAACCCGGTGGCAGCCTGATTATTGCCGACAATGCTGCCGTTGATGGCTCTGGTTTACGCGATACCCAATCACTACATCGCATTGACAGCCAACTGGTCCGCAAAGAACTTGAACAAGCCGGTTTTACCTTTGCCAACACCAGTACGCTTTACCACAATGCCAAAGATGACAAAAAAGGCCACTGGCGATTTATGTCTGGCCAACATGCACGAATGTTGATGCGATTTACCAAATAGAATAAAAGGCTGTGTTTATGGCTAGCCAGCCGTTATAATGCTCGGCCATTTTATTGAGCTGTAGACTCGTGTATTTATGTTTAGTGATATTCGACCTTATCGTGATGATGAGGTAGCCGGGGTGATTCAAAACCTGGTCAATAACAAAGAATTCCAAACCTCAATCGCGGTTTACGTGATGCCGAAGCTAAGTAAAATTTGGCCCGCCCTCAGTCGATGGCTGGTCAAATTGTCGCTGGCCCGGCGCACAGAAAAGTTAATCAACGTGCACGAGATCCAACTCGAAGCGGCCAAATACATGTATCGGCTGATCAAACGCAGCACCGATGGCTTTACCCATAGCGGTCTTGATGCACTGGATATGTCAAAACCAACCTTATTTATCAGCAATCACCGCGACATCGCACTAGACCCGGCATTGCTCAATGTTGCATTGCACGAAAGCGGCATCAGCACCGTCGAAATCGCTATCGGCGATAACTTACTCAGCAAACCGTGGATTTCTGACGTGATGCGGCTCAATAAAAGCTTTATCGTCAAACGTTCTGAAAAAACCAAACGAGCCATGCTAACCGCATCAAAAAAGCTCTCAGCCTATGTTCACCATACTTTGTGTGAAAATGATCAACATGTGTGGATCGCCCAACGCGAAGGCAGAGCCAAAGATGGTCTCGATAAAACCAATTCTGCGCTAATTTCAATGCTGATGCTCAATAAAAGCAAAGCACAAAGCGTCAGCGAATATCTGCCGCAACTGAATATTGTGCCGGTATCGATTTCTTATGAATTCGATCCTTGCGATGCTGACAAAGCCAAAGAACTGGCCGCCATCGAATCCACTGGTAGTTATCAAAAAGGTGAGGACGAAGATATTCGCAGTATCACCCAGGGCATACTTGGCCACAAAGGTCAGGTCCACGTTGCTTTTGGGCACCCGCTGCAAGGGGAGTTTGCCGACAGCAAAGCCATCGCCAGTGCCATTGATCAACAGATCATCAGCAATTACCGCCTCTATGAAAGCAATAAGGCAGCACACGCCAAATTGAACCAGCAAGAGGGGAATACAAAAATGCTCGGTGAACTCACCCGACGCATGGATGGCCTTGATGAGGCCCAGCAACGCTGGTTATTAACCATGTACGCCAATCCGGTGATCGCCAAAGCCAATTTGGCTAACAACCCACAAGAAGCCAAAACCCAATGAGATTAGACAAATACCTCTGTAGTTGCTCAGAATTAAGCCGCATCGATGCCAAACGTAACATCGGTAAAGGCAAGGTCACCGTTAATGGTGAAAAAGTAACCAACCCGGCAACAAAAATCAAAGACGCTGATACGATTTGCCTCAATGATAAGGTAATGAGTCTACTCACAGACCGCTACATCATGTTGCACAAACCCGTCAATACCATTTGCTCCAATGTCGATGAAGCCCACCCCAGTGTGCTGGGTCTGCTCGATGTCGAAAAACCACAAACCCTGCATGTGGCTGGCCGCCTAGATGTTGACACCACCGGACTGGTGCTGATCACTGACGATGGTCAATGGTCTCACGACATTACTTCGCCGCGTAAAAAGTGCAGCAAACGTTATCGTGTCGGTCTTAAAGACCCGATTGAAAACAGTGCCATCGCTTTATTTACCCAGGGGATTCAACTCAACAACGAAGCCAACTTGACCCGCCCCGCCGAACTGGAAATTCTCTCGCCCCATGAGGTTTTATTAACCATTCACGAGGGCAAATACCATCAAGTTAAACGGATGTTTGCCGCCATTGGCAACAAAGTCGTCGAACTTCATCGCGAATCGGTTGGCAACATCACCTTAGATGCTGCGCTTAAACCTGGTGAATGGCGCTTTTTGACCGATGAAGAAGCCAAACTGACTTAAATCCGCTGTAACTATTCAGCGCACTCATCTTTCGCACCATAACGGCGTTATTTTCGTACTCAAACAGTTACATATGACCTATATGCGCCTATTTTCCGTGCGAAAATGCCTTGTTCTGAAACGAAATCTAAGCACGCTGAACAGTTACAATCCGCTTCGCTTAAATCATAAAGGGTGCACATTGCACCCAACCCTCCCATGGTCTACACTTTTTAAAAACACCACACTTTATTTTTTATTCACACACTAAAAAGTAGACCCATGCCGCCACCATCAACCAATCGTCATTTAAACCGCAAAAACCGTGCGGCGATGGCTTTGCTATGGCTGATGTTATGGTGCATATTGTCGCTAGGGTTATCAGCTACCAGCCATGGGACACAGCACGATACCATTGTTTTTGGCGTGACACCTTGGGACACCAAAGCCGCACTAACCCACCGCTATCAGCCTTTAATCATTTGGGCAGAGCAACAGCTTAAATTAAAAACCAAACTGATCATCACTGCCGATTATGCGCAGCTGGCGGCACAGCTGCAAGCGGGCAACATTCATGTCGGCTTTATGCCCGCCGTCAGTTACGTCAAAGCCCGTGAAATCATCCCTGGGCTCACCTTATTGGCCAGCAATACCATGGTCGACTCAACCACAGGCAAATATCGCGATCATTATAAAGGCGTGATCATCACCCTGAAAAAAAGCGCCATCACCACCCTTGAAGGCTTAAAAAACAAACGCTTTGGTTTTACTGACCCCGAATCGTCTTCTGGTTACCAATACCCCATCCAGCTGTTCAACGATAACGGCATTGACCCTTATCAGCATTTTTCTCAAGTTTTTATGCTGAAAAAACACCCCAAGGTCACCAAGGCACTGATCAGCGGTGCCATCGACGGTGGTGCCACTTGGGATAGCCATTTGGCCACAATGCGTGAACAACATGGCGATATTTTTACCGTACTGGCACAAACGGTGCCAATACCTTTTGATGCGGTTGTCACCAGTGAGCAATTATCCCGAACCAGAACCCAACAAATAAAACACTTACTGTTACAAGCACCACGAGAACCATTAATTTCACTGCTCAACCAAGCTGGTGTCAGCCTCTATGGCTGGCAAAAAACCGCTGACAGTAACTACGACCCGGTGCGCCGGCTGCTTAAAAGCCAAACCAGCAATAAACCCTACAAGGCACTAGTACTGGCCATTCCCCCCACCCAATCCATCGCGCTGGCGCATAAAATGTGGGCACCACTGATACAATATCTCAGTGATGAAACAGGCCGCATGGTGACTTTACAAACCACCGACGGATACCAAGAGTTGATATCAAGCATGAAAAATGGCCAATTCGATATCGGCGTTTTCCCGCCTTTTTCTTATGTCAAAGCGAAAACTCACATGCCACGACTACAGTATGCCGCCACAACATTACGTGCCTATGCCGATGGCCGCATCTCTGATCATTACAACGGCGTGCTTATCGCACTGAAAAAGTCTAACCTCACGACATTGGCAGATTTGCAATCTAAACGTTTTGCCTTCACCTCAAAAAGCTCGGCTTCTGGTTACCTCTACCCCAGCGCTTTTTTAAAACGCCATCAGATTATTCCGCAAGATTATTTTGCCCAAACCTTTATGCTCAAACACCACAGTAAAGTCATCAAAGCATTACTCAGTAAAGCCATCGATGCCGGGGCAACCACCGATGACGAACTGTATCTGGCACAACGTCGTTATGGCGATGTTTTCGCTAAAATAGGCCAAACCGCCGATATTCCTTTTGATGCCATCGCCATTGCGCCCCATGTTAATCCGTTATTGCAGGCGACGCTTAAAGCCAAAATACTGTCGTTAAACCAACACCCCGATGCAGTCGAGGCATTACGCAACAGCCAGTGGAAATACAGCGGTTTTATCGACAAAGGTGATGGTTTTTATGATAGCGTTCGCGCCGTGCAACAGACCCTTAAACCCACAAGCAGCACGCCATGAGACTCAAGCCAGCGCTTATCTTAATCACCATGTTGCCATTGGCTGTCACCCTGACATTTAGCTGGTTACAAGTAAACGACTTGCTCCATCGACTCGACTTGACCATTGCCGACCGAGCCGACAAAAAATCACAATTGCTGATGGATGATCTCTATAAAACCCTGCGCAAAAGTCAAAACGTCGCCATATCGCTGGCCCAAAGTGATGAAGTGCGCAAAGGGATCAAGTTATTTGATGCGGATATTCTCTATACCCGCTCACAATTTTTCCGCTCACTGGATATCGGTTACATCAGTTTTATCAATCTTACGGTGACAGGACAAAATATCGTCGTCGCCCGCAGCACCGATGAATTTCATTTTGGCGATAACTTACAAAATGAACCCTTATTAAACTACACCTTAGATTTGTGGAATACCCGAACACCAACCGCCAAAACGGCTAAACTGAGCCCACTGGTGGCAAACCAAGGCCGTTTGCAGCCCATTGAGCTGACCACCATCACCACTTTTGATAACAAAAATTATCTGTTGTGTATTGCGCCAGTGATTCAATTCGACGATAGCCTCTCAGGCGCTGTGGTAGTTGGGGTACACCTTGACGACAATTTTCTCAGCCAACTGGGCAAAAAATACGACGTACACCTATCAACTGGCGCCTTAAACAACACCTCAACGAAAGCAATCACCAGCCTCAAACAAAGCTATTCTCGCCCCCTTGAGCAATTAGACACACTGAGTTTTGACTACCAATTCTCCAGTGTTGATGGCAAAAAAATGGCTACCTTTAGTCAATTCACTTTATTCGAAGATAATTTTGCCGATCGTCAGTCACTCACCGACTTACAACATCGGGTATTGTTTTTTATGGCTTTATTGGCCATTGCCACGCTGATATTAAGCCATACCCTTATCAAGAAAATACTTAGACCAGTCAAACAGCTTATTGCCGCCATCGATGCCCACGCGCGTTCAGATAAAACCGTGATCACGGTGGAATCGCCGAACAATGAAATTGGTGACATTGCCACGGCTTTTATTAACATGCGCGATGAAAACCTCAGTTTGCTGGCCCAACTAGACACAGCCGCCAGCCACTCAGCCTCCGCCAATAGCGCCAAATCGTTGTTTCTGGCCAATATGTCCCACGAAATCCGCACCCCGATGAATGCCATTCTTGGTTATGCCCAACTACTCGAACGCAGTGACAATTTAGACGCCAAACAAAGCGCTTTTTTGCATACCATCAATCAGGCCGGTAAGCACTTGTTATTACTGATTAATGATATTCTTGATCTGTCTAAAATCGAAGCGGGTGCCATGTTACATGACCCGCAAGATTTTGATCTGAATCAGCTGATTGGCAACCTCAATGAAATGTTTATGTATCGTTGTCAGGAGAAAAATATCAGCTGGGAGATCACCGCCGGAGACGGTCCCGCCGATGTGATTGGTGATGAAAAAAAACTACGCCAAGCACTGATCAATTTAATCGCCAACGCGGTGAAATTCACCGAGCAAGGTCGGGTATCGTTACAAATCATCCGCGAAGCAGCTGATCAGTGGCAATTTATAATCACAGATACCGGGTCTGGCATTGATGCTGAGTATCTCGGGGCCATTTTTGAACCTTTTATGCAAAGTCCATCAGGGCTTAAAATTGGCGGCACTGGGCTGGGACTCAGTATCACCAAGGGTCAGATTGAAGCCATGGGCAGCCAGTTGATGGTCGAATCGATACCACAACAAGGCAGTGTGTTCTTTTTCACCCTGACACTACCGCCATCGAAGGTCAGCTTCAGTAGCACCAGCAAACCCCACAACCAACCATTACCCCAATTGACTGTCACCGACCTGACAGCCTTGGTGGTAGATGACAACAAAGACAATCGAGACCTACTATGCCACTTATTAATGGATATCGGTTTTGAGGTTCAATTAGCAGATAACGGCCTAGAGGCACTGGGTCAGTGTGAACAATCATTGCCTGACATTATTTTTATGGATATCGCCATGCCAGTGATGGATGGTAGAACCGCATTAGCAGAACTCATCAAACGTTATCCACACCAGACCATCACTTGCGTTGCCGTCACCGCATCCGTTTTAGACTCAGAAAAAAACGCCATGTTGAGCAATGGATTTACAGACTTTGTTGCCAAACCCTTTCGACTCGAAGATATCTATCACAGCATCATCAAGGTGCTCGAGTTAAATGACACTATTGACCAGCCGAATACCAAACCTTATATCAAAGCTGATAACAGCCATTTTAGCGCAGTGGATCAACATAAAATGGCGCAAATTGCGATCCCGCAACCGCTCAAACAACAGCTAATAGAAGCGATAGAATTAAGTGACATTAAGGAAATTGAGAATAAGTTGGCAAAACTGGCCGAGATAGGCAATGATGAAGACTTACTAAGTCAATATTTAGCGCGTTTATTAATTAATTATGATTTTGAAACCATGTTAACAGAAGTGAAGGCATCATCTCATGCGCTTAAATAACCAGGCATCAGAGCAACAACCCGTGGTATTAGTGGTCGATGATACACCAGCAAACCTGACGCTGATGAGAAATATGCTCGAACCAGAGAATTACAAAGTCTTGCTGGCCACCTCAGGCGAAAAAGCCTTGGACTTACTGAGCAAAATTCAGCCCGATCTAATCTTGCTTGATGTTATGATGCCAGGGCTTGATGGTTTTGAAACTATCAAACAAATCAAAGCCTTACCCCAAGCGAAAGACATACCGGTGATCTTTGTTACCGCCAAAAGCGATAGCGAAGATGTTATACAAGGTTTTGCGATGGGCGCAGTCGATTATATTACCAAACCGATTCAGCGACTCGAGACCCTAGCCCGAGCCAAAACCCATTTAAAATTGCGCCGCCTGTTACAGACTGAACGAATGCATTGCGAGCAAATCGAAGCCATCATCAATAACATCTCCGATTGTGTTTTGGTGGTTGACCGTCATGGTGCTATCGAATCGGCCAACCCAGCAACCGAGCATTTGTTTGGTTATTCAGAAGCGCAATTATGCGACAAAAACATCGCCCACTTGCTCGATTACGACGGCATGGCCTCCCGATTTATTGATATTTTACGAGACCCAGAAAACACCGATCCTTGGTGGCGTAATCCCTGCGGAAAATCTTCCGACAACGGCGCATTTCCGATTGAAATCCATGTCAGAGAAATGATCACCACCGAATTGAGTTATGTGGTGGTGATCCAAGACATCAGTCTGCACCGTAACGAAATTGACTTATTACACCATTTAACCGAAACCGATCCGCTGACCAACATCAACAACCGCCGTCATTTTGAAATTTTATTGTCGCAAAGCTGGCATCAATGTAAGCGCTCTCAACAACCATTGTCATTGTTGTTTATCGACATCGACAATTTCAAAGATTACAACGACCACTATGGCCATCAAGAAGGTGACACCAGCCTACAACAGGTGGCCGCTGCTTTGCAAAAAACCTTACCCCGTGCAGTAGATTCTGTCTCTCGTTACGGTGGCGAAGAATTTGTGGTGATCCTCCCAGGCACCACCATGCAGGGCGCTATACAAGTAGGCGAAAACCTTAGAGCCAGCGTTGAATCTCTCGACATCAGCCACAGTAAATCTGACTTCGGACACATCACCATCAGTCTTGGCATTGCCACCTCCAACTTCGCTCAGCAGCCATTAGCAGTACCTAACGCCAAAACCCTGTTAAAACAAGCCGATAACGCCCTGTATAACGCCAAATCTCAAGGCAAAAACCGGGTAATTGAATATCAGCAGTCAGATAGCTAGTTATCGTCGAAATGTCGAACCACCAGAAACTCACATCCATGTGAGATTTCTGGAGGAACACCGTTTAAGCAAGTGAAACTGCGCTTACATTTCAACAAGTTGAAATGGTGGCACATCCGTGTGCCACATAGCTAATGCCTGAAACTACGTTTCAAGACGGGCACCAGCTGACAGATTAAAAAAACACATCCGACCAGTTGATATTCATTTAAATGTATGCGAGTATCCAATGAATGACAAGACCATAGGTCCAGTTTAAATAAATAACGTAACTGTTTGAGTTCGAAAATAACGCCGATATGGTGTGAAAGATAAGTGCGCTGAATAGTTACAACAAGGCCATACAATAGGGTCCAATTCTTGAAAGGTTATCACTATGCCAGAATATAAAGCGCCCATTGCGGACATTAAGTTTCTGATCGAATCCGTATTCGATTATTATCAGCACTACACCCAATATCCCGAGTTCAGCGAAGCCACACCTGACTTAGTGGATGTGGTCATTAGCGAATGTGCTAAGTTCAGTGAAAATGAACTGTTACCCCTGAATCAGATTGGCGATCAGCAAGGCTGCGAACTCAAAGACGGCAAAGTCACCACCCCCGATGGTTTCAAACAAGCTTACGACTTATACGTCGAAGCCTGCTGGCAAGGATTATCACACCCAGAGACTTATGGCGGCCAAGGATTACCACCATCGATTGGCATTATCAAAGCCGAGATTATGGGCACTGCCAACTGGTCATGGAGCATGTATCCGGGCCTGAGCCTTGGGGCGATGAACACCATTTTGACCCACGGCAACGAAAGCCAGAAACAAACTTATCTGACCAAATTAACCGAAGGCATCTGGACTGGCACCATGTGCTTAACCGAAGCCCAGTGCGGCACCGACCTCGGTCAGGTCGCCACCAAAGCCGTTCCCAATGATGATGGCAGTTACAATGTCACTGGCAGCAAAATCTTTATTTCGGCGGGTGATCACGACTTCACCGACAATATCGTTCACATCGTACTCGCTCGTTTGCCCGATGCCCCCAAAGGCACCAGAGGCATTTCTTTGTTTATCGTGCCTAAATACCAAGCAGCTGAAGATGGATCAACCGGTGAATTTAACCATGTCACTTGTGGTTCACTGGAAGAGAAAATGGGCATCAAGGGTTCTGCCACCGCGGTCATCAATTTTGATAACGCCAGAGGCGAATTGATAGGCCCTAAAAACAAAGGGCTTGAATGTATGTTCACGTTTATGAACACAGCCCGCATTGGTACCGCCGTACAAGGCACATGTACCGCAGAATTGTCTTATCAAAATGCGCTGATTTATGCCAAAGAGCGCATGTCGATGCGTTCGCTCACTGGCGTCAAGGCTCCGGATAAAGTCGCCGATCCAATCATCGTTCATCCAGATGTACGACGTATGTTACTGACCCAAAAGGCGTTTGCCGAGGGTGGTCGGGCGATGATTTATTACACCTCACAGATAGCCGACTCGATGGAACATGGTAAAACTCAAGAGATTCGTGACGATGCCGAAGACCGCCTTGGTTTTGTCACGCCCATTTTAAAAGCATTTTTAACCGAAACTGGTCTAGAAGCCGCCAACCTTGGTGTGCAGATATTTGGTGGCCATGGTTATATTAAAGAATGGGGCATGGAGCAAATTGTCCGTGATGCGCGCATTTCGACCTTATATGAAGGCACCACCGGGATTCAGGGGTTAGATTTATTAGGCCGCAAAATTCTGCTGGGTCGTGGTAAAACATTCAAAGCATTTACCAAAGAAGTTTTAATGTTCTGTAAAGATCACAGCATGATTTCAGACAACATTCATAAAAAACGGATGCATAAATTCATCTGGCCATTAAGCAAAGAAGTGGCGTTATGGCAGCAATACACCTTGCGTATTGCTTTAAAAGCGAAAAAAGATCGTGATATGGTGGGTTCAGCCTCGGTTGATTACCTAATGTATTCTGGTTATATCATGATGGCTTATTGTTGGGCAAGAATGGCCCAAGCCGCCAATGAAAAGCTCACCGAAGGCACTGGTGACAAAGAATTCTACCGCGCCAAAGTCAGAACTGCCGAATTCTTTTACGCTCGACTGTTGCCACGCACCAAAACATTGGCAAAAACCATGATGGCCAGCCCCAAAAGCCTGATGGCGATGGATGAAGAACAATTTAGTTTCCTTTAACCATTGAATGGGTGGGTTTCGCGCACTCGCGACCCACTTAGCCTGCCTAAAAGCAACTGTCACAAACTGATGGCTTGCACCTTGCCTGCCTCCATCCTACAATAGCCTCAATAAAATCTACCCCTAGCAGAGGTTATCCCATGCAAGTTGCAAATAAACATGTTGTCCAGTTCAACTACGTGCTCAAAAACGACAGCGGTGAAGAACTCGAATCATCACCCGCTGACAACCCTATCGCCTATCTTCATGGCACCAATGGCATCATCAAAGGTTTAGCCGATGCAATGGAAGGCAAAAGTGGCGGTGAACAGTTCAGCATTACCCTCGAAGCCAAAGATGCTTATGGCGAACGCAACCCAGATGCAGAGCAACGGGTGCCCGTAAAACACCTGCAAGGCGCTAAAAAATGGAAAAAAGGCATGGTTGCAGTGGTCGAAACTGGCAAAGGCCAGCGTCAGGTGACCATCGTTAAAATGGGCAAGTTTATGGCCACGGTGGATACCAACCACCCCCTGTCGGGTAAAGTACTGACCTTTGACATTGATATCGTCGATGTTCGTGCCGCCACTGATGATGAAGTCTCCCACGGCCATGCCCATGGTGTTGGCGGTCATCAGCACTAAGCAATAAAGCCTTCATATAACCACAATAAAAAGCCTGCCGACGACCGCAAGGTCACGCGTGGGCACAAAAAAAGCTTGCCGATGGCGACAAGGTCACGCGTGGGCACAAACACTGTTGTGCTCCTGCACAGTGCCTTCCCTCACATCCGTGTGAGTGAAAAAACGTGCCCACCCTACGAACCATTTTTCGATAACAAATTTTTACTTCGTAGGAACATACACCCATAACAACACTTTCGTTATTCTACCGTAGTCATTCGGTCTCTTTTGCCGTATGCTCCCCTGTCAGTAAAACACTAAAGTAAATACAATTCGGCTAGCCCGGTACTAGATTTACGACTAGACTAAACCAATACACACATTCCAATGGACGACAGTAGCAGTAGGTATAGGTCCACTGCAGGAGACTGGAAGCACTTAATTAATAAAATCACCTGACAATTTTCAGGTTTTTGTGGAGCCTGCAATGCTAATACAGTTTTCGGTTGAAAACTTCCGCGTCTTTAAAAACAAGGTCACCTTGTCTATGGCGGCGAATAAATCTTATAAGGAACATATAGACAACCAACATCATCACGACAACTTTAGCGATATTCCATTGTTGAATTCGGCGATTATTTATGGTGCCAACGGTGCGGGAAAATCAAGTTTTATCAAAGCCTTGGCTTTTTATAAGAATCTGATCAACCAAGGGTTTATCGATAAAGACAATGACCTTAACTGGCAGCCATTTCTGTTTGATAAAGTGTCACCAAACCGCCCAACCCAGTTTGAAATCAGCTTTATTGGTCACGACGGTATCCGCTACCATTATGGTTTATCGCTGAATAACGATCGGGTGCTCGATGAATACCTGCTCTCCTACAGTAAAAAAGGCGCCAGAGCCAAAACCATTTACTCCCGAGTCTATGATCAACGTAAAAACGCTTATGATCACTATCACCCCGCGCTGAACGAGAGTAAAAAAACCGTTGATGTGATTATCGACAAACTCACTAAAAGCCCTAAAACCACTTTTCTGAGGGCATTGTGCCAATATAATGCGCCGCAAATCAAACCCGTGATGGAGTGGATGACATCGTCAATCTTTGTGGTGCCATTTAATCAAACCGAATCTTTTGTTAGCTTAACCAAATCAAACTTGGTTATGCTGATGTTAGACCCAAAAAGAGGCAATGAATACAAACGAACGGTAATAGAACTGCTCAATAATTTTGATTTAAGCATCAGCGATATCAAAGTGGTCAAACGAGACATTCCTCTACCTGACCATCTATCCAAAGCGGTGGAAGCGCAAATGTTCGACGACATCGGTTACGAAATTGTGATGTATCATCGGGTTTCTTCAGGGGAAAGCTACCCCATCTTGTATGATGACCTGTCATCGGGCAGCCAAAAACTGCTGAATATTTGTAGTTTTCTTTACTTGTGTCGCAGTTCGAAGAAAAGCACGGTATTAATCTTTGATGAAATAGAATCTTCGTTTCACCCATCGGTGATTAAGCGACTATATCAAATCCTGATGGATGACCCAGATCTCAACGTTCAGTTGATCATCACTACCCACTCACCGATTTTGCTCGACCCAGCACTGATCAGAAGAGACCAAGTCTGGTTTATTGAAAAAAATGATGATTTGCATAGTGAGTTATACAACCTGCCACAGTTTTCGCCGAGCATCAGCGATAACTTTGTCAAAAACTGGATGACCGGACGTTATGGTGGTGTGCCGGATATTGACTGGGAGTAGAGTTTAGCGGTGAATAAACCAAAATAAGGTTTACATCTGCATTAACCTAGACAATAATAAGCCATCATAGACAAAAAAACGTCTTAAAAGGCTAAGTATAGTGTTTAAATGGTTTAGGTTTAAAAATTTCCAATCCTATCTTGATGATTGTATTGTCGATTTGAGCGTCAATAAAAAAGTCGCGCATTCGTATTTTGATTATGAATTACCAGATGGCAGTAAGATCTCCAAAATTTTGGGCGTTTTTGGTGCCAATGGTTCTGGTAAATCCAATTTAATTCAGCCTTTGGCATTTATCTCATGGTTTTTAGGTCATTCTTTTCAATCTTTAGCTGAGAAAGATAAAATCCCTTATTCCCCGCATTTTTGTACGAAAGATCAGAATACAGAAATCGAATTTGAAATCGCATTTGTACTCCCTAAACAAAATGAATTGCCGCATGATTGTTTGGAATTAAAATATTTTGTTGAGTTCAACAAAAGCAGGGTCATTCGAGAGGAAATGAAAGTCAAAACCTCTCGATTGTTTTCCAATGTTTTTACTCGCCTCTATGACCCTGAAAAAGACAGGTATATTATAAAAAAGAATGCCAAATACTTACCAACGCCCAATGCGACATTAGAACAAGCGCCTCACAATTGTTCATTGGTATCATATTTATCGAGAATAAATCACGATAACAAAACCGATAGTTTCGATCTTCTAAGTGGTATAAGTTTACTTTTTGAGGTAAATGAGTCCAATCTAAACATGCTCGGCAGAGACAATCATTTTTACAATCTTGGTTATGCCACGCAATTATTTGCTGAAAACAAAGCCATATTTAATAACGTCAAAACCTTATTAAAAAAATATGATTTAGGTCTCGATGATATCGAAATTGAAGAAACCACTGTTATATCAAGTGATGGTGAAGAAGAATCCAAGTTAATGCCCTTTTGTATTCATCACAATAAAGGCAAACCTTTTAGGTTACCAATGCACCTTGAGTCTAGCGGCACCCAATCAGCCTATAGAATGCTGGCTTCTATTGCTTTAAGGCTTGAACTTGGAGGCATCTCTATCTTAGATGAATTCGACAATGATCTGCACCCTCAACTCACCGCTGAAATCATCAATTTGTTTAAAGACCAAAGCACCAATCCCAAAAATGCGCAGCTTATTTTCACCTCACATTCGCCAGAGATCTTAAAGTTGCTGCGAAAACAGCACGTTTATTTAACCGAAAAAATCGATTGTGAATCTCAAGCCTGGCGGGCCGATGAGATTGAAGGATTAAAAGAAAGAGATAATCTTTACGCCAAATACATCAGCGGTGCCCTTGGTGGCGTGCCGTCTTTTGATTGAGGGCTGAAACATGGTGAAGAAGAAAAGAAACCCAAGAGCACTAAGAAAAACCATGGTATTTGTCGGTGAAGGCGAAGCAGAAAAAGCTTTCTTACAACATATAAAATCAATATATGGCGTTGGTTCACTCAAACTTAGCATCAAATCTGCTGGAGGAAAAGGGCCTGACAATGTGCTAAACGATGCTATTAGCACATTAGAAAACTGCAAATGCGATAAAGTTGCGGTACTGTTAGATACTGATTTACCGTGGCCACCCAAACTACGAAAAATAGCCCAAAAACTGGATATTGAGCTGATCGGATCTAAACCATGCCTAGAAGGCCTGCTATTGACCATTCTCGGACAACCACACCCGACACCAAGTAATAACAAGACCTGTAAACAAAAATTGCACCCTAAATTAACAGGCAAAGAGACGCTTAAAGAAAGTTATCAAAAAGCATTTAGTAAAAATGTACTTGATCAAGCTTGTAAAAGTGTCGAGCCGTTAAAACGAGTCATTCAGCTGATTTCAGATCGTTCTTCGTAGGATGGTGGCGGTTAGAGCTGTGTTGGGAATAATTCCCGAGCACATGGCGTACCATGCGAAACATTCCCCTTGCATAATTCCCCTCTGTAACATACTCTTCAACTCTATATTTATTAAATAAACGCATTTTTTCGGAGTTTGAGATGTTAATTGAGTTTTCTGTCGAGAACTTTAAGGTCTTTAAAAACAAAGCTACGTTATCAATGGTGGCGCATAAACCTTATAAAGAACACCCCGAATCCACTTATGTGCATGAAAACTTTGCTGATATTTTGTTTTCAAAGTCGGCGGTTATTTATGGTGCCAATGGCTCGGGTAAATCGAGTTTGATTGAAGGGCTAACATTTCTTAATGCCTACATTGCTCAAGGCTTTATCACGCAAGAACAAGATGCCAACCATCAACCTTTTTTATTTGATCAAACCTCCATCAACGCACCAACACACTTTGAAATCATTTTTATTGGTAACGATAATGTAAAGTATCACTATGGATTATCGTTCAATGCCGACAGAGTAATTGCTGAATTCTTATTATCTTTTGTCAAAAAAGGTGTCAGAGCCAAAACCCTATTCTCCCGTGTTTATGATGAACAAACCAATAACAACCAATACTATCACCCCGGGTTAATTGAGAATAAAAGGACCATTGAGATTGTTGTCGACAAAGTCAATGACAGCCCTAAAACCAGCTTTTTGGCGGCATTAAATCAATACGAAGCAAAGCAAATAAAACCAGTCATTCATTGGCTTCAATTATCGCTACTTACAGTCCCATTTAATGTCAACTCAGAATTCACCAATTTTACAAAAAGCAATCTAATTGAAAGAATATTAGATAAAAATAAAGGTGATAATCATAAAAAAGAAATCATTAAACTGTTAAATAACTTCGACTTATCTATCAATGATATTCAAATCATTAAAAGAGATCTGGTCTTACCTGACAATTTATCTCCAGAGGTCAAAAGCCGATTACAGGCTGAGATGGGTCACGACATTCAGGTCATTCACAAAACACTCTCGGGTAAATCCTACCCTATAAAATATGAACATTTATCATCAGGAACAAAAAAACTGCTTGATCTCTCCGACTTTTTATACTTATGCATAACAACCTGTGAATACGAAAATACAGTCCTGGTCTTCGACGAATTTGAAGCTTCCTTTCACCCTCATATCGTCAAAAAGCTCTATGAAATGCTGGTCAGAGTACCCAGCGGCAAAATGCAATTAATCGTTACCACCCATTCTCCAACCCTACTAGACCCAGAACTTATCCGCAGAGACCAAGTTTGGTTCGTAGAAAAAAATGCCGAGCTAGAAAGTGAATTATATAGTCTTGTCGATTTTTCACCGACGGTAAACGACAGTATCGCCAAAGGCTGGATGCAGGGTCGTTATGGTGCAGTCCCATATATAGAATGGGAGTAGAATTTAGTGGCTAAAAAAGCAAAAGACCTTATTGCGCACAAATCTGGCTCCAGCGCACATAAAAGAAAAACCAAGCCAAAAATGAAAGGTGAATTGACCCTGATTGTCTGTGAGGGCACCACCACCGAAATCCACTATTTCAAAGACATGGTTCACGCCTTAAAACTCAGTAGTGCTCAAGTCAAAGTTTGCCATGGTAAACACTCTAACCCTGAGTCAGTGTTAGATAAGGCCATCGATATTTACAACGAAGAAAAGAAATACGAAAAAATCTATGTAGTGGTCGACGTTGATGAGCACAGTAATAATTTACAGCAAGCCAAAATCAAATTAAAAGCGCACCGATTTGCTAATCGAATCAAAGACGGCTCAAAAATAAGAAAACCGATCGCGCAAATCATTGTGTCAAAACCCTGTATTGAGCTGTGGTTTATTTTGCACTTTGAATTACTGCAAAAAACCTTCAGCAAAACCACAAACAGTATTTCGATTAACTGTAAAAACCATTTACGCGATAACC
>JBLGCB010000020.1:0-39314 GCA_047617105.1 Phenylobacterium sp. | reverse complement strand
CATTCAACAAAATTTCGTTGATTATGGGTTACTATAGTGATTATTGCAAGTCTGGAGGAATGTGAAACGTTATCAAAACCCGCTCAAATACCGCTGCAAGTCCGCCAAATACCAATCGCGATCTTCCGCCTGAGCAATGGCATTTTCAACCGCCGCTTTAGCCGCCACCTTGTCGCCATTAACCGCCAACAGCTTGGCCTGACTAAACAACAAATCCGGATGCTCATCGTCTTCTTTTAGCCCTAAATCCAGCATATTCTGCGCACCAGGGTAATCTTTTTGCTCAATCAGCAACTCGGTCAAATCTCGTATCGCCCGAAAATGGCCCTGCTCAGCGGCAGCCTTTAACCAACGTTGTGCTTTAGCAGGGTCATATTCAACAAAACGTTTGTCGAGCAGTTCACGGGCGAGGCGATATTGGGCGTAAACAAAACCGCCTTGGGCGGCATAGAGGATCCAATTAAGCCCTTTTTTGCGGTCTTCGTTGGTATATTCGCCGCGTAACAAGTTGGCACCAAGACGGTATTGAGCGTTGGGATAACCGTTGGTGGCCGAAGCCAATAGCAGGTCTGAACCGGCGGTGTCCTCTGACCAATGAAAGCGCAATAACTTGGTGGCATTATGTTCATCAGCCACTAGCCAGTTGGCGATGTAATATTGCACCACCGCATTACCCTGCTCTGCCCGCTCTATTAGATGGTTGATCTTTTGTTGATACTGTTTTTTTTGCCGCGAAAAACTGGCTTTATAGCGCTTGCCTTTAAAAGTAGTGAAATGATACAGCAATGAACGGTTGCCATAAGATTTAACCTTACCATCAACACTGAAGGTCTCATAACGCCAGCGACGCACCGCGTTGTATATCGCCCGATTGAAGGTTTTATCTGGGTAAGCATCAAGAATATCAACATCTTTAACCGCACCAGATTCATCAACATCAAACTCCAACCATACCCAACCTTCGAGCCCTTTTTCATAAGCTTCTTTGGGGTATTTGGCATCGACGCTATGAACCCGTTTCGGCGGCAATGCGACACGATTATCATATTGCTTAACATTAAAAACCGGTAACAAGGTGTCGGCAAACATCTGGTAGTTAAAATCTGCGCTCAGGGTTTGGTAATCTTTGTTTAATGCCGGGGAATCATTGACGTTTTGTTCGATTAACCGTGCTGCGGTGCGGGCGTCATCTAGGCCAAAATCGGCGGCCAATAAAAACCATGAGTGGGCTTGCACCAGGTTTTTGTCCATGCCCTGACCATGCAGGTTCATCACCGCGATGTTGTAGATGGCGTCTTTGTTGCCCAGTTTGGCCAAGCGAGAAAATTCGCTATGGGCTTCGGGGTATTTGCCACTGCTGTAATCCAGTGTTGCCGACAACAAATCCGCCCTAAGATGCAAAGGGAAATGAAGTAACAACAAAGTAAACAGCGCAAACAGGTTTTTCATTATCTATAGGTAGTTAGTCAGGCAGTTGGTGGGGTAATTTGTTCAACATTCTACTGGTTTTGATGGCGTATTGCCAATGACGGAGATTAAGGAGGATCAATAAAAGTTTTAGAAAAAGATGCGCACCAGTTAAAGGCCAACCCAGACCGAAGCCAGCCCCCAAAATTGATGGGTGCCACCTTCGGTGCACCCATCCTACTCTATCAAGTCAAGAGTGTTAGAAGTTCATACGAACCCCGGTAACAAACCGACGACCATCGGCATAATTACCCGTTAACGCCTGCTCAACACCCTTTTCTTGGAAGGTGAAGGTTCGTTCGTTGGTTAGGTTAGTCGCTTCAAATATCACTGAAATATTCTCGGTGAGGTTATAAGCCATGCTTGCATCAATCTGGCCATAATCACTAACATATCCAGGCCAGCCTTTACCAGTGTCGTAACCAGTACGATAGTTATAAGAAATTCGACCGCTGATGTCATCATTCTCATAATAAGTGCTGACGTTAACCGTATGGTCCGAGTTGCCAGGAATTGAAACGTCGTTGCCATCAGCATCTTTGGCTTCACCATCAACATAGGTATAGTTAGCAGAAAGTCCGAAACCTTCAAACAGCTCTTGCTGATAACCCACTTCAAAACCTTGGATAGTGCCGCCTTTGCCGTTGACCGGACGGTTAATCAAAATCTCAACACCTTCATGCACTTCTAAAGAAGCATTGGTATCAATAAACGATTGCACGTCTTTATGGAATAACGCCGCTGACAAGATACCAGCATCAGAGAAATACCATTCTAAACCAAAGTCAAACTGGGTCGCACGGTAAGGGTCGATGCTGCTGTTACCGCCAGAACCAGTCTGGGTTTCGGTGTTATATGAAGTCGAAGACGTCATATCGGCATAATCAGGTCGAGACATAACTCGCGCCGCACTAACACGGAAAACCAATTCGTCGGTCAAATCAACCGCCAAGTTTAAGCTTGGTAAAATATCAAAGTAATCAGAATCTTGCTGAGTCCAGGTATCGCCCACATAAGCCGCTGATGTTTGGTCAGTTTGAACCAAACGTACGCCGATGTTACCGCGTAACGAGTCTGCATTGATGTCGGCTTTGATGTAACCTGCCATGATTTTTTCACCAATATCAAAAGTACTGGCTTTTAATACGCGATAATCCCAACCTAATGCATCACCCTCACGACGGATCTTGTTTGAATCGGTAATGGCATAGTTGGTCAAAGTGCCTGCTGATGCCTGCTCTTGTAAGAAGTCACTCGGCATCGCCAATGAATAATCAGCGAGGCTCCAGTTTAAATCAGTACGAGCATCGGTGGTGTGTTTGGTGTTAAAGCGCGCATGATCACGGTATTTAAAGCCCATTTTAATGCTACTGAAAATTGACAAGTCAATTTCACGTTCAAAATCAGTCTGAACATAGGTTTCATCATCTTCAGAATAGTTGCTGTCATAGCGTAAAAAATCTAAATCCCATTGCGAACCATCTGCTGGATTGGTGGCATAGCTGGTTTTAATATCTTCAGCATCTGAAGCGTCATAGCTATAAGCAGAATTTCCGCCCCAGCCAACACTACGATCGGCGCTTGAACCACCAGAACCTTTGGTGTAACCCATATGAACACTTGAGGACCATACATCAAATTCATGATCAATTTTCAAGTCATAAGATTCGGTTTTAATCTTTGAATTACGCACTTTGGTTTCATCCAAAATATTGTTGCCAGTCGCTGATTCGCCAATCGTACCACCAGTAGCCATAGTACCAACCACCGGATGCTCAATCAGGTCGATTGATTCATAAGCAGAATCAGCACGACCAGGTAACCATAAGAAGTTTTGGTTGGTGTTGTCCATATCCATGGTTGAACTCAAAGCGTTAAAAGTCACTTCGGTCACATCGGTTGGGCGATATTGTAAGGTCAGGTTACCGCCAACACGAACACGTTCTTGGCTGAACATGGCTGAACCACCGCCACCAGGGCTATACACATCTTCATGTACTGTGCCATCGGCCATGGTGATGTCACGCTTTGCCCAACTCCATGCTTCGATACCGTCACGACGTAAGTTACGCTGTTGACGAACCACTGAGAATAACGCACCAAACGTTTCTTGGTCGTTTTTCCAGCTATACATGCCTGATAGTTGCGGATCGGTCTCACCAGAGATATCTGAGTATTGCGCCAAAGCGGAGGCAGCAAATTTACCAGACTCTATATCAAGGGGTTTGCGGGTATTAACGATAACCGTACCACCGATAGACCCTTCATCGATGTCAGCCTCAGGTGATTTGTATACTTCTAAACCTGCGACGATTTCAGAAGGCAACATGCTGTAGTTAAAACCACGGTTAGCGGCAGAACCAGTCCACCAGTCAGCAGAGCCAACCGCCTGACCATTGAGTAATGTTCTGTTTTGGCTTTCTGTTGTGCCACGAATACTGACACGCTCACCTTCACCGAAGCTTCGAGTGATTGAGACACCGGTAATACGCTGAAGAGATTCAGCGACGTTCTGATCGGGGAATTTACCAATATCTTCGGCGGTAACCGCATCAACGGTTGAGTTTGAAAAACGTTTAGTATTAAGTGACTGAACCACACTACCACGAATACCGGTGACCTGAATCATTTCGATTTCGTCAGTGGTCTTGATTTTATCCGCGGCTTTATCATCTGCGGCGAAACTCATTGCAGGTACCA
Source organism: Phenylobacterium sp. (assembly GCA_047617105.1). Lineage (GTDB taxonomy): Bacteria > Pseudomonadota > Gammaproteobacteria > Enterobacterales > Alteromonadaceae > JABSOG01. The sequence continues at coordinate 35,147 of JBLGCB010000020.1, read as the reverse complement.
TTAAGGTGCCTACCAGTAGCGCGGATTTTACCGCACTATGTACTGCGTTTAATTTATAGTCTTTCATCATATAACCCTGTGTATTTTTAATTTTGATTTTGATTTTGATTTTGATTTTGATTTTGATTTTGATTTTGATTTTGATTTTTTAATTGCTATCGGACTAAGACAGAGTTAAACCTCAACTAGGCAAAAACAGACATTAAAGAGTTACCGGGGAAAGATCGTCTGCCAATATCTGCGCTTGCTTAGTTCAGGTTTAGTTCAGGTTTAGTTCGTGCTGAACTCATGCTTAGTGAACGACGCTCATCTAATCGAATTGGCTTTGAAGAGTCTTGAATTGATGTGAAGAGTTGTGAAACCGTTCTAATTTTATTTCAACTACTTGAAACAAAACAGTTTTTATTTTTCGTGATTTTTGATGAAAATGTTGATTTAGGCGTTGTGAATAACATTTATGCGGTAGGATGATTACACCGAAGGTGCAACCCATCAATTTTTCGAGCTTAAACTAGCCTTTACCACCAAGTAATGGACCTTACTCATCGCCATCGAGCACACCATCGCGATCGCGATCAACCGCCATTCGCTGACCAGAACCCCATGGCGCACAGGTAAAGGTGAGATGTTGTTCATCGGTCGTCACCAACGCTTTAAGCGTGGTCAATGATATTGCCGATTCAGCCAGTTTATCACTGCTAAACTGGCTCTGTTGGTTCATTAAAAACCCTCTGATTTGTCCATTGATAACCCCTTTCACTATCAAATCACACAATGGCACTGGCAACACCACCGAAGCTCTTTCGACCAATAAATCAATTCGGCCACTGACCTGATTGGCATTATTGTTCGATAAAGTCACCTGCTGCCCGACGATGGCCGCTTGTTCAGTAGGATAAGCAAATAAGAACGCTCGCATCGCAGCCAACTCGTCGGCAGGCGTACCAAGATCTGCCAAGGCAAAGTTGCCACTGGTCGCGCCATTATGGTTATAACCAAAACCTCTTACCTGATTGCCCCTTTGCGGCGCCACCTGGAATCCCCAGCCAAACATACCAACCTTTTGATACTGGTCACGAAAATGCGGTATTTTGATGTTTTTCTCGCCCGGCTGGCCATTGTCTGAACTCAGTCCCTCAGTACCAAACAGCCCCCTCGCCGGATCCAGAGTATGGCACTGGGCACATATTTCTCGTCGGCCCGTTTGTATTCTAACCACCCCAGTGGCAAACAGCGTTTTGCCTGCTTGCTCAACCGCATTAAGCGAACCATCTAACGCTTTGATAGGATTAGGCGGATAAGTCAATTCCATGGCGTAGTCGGTAAAAGCCTGCATTTGTTGGTCATTAAGTTCTTCATCTCGCCCTAATAAACCCGTGAAGGCTTCGTTAAACTCTTTAAAGGCGGCTTCTTCAAGGGTTTCATCATTCACTCGATTGGTGCCAGTACGGTCGCCACGCCAGTGCATCGGACCATGACCTTTAATGCCGCGCATTGATTGCGTGGCCATAGGACCTTTCATTGAATGAAAACGATTGGGTGTAGCCGGAGGAGAAATATTAATAAACACATTAGGGTTGGCCTTCACACTACCTCTGGGTTCGCCCAAATCCCACGCCAGTGCATCAGTATCAGAAAACAAATGACAGGTAGCACACGAATCATTGCCTTTACCAGAGGTCAACCTAGCATCAAATTGAAAGGGTCGCCAAACAAAGTCACGATGGTTTCTGGCACCCCGCCCAACGTGGTGTCCTGGTTTAAACTAGTGCGGTTAAAGACCCATACGTCAGCTCGTCCTACCGATGGCGTGGTCAGTTGTGGATCAACCGGAGAGTTTTGCCTCCGATGTGCGGTGGTGATAAATGCCCTTTGGCGGTTTTGGCCTGCAAACACTATGTCTCTGGTTCATCACCCACCAGTAAGGTTTTCACCACCTGCGGTGGTATGGCCAAATTAGCCGGGTCAAATCTGATAACACTGATACTGTCAGACATATGATTGACCACCCATACCTCATTGGCATCGGCTGAGGCTACTGCAACTGGCTCCATGCCCACTGGCACTGAATGCAAATGGGTTAAACCACTGTCGCTGATTTGATAGATTTCAAGCCGATTATCTGGCGTATTAACCGCATAGAGCAATTGCCCATCAGCTGATTTGGCCAGCGGGCGTACTTGGGCGCTCTCGAATAAGACATAATCACGAGGGCCAAATTCAGGGCGTGGCCCTGGTAGTAAACTCGCGGGTATCGGGGTTGGCTCCGGTGTGCTGGTCGGTGGAGCTGTGGGTGGCGTTGTAGGTGTAGTAGGTGCTGTGGCTGTGTTTCCACCGCCGCCACAGGCTGTTAGAAACATAACAAACAGCAGGGTCAAAATTGGTTTGGCTTGAAAGTTTCTCATGGTGACCTCGCAGTAGGGCAATAACCCGAATATATCTGATTAAGTATAGTCAGTGATGAGTGATAACTCCTCAAAGGGTGCGACGAGTGGCAATAATGACGGCAATTTGACATTAAGATCATCCCTAGTGAATAAAAAAAGCAATTGTTACTGGTATCGTACTGACAACCTGATATAAAGTGAGCCATCATAATTTTGGCCTTAGCCGCAAAAAAAGGTGCAGGATGAATAACCCGTTCAACAGGAGCAAGTCAACATATGACCACTAAAATCAATTGGTTTTGGCCCTTGGCAACAGTCATTATCATGCTCACCAGCCTGTTGCTGTCATTTCCTGGCTTTGCCCATGATGTTGATGCAGGCACCAAACAGTTTTTGCAAAGTAATGATGGAGTTGCGCTGATCCCGTTTTTATATATCGGTGCCAAACACATGGTCACTGGTTACGATCATTTACTCTTTTTAGTCGGGGTATTGTTTTTTCTTTACCGCTCAAAAGACGTGCTGATTTATGTCAGTCTGTTTACCCTCGGCCATAGCGTAACCTTGCTGTTTGGGGTATTAAACAACATTCAGGTCAACAGCTATATGATCGACGCCATCATCGGACTGTCGGTGGTGTATAAAGGGTTTGATAACCTAGGTGGCTTTAAAACCTTGTTTGGTTTTCAACCCAACACCAAAGCAGCAGTGCTCATTTTTGGCTTGTTTCATGGTTTTGGTTTGGCCAGTAAACTCCAGGATTTTGAATTTGGCCAAGACGGATTAATGCAAAACCTTATCGCCTTTAATGTCGGGGTAGAGTTAGGACAAATTCTGGCGTTGACATTTGTGCTGATTCTACTGGGTTTTTGGCGTCGTTTCGACAGTTACATCCGTTTTGCCACAGTTTCTAATAGCCTACTGATGAGCGGTGGTTTTATGCTGATTTTGTATCAACTGACGGGTTATGTTGTTGGGTAACAATTAATGTTCGCCACTTTGTTCATTGAAAAACCTCACTACAGAGGCACAAAGTCACCCAGACGCTCCGCTTGAGAGCACAGAGAAAAAAGAAAGAACACAAAGAAGAGAATATTATGAACGATATAACGACACCGCTTCATCCTAAAAGCACTTTAATCAAAGCCTTAGTTGCGGCTGTGGTGATTGCCACCACGCTTTATTTCACCGTGATTCTGCCAGCAGAATATAACATTGACCCCACGGGAGTCGGCAAGTTATTGGGCTTGACGGTGCTCACCCAAGAAACAGCACCAGATACTCAGACAGCGCCAGCCGCTCCAACCACTGGGGCCATTATCACCAACACCTCAGCCAATGAGGCGCTAAAAAATGTCACCACCATTACTGTGCCGCCACAACGCGGCATCGAATATAAGTTCAACATGGCGCAATACAGCCAGATGACTTATGAATGGTCAACTGCGAGTGAACCCTTGTATTTTGACTTTCATGGCGAACCCAAAGGTGATACCACTGGTTACTATTTGAGTTACACCATCGCCACCGCCAATAAAGCCAGCGGCACGGTGACGGTGCCTTTTGACGGTATTCATGGTTGGTATTGGAAAAATACCACTGATAATGCGGTGGTGGTGACGCTTAAGACGACGGGGGATTTTGCGGTTGTGGATATGAAATGATTGATAATTCCCCCAGTTTTCACTACGCGAAAACAGGGGGAATTATTGATCTTTTAAGGGCATATGGGGTTAAGTGTGATGGTGAAAAGAAAATAGGTTATGCCAAAAGCTACTTTGTATTTTGCATTGCCCTTTGCATTGAATACCTTTTCCTTCGATTTTTTTCATTTTGTCTATCAGCTTTTGCCCGTCGCCATGCGCCAAGCCGTTTAAATCATAATCCTTCAGTGCTTTATTGATAAACTTAACAGAGGTCAACTCTTTGGGAGAATATTCGCCACCGAGCCAATACAATCCGGTTTGGGCAACAATAGAGCATTCAGGATCATCCTGTATGGTGGTTTGCAACTCGGGCACGAGTTGGTAGTTTTTGTTTTTTAGATCATAGAATGTATGGGTGTAAACGCCATTTTTTAAATCCGAAATGGTAAATATACTGATCGCCAATACGTTATCAATGTCAAAACGCCTGGAAGTGCCATCGACCAAATATTTATCTAGGAAGAAGTTTATCACCACAGGAATTTGCTTGTTAACGTCTTTGTTTTTGAGGGTTTGCTGTATATGTTCAAATAATGCTGAGTACTCATCAGCGGATAGTTCAAAATCAATCAACCCATACTGCTCAACCCCAAACTGAGCCAACGACAATGGTCCGTTAGGTGCCCCCACCCAATCCCTTTCTACCGAATCGCCAGTAAAGGGCTGACCAAATACCTTCATTCGTTGTTTTTCAAAAGTCAGTACAGCCGCTAGCACATTCGCTGAGCTTAAGCTCATCAAACATGCCAGTAACAATAATACAGTTGATTTTTTAAACATCACGTTTAATTCAATATTAAGGCGCCACCACCAACTTAATATACTCATCAAAGGTAATATAGCCACTCTCATCCACATCACAGTTTTGAAAAGCGGCCTCCACCATCTGATCGATATTCAAGTCGTCGTTATCACCAAACATTTTGGCGAACAACGCATGTAATTCCTGCTTGTCTATCTTGCCATTGCCGTCAGTATCTACGGTTTTAAAGTTTTGCTGTAACGTTTTGACCTGCTGATCGGTTAAATTAGATGACATAATCACTCCTGTTGGTTTAACGCTTATTTAGTGCTCGGGTTAAATCAGTTTTAACACGCTCAACTACGACAAATCAAGGGTATATCCACTGATCAAAAAGGTAACTATCCAACGCACTCATATTTCGCACCATAACGGCGTTATTTTCGTACTCAAACAGTTACATAGGATTATATGCGCCTATTTTCCGTGCGAAAATGCCTTGTTCTGAAACGAAATCTAAGCACGTTGAACAGTTACAACAAAAAGATAAAATTACCCACCCTCAACGTTGCTGCAAACTTAGCTTTTATAGATTTATAGACTACACTTATACAGATAAGACCTATAAAAACCCAAATAAGGCAAAGAAAGCCAACAATAAGCTAAAATAAATACACCTGAGAACACAACAACAATGATAAAACCCTCAGATAATTACTGCGTCAGCTATAAGTAGGGATGGTGCCACCTCCCGGGAAAGTAAGGTTAAATGTGTTGTATCAAATAGATGTAAATACCTCAATTAAAACTGGTTACTCCAGCCCACGAAATCATCACAGCTCACACGCAAAGGCCGTGTATTTTCGGCCGACAAAATGTCTGCTACTGCTTTTGCTCAGCTTATTTGTGTCAGCCTGTGGCGGTGGCGGCGGTAGTGCGCCACAAACAAACAATCAGTCTACCAGTAATCCAAACACCACAACTCCTGATACAACAACACCTGACACCACCCCTGATACAACCCCAGACCCCACCGATCCGAGTACCCCACCAACCACCACAGAACCACCAGGAACAGCCACCAGTATCGTGCCTTTTGATTTTGCTCGGCGCAGCGCAGGTGCACAATTTAGTAGCGCTCAGTTACAAACTGAAGCGTTTGTTAATTCTACTGGCAAATTTCGTTTGCCCAAAAGTGGTGATAACCTAACTGGTAATCTCACCATTTCAGTCGATTTGGCCGACGCCGATGGCATTAACGGCGTTTATGTCGGTTTCACTGACGCAGCCAGTGCACTGCAAGTATGTGGCTCAAACTGTGGCACCACTTTTCACCAGACCATTACTGGGATTAATCCACTGGATTTTGGTATCAGCAGTGGCAACCATACGCTACAACTTTGGGTCGACGATGCTAGTGGTAACCGAACCCCTGTCAGCAGTGTCGATTTTAGCTGGCAAGTCACGCCCATCACTGGTTTTACCGCCACCCGTAAAGGCAATAAAGTCACGCTGAATTGGGACGGCATCGGCACTTATTTGCGCTATAACGTCTATACCGCCAATCAGTCGGGGATCAGCCATCAAAATTATCAATCAGTGCCCAACGGCAAAGCTTTTCTCGCCTTACGAAATCCTAATCTGACCCTCACCGGGGTTGAAGCCGCCAAAGCGGTTTTTGCCATCGTCACAGGTGTTGACGGCTCCGGCGAAAGTGCCTTTGGCACCGAACTGAAAATATCCCCCGTCAATGGCTCGCTTGATTTTGAACCCACCGCTGTCAATGATAACTTCACCGTCAATGAAGATGGCACCTTAAACGGCCAAGTGCTCAACAATGATACCGATCAAGAAAGCGACACGTTAACCGTCGATACCACCCCACTAAGATCCCCTGAAAATGGCAGCCTGACCCTTAACGCCAACGGCAACTTCAGCTATGTTCCAGTGCCTAATTTTGTTGGCAGTGATACTTTTACTTATCAAATTAGAGATGGCCTTAATCAAACGGATTCGGCAGTGGTTGCCATCGTGGTCACTGCGGTAAATGATCCACCTTTCGCCTCTTATAATAACTATAACCTTAACATAGTAGGTGCACGGACCTTTTCATCAACCACGAGCCAATCGCAAATTGCAGGCGAATTGTCGGTGCCCGCACCGGGTTTGCTGATCAATGACTTGGATATCGACAGCAATTTAACCATCGTCACCGAACCTGTAGTAAACCCCACTCAGGGTACCGTGGTATTAAATGCCAACGGCAGTTTTATTTATACCGCCGATGATGGGGCTAGCGGTATAGATACCTTTACCTATCAGACAACTGATGGTAGCGGCGGTTTTTCACCAGGGATCGTACGCATTGCCATTGATTCTACTAGCTTTTTTCCACGAGCGGTCAATGATCGTTATACCCTAGTCGAGAATCAAATTTTCAGCACCGATGGCGCTGATATTAATCACCTGTCAATTCTCAATAATGATAGCGACCAAGATAATGGTGATACCCTCAGCGTAGTTAATGGGCTGGTTCAGGCACCCCGCAATGGCGTTCTGGCGCTTATCGCTGATGGCACTTTTACCTTTACCCCTCGCGCCAACTTTTTTGGCGTTGACAGCTTTGTTTATCAAGTGGTGGATTCACAAGGCAATACCGCCCAAGCTGCGGTGATTTTAACCATCACCCGCGCCAATTCTGCCCCAGTTGTAACCGCCGGCAGTTATGAATTTAATGAAGATGTCACGCTGTCAAGAACCGCACAAACCGGGCTGCTGAACAATGCCACCGATGCCGAAGGTGATGCGATGACCATTGATACCGTGCCATTGCAAGCTCCGGCAAATGGCACCCTAACCCTCAGTGCTGACGGCGGTTTTAGCTATCTGCCCAATGAAAACTTCTTTGGCGCAGACAGCTTTCAATACCAAGTGGTCGACGCCCTCAATGCCAGAGCGGCAGGCACCGTGACCCTGACCATCAACAATGTCAATGATATCCCCGTCGCCCTAGATGATATCATTCAAACCGCCGCCAATACCCCAGTCACCATTGCCGTGCTTGACAATGACTCAGATATCGACGGCGACACGCTAACCATCACCAATGCCACCGCCACCGCCAACATAGGTTCAGTGGTGACCAATGGCAATAATACCCTCACTTATTCTCCGGCCAGTGGTTTTGAAGGCAATACCAATGTTAACTATACCATCAGTGATGGCAACGGTGGCAGCGCCTCTGCCATTGTGGTGGTATCGGTAGGCGCCAATCAAAGTCCAACCGCCACACCAGACAGTTACAGCCTAAACGAAGATCAGCTGTTGCAGGTAGATGGGGTCAATCAACCTTTATTATTGGCCAATGACAGCGACCCAGAAAGTCATCCATTGACTGTCACCACCCAAGTCCAAAGTGCACCGAGCAATGGCTCAGTGACACTGGCCAGTGATGGTACCTTTAATTATCGACCCCAAGCCAACTACTTTGGTAGTGATAGTTTTGTTTATCAAATTGAAGATGGCCAAGGTGGCTCTGATACGGCCACCGTGACCCTAACCATCACTTCAGTCAACGATAATCCTGTCGCCGTAGATGATGCTGCCAACACCAATGAAAACACCTTAATCAACATTAATGTATTGGCCAATGATACTGATATCGACAACGATGCCCTAACAATCAGCAGCGCCAGCGCCAGTAATGGCAGCGCCATCGTCCAAGCGAACCAAAGTATAGATTACACCCCCAATACCAATTTCAGCGGGGCTGATCAAATCAATTACAGCATCAGTGATGGCAACGGTGGCAGCGCCTCAGCGATTGTTGTGGTCAATGTCACAGGGGTCAATAATATTCCGGTTGCCCTCAATGACGCAATCAGCGTACCTGAAGATGAAGTCATTGAAATCACCGTGCTTAACAATGACAGCGATGGTGACGGCGATACTTTAACGGTCACCGCCGCCACCGCCACTATCGGCGCTGTTGCCGTTAACCCAGATAACACCTTGCGTTACATCTCAGGCCTAAATTTTAACGGCACCGATACCATCAACTACAGTATCAGCGACGGCAATGGTGGTACCGCCTCTGCCAAAGTCACCGTGACCGTGACACCGATAAATGATCAACCCATAGCCGTAACCGATTTCATCAGCGTGCAAGAAGGTTTTTCTGCCACCATTGGCGTGTTGGACAATGACTCTGATGTTGATATTGGCGATACCCTTTCACTGCTCAGTGCGAATGCAACCTTAGGCCTAGCTTCAGTCGAAAATAGCACCGTTTTATATACCGCGCCGGTGGGTTTTAATGGCGTTGACATCGTCAGCTACACCATTAGCGACAACCATGGTGCCACCACCACAGGCCAGATAGAAGTCAGTGTCATACCAATCATTAAAATCCCCACCGCCAATGATGACAGCGCCATAACGCCAGAGGATTCTGCGGTCAATATCAATGTCTTGGCCAATGATACAGACCCAAATAACGAAACCCTGACGGTCAGTGGTGCCACAGCGAATCAGGGTAGTGTCACGATTTTACCTGATAACAGCCTCAATTATCTGCCACCACAGAACTTCAACGGCAATGATAATATTAGCTATCAGATCATTAATAGCAGCGGCGGTGTTGCTAGTGCCAATGTGGTTGTCACGGTAGTGCCAGTTAACGATGCGCCAGTCGCCGTGGATGACACCGCTTCCACCACAGAAGATACTCCGGTCACAATGACGGTCGTCGATAATGACAGTGATGTTGATGGAGATACACTCACCATTGTCGCCGCCCAGGTGACAGGGCCTGGTACGGGTAAAGCCACCGTCATATTTAATGCCGATAACACCTTAACCTACACCCCAGAAATCAATTTTATCGGTCAAGACAGTGTCTCTTATACCATCAGCGATCCACAAGGCCAAACAGCATCGGCCACGGTATTGATTACCATCAACCAATTCAACGATAACCCGGTCGCCGTTGCAGATATCGCCACCACAGACGAAGACACCCTAGTCAGTATTGATGCGCTGGCCAATGACACCGATATTGACAGTCCGAACTTAACCATTGCAGCAGCCACCGCACTCAATGGGACTGTGACCATCATCAACACCAAGCTACTCGATTATCAACCCAACACCGATTTCAATGGTCAAGACACCATCAACTATACCGTTGATGATGGCAGCGGCGGCACCGCTTCATCCACAGTGACGGTCACCATCAATCCGGTCAATGATAATCCAACCACAGTAGCAGATACGGCCACAACACCAGAAGACACTGCCGTTACCATCGCGGTATTGCTCAATGATAGTGATGTCGATGGCGATGAATTAACCATCAAGGTTAATACCTCGACCCATGGCAGCGCAGTAGTCAACCCAGACAATACGCTGACCTTTACCCCAGCAGTTAATTTTAATGGTGAAGCAAGCATTGGTTATAGCGCCTTAGACGGCAATGGCGGTTCGAGTTCAACCACAGTCGCGGTGACCGTCAATGCCATCAATGACCTGCCCGTGGCTCGAGACGACATCGCCTTCACTCAAGAAGATAACCCGGTTATCGCCGATGTACTGGCCAACGATTCAGACTCAGACGGCGACACTTTAACCATCAGCGTTAACACCACGCAAAATGGCATCGCCACGGCCACTGACAACATCCTGACATTTACCCCCACCGCCAACTTCCATGGTGAAGCATCGGTGGCTTATACTGCCACAGACCCCACTGGCGGCAGCGCATCGGCCACGTTATTGATAACCGTTGTGGCGGTGAATGACCCACCGAAAGCCGAACCAGACCAGAGCACTACACCCGAGGATACCGATAATACCATTTTTGTGCTAAACAATGACTCTGATATCGACGGCGATCCCCTGACCATTGATTTAGCAGCAGCAGAGCACGGAGTGGTCAGCATCAACTCAGAACAACAGTTGTCATACACCCCGGATGCCAACTATCACGGCCCTGATACCATCAACTATCAAATTAGTGACAACCAGGGCGGCACAGCCAGCAGTTCAGTTGCCTTAACCATTACCCCAGTGAATGATACACCAGCCGCATTAGATGATGTGCTCACTACCAATGAAGACACGCCCGGACTCATCACGGTATTGATTAACGACAGCGATATTGACGGTGATACCCTGCATATTATTACTGCGACTTCTGCCGATGGCGCGGTATCGGTGCTTGGCGATGCGGGCAGCCAGAGCCTCAATTTTGTGCCCAGCAACAATTTTAATGGTTTAACCACCATCAATTACACCATTGCCGACATCCAGTGTGCCGATCCAACCGCCTGTGGTACCGATCACACCGCCTCAGCCATCGTCGAGGTGACGGTTGAGTCAATCAACGACAGCCCGATTATTGCAGATGGCGCAGCAACAGTGGCAGAAAATGCCGACAATGGCATCACAGTAATGACCGTTGTCGCGACAGACGTCGATGAAGACACCCTGTCTTATCACATCACCAACGGCAATAATGATGGTATTTTTGCCATTAACGCCAACAGCGGCGTGCTTAGTGTGGTCGACAAAACCTTGCTTGATTTTGAAACCACATCGCTATATGTGCTCACCATCACCGCTGAAGATGGTGGTGGCCTAACAGCATCGGCGCAAATAACCTTAACCATCAGTGAGATCACCGAAAACGTGGTGCCCACCCCAGACAGTAGCTTTGGAAATTATTCAATCACTGGCGTCGCCATTTCAAACGCTTTTGTATTTGACAACAATGATGAACCTTATGCCAGCGTGATGGATAACACCGGCCGGGTCATCATGGTCGGCTCAGTTGAACAGAGCACCACCGATATCAGCGTGAGCCGCTATCTCAGTGATGGTCACCTTGATCACAGTTTTGCCGCCCAAGGTGTATTCACGCTAGATTTAAACGCTTTTGAAACCGCCACAGCGGTCGCCACAGACAGTAATGGTAATATCTTTATCGGTGCAGAACAATTTACCGGCAGCGGCATTGAGCTAGTGGTGGTGAAATTACTCAGTGATGGTACCCCAGACAGCAGTTTTGGTAACAGCGGGGTAGTCACCACCAGCGCCAATCAGTTTGATTTAAGTGTTGCCGATATCATGGTGCACTCAAGCGGCACAGTGATGGTCGCCTTTGGCAGCAACAACCACTTTAACCTCAATGAATACAACGCCAGCAGTGGCAGCCTAGTCAATTCTACGGTCATTGATATCAATGGCGATTTTGACTTACCACAAAGTCTCACCGAACAAACTGACGGTAAAGTAATCATCGCCGGACGCACCGCCGACATTAATAACAGCTTCAACTATGATATGGCCGTCGCCCGGCTTAATGCCAACGATCTCAGCCTCGACACCAGTTTTGCCGCCTCAGCGACCACACCAGGCACCACCAATTTTGATTTAGGCCAACTCGATGACGATACCGTTAATGATGTTATCGTCGCCAGCAACGGTGATATTGTCTTAGTCGGCTCAACCACCCTCGCCGCTGGCGTATTTGATGTCGCCATCGCCGTATTAGACAGTAACGGGGTTTTGCAAACCAATTTCAATAACAGCGGTATAATCATTGTCGATGCCGATGGTGATGGTGGCAACCTCACCGACAGCTCTGTGGCCAGCAGCATCGACATCAACAGCAACGGCGATTTCTTACTCGGTATTGAGTTTGGCCTCAATGACGCCAGCCATGATATTGGCATTGTCAAAATACTCTCAAGTGGTTTCTTAGACACCAGTTTTGCCAGCAATGGCTTGGTCAGACAAAACCTCAACAATAGCGCCAACAACTTAGCCACGCTGATGTTAGACGCCAGTGGGCGCCCACTCATAGCCACTTCGGTGCAAGGCACTCGCAACCAAGATTTCGCCCTTGCCCGCTTCACCACCGCCGGGGGGTTAGACACCAGTTTTGTTAACACTGGTGTTAACCACACCAATCAAACCGCCAGTGACGATATCCTCCATGATGGTATTCGCTTAACCGTGGGCAGCCATAGCGGCAAGTTTGCTATGGCAGGAACAAGCAGCAGCCGAATCGGCACCACCGATATGATTGTCGCCCGATACAACATTGATGGCTCGGTGGATACCACCTTTGCCACCGATGGTTATTACCACCTTTCAGATAACAGCAATATCTCGTATATCGGCCAATCAGTGACTGAACTGGCCGATGGTCGTTTAGTGGTGGCAGGTATTGGTGGCAGCCAGGGTTTTGTGCTAATGCTCGACACCAACGGCATACCCGACACCAGCTTTGACAATGATGGCATTCGTTTACTCAATTTAAGCAACACTAACCAGCAAGTACGCATCAACGCCGTGGCCCGCGATAATAACGGCCAAATTGTGTTGGCAGGAGAGACCTTTGATATCACCACCGATAACAGCGATATCTACCTCGCCAGACTCAACTCAGATGGCAGTCTTGATACCACTTTTGCCACTAACGGCACCGCTCAATTTGACTTGGGTCAGGCTGAGCAAATCAATAATTTAACCATACTGGCCGATAATTCGTTAATAGTGGTGGGCAATCAATTCATCACTGGCAACACCGCCAGCAGCAAAGCGTTGGTGGCCAAAGTCCTCAGCAGTGGCGTTTTAGATAGCTCTGGTTTTAATGCCGGATTAGGTTATCAGTTGCTCGATGTCGACAGTTCTGTCAATGATAATAACGATATTTTATACGATGTGGCGCTGGCCAGTGATGGCACTATTTATGCCAGTGGGGCCAGCAACAGCCCAACCACAGATTTAACCACCGTGGTGGCACTGACCACTAGCGGTCAGCTAAGCAGCACTTTTGCTGGCAGTGGATTCGCACTATACGACTTTGGCTCAGGCCACGCCAGTCAGTCTTTGGCCCTAGATGCCAATGACAAGTTATTGCTCACTGGGGTGGCTTACAATACTACCAATGGTGGCGACGATATTTATATGGCGCGCTTACTCAACGATGGCACCACCGACCCGCTGTTTAATAACGGCAATTCATTTGTCATTGATCACAATCAAAACGATAACGTCGAGGTAATCATCGCCTTACCCGACGGCAGGCTCATGATAGCAGGCCATATTCCGGTGACAGAATTCCCGGCCACAGTATGGACTATGCAAATGTTTAATTTGCTGCAATGAACCCAATAAATACAGGTATTATCATGAAAAAAACGGCACCGATCATTGCAACAACCATAGCAAGAGCCGCAGCAAGAGCCATGCTCAGCTGGCTGATATTATTCAGCACCTCAGCGTGGGCAGCGCTGCCAACGTTCAACGTGGTCTTTGCGCCAGACACCATCGGCGTCGGTGGCGCTACGACCATGACTTATACCATTGACAATTCAGGTAATGCCACCAACGTCTCTGATCTTGCGTTCACTGACACCTTGCCAACCGACCTCATCATTGCGACCCCATCCCACGCCACCACCACCTGTCGAAATGGTACCTATGCGGCCACAGCTGGCGGCACTAGCATCAGCTTTAGTGGTTATCGGCTTGGTTCTGCTAGCAGTTGCACCTTTAGCCTAGATATCATTGGCACCAAAGCTGGAGGTTACGTCAATACCACCGACACCCTAACCAGCAGCCTCGGTAGTTTAGGCACCGCCAACGACACTTTGACCGTTGATAGCGGTTTGCCCGGTTTCAGCATGCAATTTTCGCCCAGCACCATTACTCCAGGAGAGGTCAGCACCATTACCTATACCATGGATAATAGCGCTAATGGCAGCAGCTACAACTTGGCAAAATTCACCCATACTTTGCCCGCAGGGTTGACCATTTCCCAGGTCCCCAATCTAACGGAAACCTGCGCCGGGGCGGCTGACATCACAGGAATTCCTGGCAGCGATAGCTATTCTTTTGTGCTATCCGCGCTAGCGTCAAACGAAAAATGTACCGCCACCCTCAACGTCACTGCCAGTACCACCGGTATTTATACCACCACCACCAGCAATTTAACCAAAAATAACCAAAGCCCCAGTGGCACAGCAACCGCCACCCTCACGGTGAACGAGGCCTTTTTATATGGCTCATTTCCAACCGCATCATCGCCAGGTTCTTCGGTAAAATTGTCCTTTACTCTGCACAATAACGACCGTAGCAATCCCGCCACCAACATTACCTTTAGCAGTGACCTCAATGCCACCTTATCTGGCCTAGCCGCCACCGTGCTGCCCGCCGACAATTTCTGCGGTACTGGTTCGACCTTGACAGGCGCCAGTACCATCACCATTGCCGGTGCCAGCTTAGCCGCAGAGGCATCCTGTTCTTTTGAAGTCACCGTGCTAATTCCCGCCAGTGCAGCCGCGGGTAGCTATACCAACTCCACCAGCACCATTAATCTCACCCAGGGTTCGCCCACCACCAAACCCGCTGTCACGCAAAATCTGGTGATAAAAACAGCCCCGCTGGTTACCGCCGTGTTTATTGACGATCCGGTCACCGCCGGACAAGACGTCACCTTACGTTATACCATTACCAATACCGACCCAACTAATGACGCCACCGCCATCGGTTTTACTGAGTTTATCGACGACTATCTGTCTGGCACGACCATCAAAACGGGCGGGTTGCCCAATAAGGATACTTGCGGTAATGGTTCAACTTTCACCTCAATAACGATATCAGGTAAAGACGAGCATTTCCAACTCGCCGACGCCAGTGTTTTAGCCGGAAGTAGCTGTACTTTTGATGTTATACTGACCTTGCCCCCTGGTGCCCCTAGCGGAATATACCCATTCACCACGACCGTTATCACCTCAACAGTTAATGGCAGCGTTCTCTACGGCCTGCCAGCCACAGACAATCTGGTGGTGGTCAGCGGACCAACCTTATCTATGGTCCTGTCTAGCGATTATGCCTCTCCCAACACCACGGCAACCGCCCAGTTCACCCTTACTTACCCCAGCACTGCCAGCGCTGATGTCACCGGGCTTGGTTTTACCCTTGACATCCTAGTCCCACAGACCGCACCCGCGCCCGACGCAGTTTCGACCATCACTTCAACATCACTCGCCCAAACAGATATTTGTGGTAGCGGCTCAACTTTCAGTGGCACCACACAATTGACGTTAAGTGGCGGAACCCTCAGTGCAGGCACGAGCTGTACCTTCTCGGTCACATTACAAATCCCCTCAGGCACTGCGCCCGGTATACACAACCTCACCAGCTCTATTGTTAGTGGCACCTCATCAGCCGTAACCGTCCAATCAGCTAATCTCAGCCAAGCCCTCACGGTGTCTGGTTTGACCATTAGTCAGCTATTCACTCCCAGTACCGTATTGCCTGGACAGACGATCACCAGCCGATACACCATCACTAACGATATCAATGCCCTAGCTGCCACAGCGATTGAATTCACCCATAGCTTAAGCGACATGATTAGCGGTTTTGCCGGCATCGGTATACCCACAACCCCCTGTTATGGCGTATCCGAAATTGTCGGTGTCACTGATTTAGTGTTCAAAAAAGGTGAACTACAACCCGGTCAAAGCTGTACTTTTGATATTTTGGTACAGGTGCCCGCCGGGGCCAGTGAAGGGATATATAACAGCACCACCACACTCATCACCGCCGATGTAGGTGGTAAGAGCACAAAAAACCCATTGGCCACTTCAACCCTAACCGTTGAACAACTGTTTGCCAATGTATCGACCACAGCAGCCGACCCAACCTTTACCAGCCCCATACCGGTCACCATTCATTTCAGCCGTTCGGTGGTCAATTTCGCCTTGGCCGATATCACGGTCAGCAACGGCACTGTCAGTAGTTTTAACGGTACTGGCGATACCTATATCGCCTCAATCACCCCAGACACCCCGGTCTCCCCAAGCACCGATATCATAGTGGGCATTAGCCTAGCGGCCAACGTTGCTGATGATAGTGTCGACAATAACGCGAAAAATACGGCATCCAATACACTGTCATTAACTTATAGCAGTTCAGCCGCATTCATTGGCACCTTGTCCTCAGCCAGCAACACTTTGGCCAACACGGGCCCGGTGAGCTATACCGCAACCTATGCCAACGTAGATTCCGTGAGTTTAACCGACGCTTATATCATTTTAAATAAAACAGGCACCGTCAGCGGCACCGCGACCGTCACCAATGGCACCACCACCACACCAACCATTACCCTGTCCAATATCACTGGCGACGGTACCCTTGGCTTTAGTATCGCTAGTGGTAGTGCCAGAGACACCAATAATGTTCAGGTACCCGCCATTGGCCCTAGCAGCACCTTTACCGTAGACAACACGGTACCAACGGTCACCATCACCAATACCGATTCGGATCCGATCAATACCAGCTTTACCGCCACCTTCACCTTCAATGAAGATGTCACCGGGTTTGCGGTCACTGATATCACCGCTGGCAACGCCCAAGTGACAACCTTTAGTGCTGTTTCTGCTACGGTTTATACCGTCATCGTCACACCGACTTCTGATGGCACAGTGACCCTAGATGTCGCAGCAGGTGTCGCCACCGACGCCGCTGGCAATGGCAATTCAGTGGCAACCCAATACAGCAAAATCTATGATGCCACTAACCCAACGCTGACCATTAGCAGTACAAACATGAACGTCAACGCGCCTTTTGTCGCCACTTTTACCTTTGATGAAAATGTCACTGGATTTGCTGATACCGATATCGCCGTCACCAACGGTGCTGCATCGAATTTCGCCGCCACCAGTGCGACAACTTACACCGCCACGATCACACCAGCCACACCACCCGTTGAAGGTAATATATTACTCAATGTCGCCGTCAATCAGGCCATTGATAGCGCCAGCAATGGCAATGATGCCGCGCCACCACTCAGTGTCGTTTATGATATAACACTACCAACCGTGACCATCAGTGGCCCTACTGATCCAGTCAAAGCCCCTTTTACCGCCACCATCACTTTTAACGAAGATGTCACTGGTTTAGCAATAACGGATATCTCTGCGACCAATGCCACATTGAGTACTTTTAACGCCGCCAGTACCACGGAGTATACCGTATTGGTTACACCAACCGCAGACGGCAATGTCGCCCTTGACCTACCCGCCAGCGTCGCCAATGACTTGGCAGGCAATGCCAACAGTGCCGCCGGACAATATACCGTCAGCTATGACGCCACTCAACCCACAGTGGTCATCACCAGCCCGGCCACGCTGGCCAATGCCCCCTATACCGCAACATTCACATTTAGTGAGGCTGTCAGCGGATTTGTGATGGCAGACATTACCCCGAGCAATGCCACCCTTGATACTTTTATCACCGTCAGTAGCACGGTTTACACCGTGCTTGTTACTCCAACCACTGACGGACTTGTCACTTTAGATGTGGTAGCAGACAGCGCCACAGATTCGGCCACCAATGGTAATATCGCCGCAACACAGCACGCAGTCACTTATGACGCCACCAATCCCACGGTGACCATCAGTAGTCCTTCACTCAGTGCCAACGCCCCCTATACCGCTACCATTGTCTTCAACGAGCTAACCACTGGTTTTGACGTCACCGATATTGTCATCACCAACGGCACATTAGGCACCCTCAATACCACCAGAACCGGTGAAGAGTATACTGTCACCGTTACCCCAACGGCCGAAGGTCCAGTGACCCTCAATATTGCCGCCAGTTTGGCCACAGATAACACTGGCAATGGCAATATTGCCGCCACACAACACAGTGTCAGTTATGATATCACCAGCCCAACGGTGACCATTAGCAGCCCTTCCAATGCGGTTAACGCCGCATTTACCGCAACCATCACATTTAGCGAAGATGTGACTGGTTTCGTCATCGCCGATATCACCGCCGTTAACGCCACGTTAAGCACTTTTGTCGCCACCAGCGCCAGTGTCTATACCGTATTGGTTACCCCAACTGGCAGTGATATCACCCTTGATATTAATGCCAGTATCGCCATTGACGCGGCCACCAATAATAATCTCGTCGCCAGCCAATATGCAGTGACCTACGACACCGTGCAACCCACAGTGGTCATCAGCGGCCCGGCAGGATTGATCAATGCCCCTTTTACCGCCACCTTTACCTTTGATGAAGCGGTAACCGGATTCACCGATACCGATATTGTTTTTGCCAATGCAACGCTCAGTGCTTTTGCCGCCACCAGCACCGCGGTTTACACTGCCACCATCACCCCCACGGCCAATGGAGCAGTGACGCTGGATGTCGGGGCCAGTGCCGCCATAGATATCTCTGGTAACGCCAATTCAGCGGCCAGCCAATATAGCGTGACATACGATATCAGCGCATTAACCGCCACCCTTAGCACCACCAGTGCCGACTCAAGTAATATTGATTTTGACATCGCCATCAGCTTTAATAAGTCCGTCACCGGGCTAGCATTAACCGATTTTGTGGTGGTTAATGCCAACCTTTCTAACTTCACGGGCAGCAATGACGCCTATTCTGTTACCGTCAGTCCAATTGCCGATGGTCTAGTAACAGTGGCCATTGCCGCAAATTCGGTAGTGGACGCCGCCAGCAACGTTAATGCGGTTTCTAACACCATGACCATCACTTACGACCGTTCAATATCAGTGGTACAAAGTTTACAGCCCGCCAACCTTGAAATTGATGTCGCGGTCAAACCGGATTTGATCATCACCTTTGATGAAGTTGTCGTCGCAGGCAGCAGCAATAATCTGATTGAGGTGAAAAACCTGGCCACCAATGCCGTTCTGACTTCTATTGCCGCCGACAGCAGCTCGGTGACCATTGCTGGCTCAACAGCCAGTATCGTCACCGTCACTTTACCGAGCAATTTAGCCGAAGTCACCAGCTATTATGTCACCATCGCCAGCGGGGCGTTTACAGATGTTGCCGGCAATATCTTTGCCGGATTCGCCAGCAACAACAACTGGGCTTTCACCGTCATCAATCTGCCGCCACTCACCATAGCCGATACTGCCAACGTCGATGAAGACAGCGAAGTTAGAATCGACGTTCTGGCCAATGATAATGGCGATAACAGCGCACTGAACCCGGCCAGCGTCTCCATGGCTACCCTGCCAACTCATGGTAAAACCACCATCAATACCGCTTCAGGGGTGATAAGTTATGTCCCAGAATCTGACTTTAATGGCACTGAAACGTTCAGTTATATGGTCAGCGATATGATTGGCACCTTTTCAGTGGCAACCACAGTCACCGTCACCGTTAACAGTATTAATGATGCCCCGATCGCAGCCAATGAAATGGTCAGCGTCAACCAAGACAACAGCATCGTGATTGATGTATTGGCCAATGACAGCGATGTTGATGGTGCCAGTGATATCAACAGTGACACCTTGTTAATCACCACCCAACCAACCCATGGCGAGGTGATCATCAATAACGCAAAAATCAGCTACCAACCCACCGCGAGTTATAGTGGTAGTGATAGTTTCAAATACAGTGTCAGTGATAACAGCAATGTGGTATCTAATGTCGCCACTGTAAGTATTAATGTGGTCGGTAGTAATGCCGCCCCGGTGACCGTCGCTGATACACTTTCAATCAATGAAGATCAGCTGGCCGCCATTGATATCCTCGGCAATGACAGTGACAGTGATGGCACACTGGTGGCCAGCAGTGTTGTTATCATTAGCCAACCCACCAATGGCACCGTGATAGTCAACAGTGATGGCACCTTAGCCTATACCCCGAACGCTAACTTTTTTGGCAACGATAGCCTCAGTTATACGGTGCAGGATAATGGTGGTGCAACCTCTTTTGAAGCCACAGTGAGTATCGCGGTGAACAGCGTCAATGATGCGCCAGTCACCACCAATGACACCATTAGGGTGGTTGACCTAACCTCAACTCAGATTCTTAATGTGATTGCCAACGATGATGATGTCGATGGCACCATCAGCAGTATCAGCCTAATCACCCAACCGCAAAATGGCACCATCAGCATAGACAGCACCACACTCCTGCTGCGGTATATCCCATCTGCTGGGTTTAGCGGCACAGACGTTTTCAGTTATCAACTCACTGATAATGACGGTGCTATTTCAGCGGCAACCACCGTGACCCTAACCCTAGACGCCATCAACGAAGCGCCGCTGGCCAATGACGACAATGTTCAAACCGATGAAGACCAGTTTATTACCATCGAAGTGTTGGCCAATGACAGCGATACCGATGGTCAGCTGATTGCATCGTCAGTGCAAATCACCGCACCACCGAGTCATGGCACCGCCAATGTCAGATTATCAGACGGGGCTATCTTTTATGTCCCAACGGCAGATTTCAGTGGTGATGATAGCTTTGTTTATCAGGTTAATGATGATCAGCTTGCAACCGCCTCGGCCACCGTCAACATTCGCATCAATAACCTCAATGATGCCCCAATCGCCACCACGCAAAACCTCAGTACTAACGAGGATAACAATCTGATCGTCACCCTCACAGGTTCAGATGCCGATGGTGATAACCTCATCTTTAACATCGACCGTTACCCAGTCAATGGCACATTAACTGGCCAGGCAGCTAATTTCACCTATCAGCCAAATGCCAATTTCAATGGCACTGACACCCTCACCTATTTCGTTAATGATGGTACAGTCGATTCCGCAACAGCCACCATCACCATTACTGTGGCGGCACAAAACGATCAACCACTGGCAGTCAATCAAACATTACTACTGGACGAAGATACGGCTATCGCAGTCACCCTCGGCGGCAGCGATATTGATAACGATACCCTCAGCTACCGTGTCACTGTTGACCCAACTAATGGTCAATTAAGCGGCACTTTACCCAGCCTCACCTATACCGCCAATGCCAACTTCAATGGCAGTGACAGCTTTAGTTTTGTCAGCAACGATAGCACCATTGATTCCGAGACGGCGACCGTTGCCATCACCGTCACCGCCATCAATGACCAACCCATTGCCGATAACCAGGCAGTACAGCTGGTTGAAGACACTCCTTTGGATATCACTCTGGCCGCCAGTGATGTCGATAATCCAGCACTGGCGTATACCATTGTTGACCAGCCACAGTTCGGAACATTGATCGGCACAGCACCGACGGTAAGATACGTGCCCAACACCAATTTTAATGGCGACGACAGCTTTACCTTTATTGTCAATGATGGCCTGTTAGATTCACTACAGGCCACCGTTAGCCTGACCGTCACCCCAGATAATGACACGCCCGTTGGCAACCCTCTTAATCTCAGCGGATTTGAAGATTTGGCCATACCCATCACCATATTCGCCAGTGATGTTGACGGCGATAGCCTCAGTTATACCATTGCCACACAACCTGCCAATGGCACCTTAACAGGGCAAGCACCTGACTTGACCTATACCCCAAACGCCGACTTTAATGGTAGCGATAGCTTCAACTACACTGCCAGTGATGCGACAGCCACTTCTTCGCCCATCACTGTCAATATCACTTTGCAGGCGGTCAATGATCTACCGATAGCCGTTGATGACAGCATAGATATGGTAGGCTGGTCGGTGATCACCATTGACGTGCTGGCCAATGACAGCGATATTGACGGGGATACCCTGTCGATCAGCGCAGCAAGTGCTAACATTGGTGACGTCAATATTAGCGCCAATCAACTAAGTTACACCCCGGTTGATGGTTTTACTGGCACCGTCGTGATTGATTACTTCGCCTCTGACGGCCAAGGTGTTGCGGCAGCAACCGCAATGATCAATATCAGCGCACCACCGGATGGTAACCGGACACGTATCAATGTATCCGATAGCATTGACATCAACGCAGATGCCTTGCTCACCAAAGTTGCGCCAGGCATCGCCACCGCGACAGACCGCTTTGGCCTCCCTATTGAGGTCAGCTTAGTCGATGATATTACGTTCTTTAAACCCGGCATCAACACCCGTTTATGGCAAGCCACCGACAGTAAAGGTATGACCACGCTGGCCAGTCAGCTTATCAAAGTGCATCCACTGGTATCGCTGGACAATGATCAGGTGGTGCTTGAAGATTCAACAGTTAGTGTCGGCATTCATCTCAATGGCATATCACCTATTTACCCACTGAGTATTCCTTATACCGTCAGTGGTAGCAGCGACATTAATGGTGGTGATCATACCCTGACCAACGGCGAGGTTATCATCGAATCAGGCACCGAAGGTACCATCCGCTTTAAGGTGCTGGCCGACACACTCACAGAAGGTGAAGAAACCATCACCATCACCCTAGATGATAGTGTGAATATCTCTGAACAATCAGTACATACTCTGACCATCAGTGAAGGCAATGTACCACCGAAAGTCAGCTTTACCGTCACTCAGGCACAGCGCCAAAATGTGGTGGTCAATCAACAAGACGGTATAGTGGTTATCGACGCCGTGACCCGCCATCCAAATGCAGACAAGCGGTATCATTATCAGTGGACTGCTGATCAAGATAAAGAGCAAGCGCTATTGAGTGATACTGATGCACAGTCAAATCGCTTTAGCTTTGACCCCGCTGAATTAGATCTTGGCATCTACCATCTCCAGCTCAGTGTCGTCGACGCCGATGATGAGCAATACCAAGTGCATCAGCGACTGACCATAAAAGTTGAGCAAAGTGCTGCGGTGCTCGGTGGTGAAGACAGCGATAACGATGGTTTGGCCGACAATCTCGAGGGTGGCTCAGATACTGATCATGATGGTATCGCCGATTATCTTGATAACATCCCGGCCTGTAACGTGATGCCTGCGACCTCAGATAACGCCGATAGTTTCTTGGTTGAAGGATTACCGGGCATCTGTTTGCGCCTCGGCGACAGTGGATTAAATCAAAATACCACTGGCGCTCGTGTTGCTGCCATCACACCAACATCTACTCCTTCAGGCGCAGGCACTGGCGACTTTGGTCAGCTCAGCCTCAACAGTGAACGGTTTGACTTTGTTGCGTACAACTTGCCGATACAGGGTCAGGTTTATCATATCGTGCTGCCACAGACACGGATAATACCGCTCAAAGCCAGCTTCAAAGTACAACTGGCTGACGGCGAATTCGTTGAGTTTATTGAGGATGGTTTTAATCAGTTGTTGTCCAGCCCGGGTGAGTCTGGTTATTGCCCACCACCAGGAAATAAACAGTGGCTAGCAGGGTTGAAAGCGGGTTCTTGGTGTGTTCAGTTGCTCATTGAAGATGGTGGCGTCAATGATGTTGATGGCATTAATAATGGCGTGATTGGTCTTACCGGAGAGGTTGAGCGACTATTGCACTAATCGGTGAGTAGAGCACAATTGATAAAAGCACAATTGATAAGGGCGATGCGAATGCATCGCCCTTTTTTACGGGATTTTTACCTAGCTGAATTAGCCTTTGCCAATCACACCACGTTCAACCTGGTCGCGTTCGATAGATTCAAACAAGGCTTTAAAGTTACCTTCACCGAAACCATCGTCTTGTTTACGTTGAATAAACTCAAAAAAGACCGGACCTAACAGGGCATCTGAGAATATCTGCAACAACAACCGTGGCTCACCATCTTGAATAGTACCGTCAAGCAAAATGCCTCGTGATTGGAATTCTTCGGTCGGCTCACCGTGACCCGGCAAACGCTCTTCAAGCATTTTGTAATAAGTCTCTGGTGGTGCTTTCATAAACTTCATGCCTTTGGCTTTCAGATTATCCCAACACGCCAGCAAATCATCACAAGAAAACGCAATATGCTGAATACCTTCACCATTATACTTCATCAAAAATTCTTCAATCTGACCACCGCTGCCAGCTTCTTCATTCAGCGGAATACGAATTTTGCCATCTGGTGCAGTCAGCGCTTTTGATAACAAACCGGTGTATTCACCTTTAATATCAAAATAACGGATTTCTCTGAAATTAAACAAATCTTCATAATACTTAGCCCAGTAATCCATTCGGCCGCGATAAACGTTATGAGTCAGGTGATCTAGAGTATGGAAACCACAACCCACTGGGTTTCTATCCGCCCCTTCAATCCAATCAAAATCGATATCGTAGATGGTTTTGCCTTCTTCGTAGCGGTCAATCAAATACAAAGTAGCGCCGCCAATGCCTTTAATGGCAGGCAAATTCAACTCCATTGGTCCGGTGGTGATTTCTACCGGTTGCGCGCCTTTTGCTAGCGCACTGGTATAAGCATAATGAGAATCTTTCACTCTAAAAGCCATACCACACGCCGAAGGACCATGTTCTTCAGCATAAAAAGCGGCGTGACTGCCCGGCTGGTAATTGGTGATAAAACTGATATCACCCTGACGCCACAACTCAACCGCTTTGGATTTGTGTCTTGCGACCAATTCAAAACCCATACATTCAAAAATCGGCTCTAAAAAACCTCTCTCTGGTGCAGTAAACTCTACGAATTCGAAACCATCCAGTCCCATCGGGTTTTCAAATAAATCTGTCATTGTATTCTCCTGCGCTTTGGCCTAGCCGCGCTTTTAGTAAAATCAACTGTGATCACATGCTGTTAATGCGTTACGGTTCTCACCTTATTACAGCAGCTTCATCTCAACAGCAAATTATAGGTTGCTTTTGCCCTGACTGCCTCAATCAAATTGACCGATAGCACCAGTCGTATGCGGCGGTTACCATGAAATCTTGAAGAAGGGATATACTCCCCTCCTGAACTGAGTGCATTATAGTTCCTTGTCCTAGCTGTTGTCTGCTGTTGACGGGTTTTCACGCCATTGCAAAAAGTGTAAACAAACCATTACACTGTAAAAAAAAACCGCAAAGAGGTCTAGTCAATAGCGATGGTAAAACCGATCTAATTTCATTTGACGAAAGCACCACGGGTTATCATGTTTGGTGGCAACAAAGCACGATTGATGGCTATAATGAATCACAGTTATTATTTACCATTGATACCGCTCCCCGAATGCTTAAACCGCTAGATTGGGATAACGACGGTGATATTGATTATCTGGTGGTGGCCACTGATGGCACCCTCAGTTGGTATCAAAACCTCGGCGGTGGTATATTTGGCAATCCTCCATGAACTCAGCGATAAAAACTAAAAGGAATCATATTTGTTAGCACTAAAAGGCTTAAACCTGACCTTGTTCAGTTTCATGGTGACCAGCATCGCTTTTGCACTGGCACTGCACTTTCAAGCAATATGGCAACCCCATCAAACGAATGTGATCAATGGTTTATACGCCTTGGCGTTGATCACCTTTATGTTTGCCGCCCAATTTAACCGCAGCCGTTTTTCTTTGCTGACACTGCTGTGGTTAGTATTTTTCATCAGTAAAGAACATGTCTTGCCTTGGTCAGCGTGGCTTAAAACCCATAATGACTGGCTAATCTTAACCGGTTGCAGCTTATTTGCCGTACTGGCCCTGATGAAAGACCGCGGATTGTTGAGTATTCACAGCATCGTGCGTTTGATTATCATCGCCTTATGCGGCCTCGGTGCTTATGGCTGGTTATGGTTGGTACAGGCACTCATTGAAATGCTAAAAAGCCAGCTGCCAACAGAGCATTTTATCGCCCCATTCATTCCTTATTTTGCTTCACTATTGCCCATAGCCATGCCAATGATATTGACCAGCGCTTTATTATTGTGGCAAAGCCTACGCCAGCCGAGTCTATTATTAAGCGCCCTGCTGGTGAGTTTTATCATCTGGTGTGGCCAATATTACGCCACCAACTTTGAACTTACGCCACTGCCTTGGTTGATGGTATTGACGGTATTAACCGCTGGCTATTTACTGGTGGTGATCATCGACGCTTATTTTCTTGCCTATCGCGATGAACTCACCGCCCTGCCCTCACGCCGAGCGCTCAATCAACTGGCATTGTCGTTGGGCAGAAAATACACCGTGGCGATGGCGGATATTGACCATTTCAAAAAATTCAACGATACCTATGGCCATGATATTGGCGATCAGGTGTTAAAGTTAGTCGCCGCCAAACTGGCCAAGGTCAAAGGGGGTGGTAAGGTTTTTCGTTATGGTGGTGAAGAATTTACCGTGGTATTCCCGCGTAAAAGCCCCGAACAATCTATCCCACAGCTCGAAGCGTTGCGTCAATCTATCGCTGATTATAAGATGGTGGTGCGTAAACCCGGTCGTCAAACAAAGTTAAAAAACAAACAGGCAAGAAAAGAGACCAAAGACGACAATATGAAAACCGTCAGCGTGACGATTTCTATTGGCGTGGCCAAGCGGGAGCCAAAACAAACGTTTGAACAAGCGCTCAAAGCATCTGATTTGGCCCTTTACCGGGCGAAAAAGAGTGGCCGGAATAAGGTTAGTGAATAGCTCATCATATGGAAAAACATCAATGAAAAAATATCTGACGCTGCTGATGCTCATATTCTCCTTTCACGCCACCACTGATACCGATGTGACGGTGTTTGGGCAGCGGTTTAACACTTCTGAATATTTTCTTGGCCAGTGGTATGGGCCAATGGATTTTTCAGATTTACCTTCATTAGCGGAGTTGGGCGTCGAACGCTACGATGTCATAAACATAACTCTGAATACTGCCCGATTTAACAAAATGCTTAATGCCATCGGTTTTATAAAAACCGAACAAATCCAACAAGAAATCCCGGCAGTGATTACGCTGTATTCTGATCAATTGCTCATGGATAATCCACAAATGTCGTTTGATGGTGATACCGTTAATGTCCTGAGTGTTTATACCCTTGATAACTTAAAGTATGGCAGCACCATACATCGCTTTTACGAACCTAAACAATCGCTTCATCAATCGCCCCATCAAGCAAAGTTAAAACCCATCGAGGAGATGACCTTTAAAACACAGGATAATCCAGAGTGTTCAACGGTTTTTGAATTTGGACTTCACTGGTTAGCTGATGAAAATGCGCCACAACATGTGACCGTATTAGTCATCAACAATGTCGAAATTATTCCGCAAATCGAATCCACTTCTCAACAATTCGGTGATTTTCGTCAGATCATAAAGAAAGTAAAGTTAATTGATAAAAAGGGCGTTAAGAAACGCAAACAGAATAATGGTTAAAATTCGGTTCGATTAAACATTACAGCAACACAAATAGTGAACACTTCCCCAAAAAAAACAATATATGGATTGATATTAAATTATTTTCGATTATTTTTGCTTTTCAAGTTGATTTTTATCAGGACGCAACTACTCTTGTCTTTGCAGTTAAGCAAACCCCCTTTCAAGAAACGATAAGTGTTGAAAGGATAAAAACAATAACCTAAATTGGAAACAACAAATGAAAAAATATTTTACTCTACTTATGCTCGTATTCTCATTTCACACCATCGCTGATACCGATGTGACGGTGTTTGGGGAGCGGTTTAACGATTCTGAATACTTGGCTGGCCCATGGTATGGCCCTATGGACTTTTCAGAGTTACCTTCATTAGAGGAGTTAGGCGTTGAACGTTATGATGCATTGAGAATCTCTTTGGATACAGCCCGGTTTGATCTAGTGCTTAATGCCATTGGTTTTAAAAAAATCGGGCAAATCAAAAAAGAAATCCCGGTAGTGATTGTGCTATATTCTGATCAGTTACTTATGGATAGCCCGGCAATATCGTTTGATAATAACACTGTTAATGCCGTCAGTGTTTATACCCTCAGCAGTCTCAAGTATGGCAGCACGACTCATCGCCTATACGAACCTAAACAATCAAAATTAAAGCCAATCAAGGGCATGACGTTTAAGACTTTAGACGTTCCTGAGTGCTCAACTGTAATGGAATTCGGTTTGCACTGGTTATCAGGTGAGGATGCGCCACAACATGCAACAACATTGGTTATAAACAATATGGATGTTGGAGAAAAATTCGACAATGGGTCTAAACAATTCGGTGATTTTCGTAAGATTTTAAAGAAAGCAAAGTCAATTGATAAAAAAGGCACCAAGAAGCGTAAAGCAAATAATCATAGCCGCAAACATAATATTTTAAGCGAACCATTAACCCATCTTATTAATCTCGAAGATGATCCAAACTACCTTTCACGTTGTGGCAATCTTCATTTTTGTCCCAAGGGCGATTCTAACTGCAACACAGTAAAAGTCGAATGCAACGATGGTAATGGCGGTGGTGGCGGTGGTTGGTATACAATATCAACACAGTCAGCCAGCACCATCATCAATTCATTTATACAAGACTCTGCACTTTATAGCATTAAAAATTACATGGCGAACTCCAGCGAAAGCAATCTGGTGATCAGGGCATATGATGCTTGGGATCACGTTCAAGTCAATGCCACTACCATTCCTCTTTATTATGAATTACTGCCTGCTTTGATTGGCAAATATGACTTGTTAAGCGCAAATATTAGCAGCGGTATTGTCGTTGACTCAACCGTTAAAAGCCTATTGCAACAGGTCATTAATTATCATCGCTCAACGGGTGACAGCAATTTTGAGTCACATTTAGATTATTTACAAAACAAAATTGATCAATACCAAATGAAATCAGTTTATCAAGTGAATGCCAGTATGTACCCTGGCACCAATGACGACCCACTGATACAGTAGTTGGCGCAACCCCAAACAAAATCAAGATATAGATTGAATGGGTTGCACCTTTGGTGCTCCCCATTCAACCTCTAGCCTTTTTGCCGGAGTAGGGAAAGGTTTAATTCCGGCAAATTGTAAGCCATTTACATCGAATACTCAGCATAATAAATCATCGCATCGCTAAAATGCTGCGCTAATCCAACACTTAGCATCTCAAACGCCTCGCGTTTTTCTTGTGCCGTGACAATACTGTTGATCATCGAATTCAAATTCTGTTGTCTTTGTAACAGCAAATCTTTTTGACTTTCAAGTGCTTGCATTAAACCCGAATCATCCACAGATAGCATTTTTTTAATGTTATCGGTGCTGAAATCCAACGCTCGATAGATTAAAATTTGTTGCAACAATATTTGCTGGTTATAGGTATATTGGTGGTAACCATTGTCCTCACGACGCCTTGGTTTGAGCAAACCAATTTCATCGTAATAATGCAACGTACGAACGCTAATTCCAGCCAACTTGCTTAGTGTGCTAACGCTATAGGTTTGGTGTTTTTTGATCGCTATCGTAAAGTTCTTTCTTAAATCCCAGACAAATAAAAAGGCGCTAAAAGCGCCTTTTTACGTTAAACATTAATCGGTCTAGTCTTTGTTTATCCTGCTCTCTGGCTAGGAGGTAAAATATAACATCTTACCCGACATCAATACCCCATAAATGGTTCCGGTCTGTATCAACCCCTTAATTATAAGTATTTACAGACAATGCACAAGCTTATAAATTCACCACTCATTCAGCAACACCGCTTTCACTCCCCTTACCATATAACCGATGTTTTAGCCGCTTACACAAAGTAGAGTTTTAACTCTACACTTTTGTAAAATTTACACTGTGTAATTTTCATTGTGAAATTTAAACGATTTTTCACATACACTGTATTCAACAACTGAGGCACATCTGTTTAACACTTGGCCAACACCTGACAAAGACAAGAGCAACGAGGAAAAGACAATGAATATGCCCATGGCAAAAACAGCGCTGATCAACAAAGGCTTTCACGATTTCATCAATGAATCGGTGTTACCAATGACTGGCGTCGATGAAGCGGCATTCTGGCAGAGCTTTCATACCCTGCTCAATGACTTTGCCCCGTTAAACAAAAAACTGCTGAATACCCGAGACAAAATGCAAGCGCAAATTGACCAATGGCACTTAAATCAGCTGGCGCAACGAAGCCATGACCATCAGGACAAATCCGATTTAGGCAAAACCCTTGGCCAGCAGGTTTATCAGTCTTTTCTCCAGGACATCGGTTACTTGGTTGAAGAAGGTGACGACTTTACCATTACCACCGACCATGTCGACCAAGAAATCGCCACCATGGCGGGTCCGCAATTGGTGGTACCCATCAACAATGCCCGCTTTGCGCTTAACGCCGCCAATGCTCGCTGGGGCAGTCTTTATGATGCGCTATATGGCACCGACGTTATTAGCCAAAACAATGGATTACAAGCTGGTGCTCACCATAACCAAGCCCGCGCTAACCATGTGATCAACTACGCCAAAGATTTTCTTGACCAGACTTTTCCACTGACCAGCGGCTCGCATCGCGATGTCACCAGTTATCTGGTGTATTACCAACACTTGTTAGCGATGTTTCCTGATGGCAGCACCGTTGGCCTGTCCAATCCGGCGCAGTTTGTCGCACTGGGTGGCCACAAAGAACAACCCGATGCTTTGGTGCTAAAAAACAATGGCCTGCACGTGATCATCGACATCAACCGCGATGGTGCCAACGGTGCCACAGACTTAGCCGGTATCGACGATATTCACATTGAAGCGGCACTTAGCACCATCATGGACTTCGAAGATTCCGTCGCCGCTGTCGATGCCGCAGATAAAATTCAAGTTTACCGTCACTGGTTAGGTTTGATGCTTGGCGACCTTGAAACCAGCTTTGAAAAAGGTGGCGAAACCATTATTCGCAGCATGAACAAAGACAAATGTTTCACCACCACCGACGGTAACGATTACCCGTTACACGGCAGAGCTTTGTTAATGGCACGCAACGTTGGCCATCTGATGAGCAGCGAATTGATGCAAGACAGCGATGGCGATAATGCACCTGAAGGAATTATTGATACCGTGGTCACCGCATTGATTGGTTCGATTGATTTACGCCAGTCGCACAAAAACAGCCGAACAGGCAGCATTTATATCGTCAAACCGAAAATGCATGGCCCAGAAGAAGTGGCGTTTACCTGCCAGCTATTTAGTGCGGTAGAAGACATGCTGCAACTCAAACGCAATACCCTAAAACTGGGCATTATGGATGAAGAACGCCGCACC
The DNA here is from genome assembly GCA_047617105.1 of Phenylobacterium sp. Taxonomy (GTDB): domain Bacteria; phylum Pseudomonadota; class Gammaproteobacteria; order Enterobacterales; family Alteromonadaceae; genus JABSOG01. The sequence goes on along the minus strand of JBLGCB010000020.1, from coordinate 3,482 downwards.
ACGGTGAATCTTAAAGAATGCATCCGCATGGCCCAAGAGCGCATCGTCTTTATCAACACCGGATTTTTAGACCGCACGGGCGATGAAATTCATACCTCAATGCAAGCTGGCGCTTTTTTGCCTAAAGCCGAAATTAAACAACAACCTTGGATAGCCGCTTACGAAGACTGGAATGTTGATATTGGTTTGGCTTGTGGTTTGTCGGGTAAAGCCCAAATCGGCAAAGGCATGTGGGCGATGCCTGATGAAATGGCCAAGATGATGGCACAAAAAATTGACCATCCGCGAAGTGGTGCCAGCACCGCATGGGTACCTTCACCCAGTGCCGCAGTATTACACGCCTTGCACTACCATCAGGTTGATGTTTTTGCGGTGCAAAAAACGCTGCAACAACGCGAACCCGCCCAGCTAAACGATATTTTAACGCTGCCACTGATGTTAGACAGCAACAGCTTGACCGCGAAGCAAATCGAAAGAGAACTGCAAAACAATATCCAGGGCATTCTGGGTTATGTGGTACGTTGGATTGACGCCGGGGTCGGTTGTTCAAAAGTGGCCGATATCAACAATATTGGCCTGATGGAAGACCGTGCCACCTTACGTATTTCAAGCCAGCATATTGGTAATTGGTTGCACCATGGCGTGTGTACTGCGCAACAAGTTGACGACAGTTTATTGGCCATGGCGGTGGTAGTAGATAAGCAAAATCAAGCAAACCAGCACTATCAACCGATGGCAGGCAAAAGCCTCGCATTTGAAGCTGCCCGGGCGCTGATATTCAATGCCGTGGAACAGCCCAATGGTTACACCGAACCACTATTGCATCACTATCGTTTAAAAGCCAAACAACTTTAACAAATCACTTTTAACAGCAACAACTAAAAACACATCACGAGGATTACCATGTTTAATTATAGAATAGAAACAGCTAATGCCAACGACACCATCTCCAAGCAAGGTGACAGCTGGCGCGCCATTAATCCTGAGTGTGTTGCTCGAATGCGATTGCAAAACCGCTTTCAAACCGGGTTAGACATTGCCAAATACACCGCCAAAATCATGCGCGACGATATGAACGCCTATGACAAAGATCCGCTTAACTACACCCAATCACTGGGTTGCTGGCATGGTTTTATTGGTCAACAAAAAATGATTTCAGTGAAAAAACACTTTGGTGATACTAAAGGCCGTTACCTTTACCTTTCAGGTTGGATGGTGGCTGCGATGCGTTCTGAATTTGGTCCATTGCCAGACCAGTCAATGCATGAAAAAACCGCCGTATCATCACTGATTGAAGAACTTTATCAGTTCCTTAAGCAAGCCGATGCCCGCGAACTCAACCACTTGTTTGTTGAGCTTGACGGTGCAGTCGAAGCCAGTGATAACATTAAAGAACAGGCTATTCGCAACAAGATTGACGCTTTTCAAACCCATGTAGTGCCTATCATCGCCGACATCGATGCCGGGTTTGGTAATGAAGAGGCCACTTATTTACTGGCGAAAAAAATGATTGAAGCCGGTGCCTGTTGTATTCAGCTCGAAAACCAAGTGTCTGATGCCAAACAATGTGGTCATCAAGACGGTAAAGTGACGGTACCACACGAAGATTTTCTCGCCAAAATCAATGCCGTGCGTTATGCCTTTATGGAATTAGGGGTTGAAGATGGGGTGATTGTGGCACGAACAGATTCATTAGGCGCAGGTTTAACCCAAAAAATCCCAGTATCACAAAGCCCTGGTGATTTGGCCGAGCAGTACAATGCTTTTATTGATGGCAGTGAAGTCACTTCAATTGACGACTTAGAAACCGGTGATCTGGTATTACGTCAAAGCGACAAACTGATTAAACCCACTCGTCTGGCCAATGGTCTAATTCGCTTTAAACCTGACACTGGTGAAGACCGCGTAGTGTTGGACTGTATTGCCTCCTTACAACAAGGTGCCGATTTATTGTGGATTGAAACCGAAAAGCCGCATATCGGTCAAATCGCTGCCATGGTTGACCGCATCCGTGCCGTCGTGCCCAACGCTAAACTGGTATATAACAACAGCCCATCGTTCAACTGGACCTTAAACTTCCGTCAACAAACCTTTGATATCTGGCAAGAACAGGGTAAAGACACCACTGATTATGTCCGTCAAAACTTGATGAGCGGTCAATATGATGACAGTGAGTTGGCGAGTGAAGCCGATGAAAAAATCCGTTGCTTCCAGCGTGAATCGGCGCAGCAGGCGGGTATATTCCATCACCTAATCACCCTGCCGACCTATCACACTGCGGCATTATCAACTGATAACCTCGCCAAAGATTATTACGGTGAGCAAGGTATGCTGGCTTATGTGAAAGGGGTTCAACGTCAGGAAATTCGCCAATCACTGGCGTGCGTCAAACATCAAGATATGTCTGGTTCAAACATTGGTGATGAGCATAAAGGTTATTTCAGCGGCGAGCAGGCGTTGAAGGCTTCTGGTAAGGACAATACTATGAATCAGTTCTGTTAGGGGGGATTGTTTATAAGATGGCTTGGGTGAATATTGACATACTCACCCCAAATAACTAATATGTCTCTATTGGCTATGGCGAGGGCGTATCAACCTACCTTAGCGGCTAGTGGAGGAATATAGCTCTTTAGTTATAATTTGAAACTATGATACAAATTTAAAGAAAAAAGGTCGATTTATCATCGACCTTTTTTTTCGCCTGTATTTTTACACATCCAATGCCTGATAGTGATCCAAAAGGTGGCAGTAGCCAAGTGCCTATTCGGGATTAACACTAAATAGTCTACATGGTGCTCTCCCTTTTGACGAGCACACTCTAACTTAGCTGCACAGGCCCAGCAAACTTAAACTGCCTGATTTGGTTATTAAAAACTGCGATACCCTGATCAGGCTGCTTATCGGCGCAATGACGTTCCAGCGAATCTCTGGCTTCTCCATAGTCATTCCAATCAATCGATGCTGTGTAGTGTTGCAATTGATAGAATACCTTAACCAAGGTCCTAAACTCTCCATTTCTGGTTGCATTACGTAAGCCATTCAAATAGCTGTCTCTATGCACGGTTGGCACGATCAGTTTGTATTGACCGCTGGCATGGAGTTCAGCATTCATCATAATTCTTGATAACCTACCATTTCCATCATCAAAAGGATGGCACTCAGCGATTAGAAACTGCATAAATATCGCCCTTGACAGTCCTTTAGCAAGGCTCTTATAGATAGGAAATGCTTGTGTTAGGGTGCCTTCCACCTCATCAGGTCTAACGAAAAAACTGGTGCCAGCCTGATTGGCTTTTTCCTTGAACAGCCCTGGTCGCTTATCCGGGCGCTCAAGCATCATTGAAAAATGGCGTTCTTTCAAATAGTTAATAAGTTCATCTGGTGTTTGAGGTCCAATGCTCATTTGTTGGTAATCGTTCACTTGCTGATAGACAGCCAACACATCATGCGAATCTGCATGGCGGTTCTCAATGCCCTCATTC
>JBLGCB010000019.1:0-39788 GCA_047617105.1 Phenylobacterium sp. | reverse complement strand
ACGATGAGGTTCCCTGACTATGGATGAATTACAAATTTATCAAAACGAAGATGGTAGCATCGCTCTGGATGTTGCCGTACATTCCGACAGCATTTGGTTATATCAACAACAAATGGCAGACTTATTTGATACCCCAGCAGATAATATTAGCCTGCGCTTAAAAAACATCTATACACAGGGTGAACTAAATGAAAACGTAACTACCGAGGATTTCTCGGTAGTTCGAAAAAATACCAATAGAAGGTTATAGGCTAATGGATAAACCATTCTATCTGGACGGGGGGTCAAATCCCCCCATCCCTCTACCCCAAATAAACGGTGTACGCCAACAAGCAAATAAATTAAACTCACTACTGTAAGTTTTAGCAGTAATCACCATCAATCAGGCCAATAATCCCAGCACAGGATTAGATGATTAAAGAGTTGAACTATGAATACGACCCACCCTCTGCTCGCTGATATTTTGCGGGGAGAATCGAAAACCTTAGAATTTAAAGTCACCTTACCTAAAGGTGAGCAGCTGGTTAAAACACTGTTGGCTTTTGCCAATACCAGTGGCGGTAAATTGGTTGTGGGCGTTAATGATCAACGCCAGCTCATTGGCTTGCAGCAAACTGATGTCTTTGAATTAATGGATAGCGTTTCATCCATGATACATGACCTTTGCGCGCCCAGCTTACTGCCCTCCATTTACATCGAAAACGTTCAAGGCCACGAACTACTGGTGATTGACGTCAATCGCGGATCATTGTTGCCTTATTACCTTAAAACTAAAGGTCGCCAACAAGGCGTGTATATTCGCCTAGGTGCCAGCAATCGCCAGGCATCACCTGAGTATATCCAATCGCTCGAACTACAACGCTTAAACCTGAGCTTCGATGAACAGGCAAACCACCAACTCTCGTTGGATTCTTTAGATTTGACCCCGTTGCAACAGGCATTTGAGGCATTAAACAAACCACTGACAAAAGAAAAAATGCGCAATTTGAAGCTCATTGTCAATGAACAAGGTCAGGACTATCCAACCCACGGTTTGCTGATTTTACTCGGCCATTACGAACATGTAGAGATCAAATGCAGCCGCTTTAAAGGCAATAACATGGCGGTGTTTTTAGATAAAAAAGAATACCGTGGTGATTTGCTCAGCCAGTTGCAGCAAACTGAAATATTTATCAAAAACCACCTCCATTTAAAAGCTGAGATTTTAGGACTGCAACGTACAGAAACCTACGAACTCCCCATCCCCGCCATTCACGAAGCACTCATTAACGCCGTTTTACACCGCGACTACAGCAATTTCGGTCGTGATATTAAAGTGGGTATTTATGATGATATCTTAAACATTGTCTCCCCCGGCGGTTTACCTAACGGACTCACCGAACATGATTTACTTAAGGGTCGTTCTGAAATTCGCAACCGGGTGCTGGCCCGAGTATTTAAAGAGTTGGGCTATATCGAACAATGGGGCAGCGGTATAAGCCGGATTAAACAATTTTGCCAGCAAGCTGGTAATACCATACCTTGTATTCAAGAACGTTCAGATTTTATTGATTGGGAGTTTTATCGCGCTCAAGGAAGTTTACAAAACGTTGCGGAAGAAAGTTCGGAGAAGAATTCGGAGAAGGGTTCGGAGAAGAATTCGGAGAAGGGTTCGGAGAAGAATTCGGAGAAGGGTTCGGAGAAGGGTTCGGAGAAGAATTCGGAGAAGAATTCGGAGAAGAATTCGGAGAAGGGTTCGGAGAAGAATTCGGAGAAGAATTCGGAGAAGGGTTCGGAGAAGAATTCACAGGGAATACTTCTATTACTAAAAGAAAACCCAAAACACAGTGCAAAAAGTATGGCAAGCCAGCTAGGTAGTAGTGCAAGAACGGTAGAGAAACGACTGGCCGATCTTAAAAAAAGCGGTAGAATTGAACGTATTGGCCCAGCTAAACTTGGCCATTGGAAAGTCATCGAATAAACTCCGCCCCAACAAATTAAGTGTTTGTCGTAAACCCTCTGGTCCGGCATTTCAATTAACGGCGCGCCAGCTTGTGTGAAAAGTCCCATTCACCGTAAGATGTGGTAGAGCCTAAGCGGGATGCCGCCCAGACGAAACCTATCAGAATTAGGCTGCAAATGATGGGTTTCGCTTTGCTCTACACCATCCTACGGCAGTTTTCACACAGCCCCGCGCATAACTCACCCTACAAATTTGACTTATCCAGGTAACAATCATAAAATCACCAGGCGCTTTAAAACATGCCTTACCAAACACCTTAATTTTTCTATGACGCCTAGGTAAATTGGCGTGAACAATGGCAATTAACATGACCGATTTAACCCGTTTAAAAGAAAAAATCAGTAAATTAATTAACCTCGCCTCAGATAACACCAATCCACATGAGTCGGATATCGCGATGAAAAGAGCGATTAAAATGATGCAGCGTTACCATATCGAAGAAGGTGACCTTAATCAGGCCGACATTGTGACCCAAACATTTGCCTTCAGCAAAGTTAAAATGTCTGCCGCCGAAACTTATCTATTTTCTTGTGCAGCCTCCTCATTTGGTGTCTATGGCATATTTGCCCAAGGTTATTATGGTCACCGGGCAGAGCTGATTTTAACCGGCACCGCTGCCGATGTTGAAGTGGCCTATTACACTTTTGATGTGGCATTAAGAAAAATAGACCAACAAAAGAAACTCTACAAAAAACAACATAACCTGCGCGAGAAATATGCCAATCACTATAAATACGGCCTTTGTGTCAGCATTGGTAAACGCATGAAGCAAAGCAGCCAAACCGTTGAGCAAGAAGCGGGCACAGGTTTGGTGCCCTTAGACACCCGATACCAACAAGCCAGAGAGTTTTATTTGCAAGATCATGAAGTGGTTGCCGATAAGCGCAGACAACAGGTGAGTTCTTTAACCCAACAGGGCATCAGCGATGGTGACAATATTCGAATTGACCCAGCAGTGAATGGCGCTAGCGGGCCTTTATTGATAGGTAGGGGAGATTAGATTATTAGATTATTAGATTGTAAGATTGTAAGGGCCGAGCAACCTTTGTGTCGGCCCTGCGAGTTCGTATTACGACGCAGCCGCTTTAGCCGCCGCCTTTAACGCTTTAGACTTAACCGCTTTAAGGTTTTTGCCCACCACAATCACATTCGGATGTTCAGGGCCAAGCAGTCTGGCAAAACCATCAAACGCCTGCTGCATATAGTCCACCGCTATGTCATATTGACGTAAGGCATGATAAGCCGCACCAAGGTTGTTGCGGTCAATCGCCACATCAGGATGCTCTTCACCATAGTTGGCTAAGTTTGACGACAAGGCTTGCTCGTAATACTCAATCGCTTTGTCATGCTGACCCAGTGCGCTGTACGCAGAACCAAGGTTGTTACGATAAGCAGCCACCTCAGGATGACCTTCACCGTAAGTTTTTAAATCAGAATCCAATGCTTGCTGATAACAGGCAATGGCTTTTTCATATTCACCGGCGGCATCATACGCCAAACCCAGGTTATTACGGTCAATCGCCACATCAGGATGGTCTTCACCGTAGGTTTTAATATCGGATGCTAACGCCTGCTGGTCAAGCTCAAGCGCTTTTTCATGCTGCCCCAGTACATTGTATATACCACCGAGGTTTTTGCGGTATATCGCCACCTGAGGATGATCTTCGCCGCTGGTTTTTAAACCGCAATCAAGGGCCATTTCGTAATGTTTTAGTGCTTCTTTATACTGACCCAACGCATTATGGGCAGTACCCAAGTTATTGTGATCAATCGCCACCCCCGGATGCCCTTCACCATAGGTTTCTAAATCAGAATTCATCGCCTTTTGGTAATATTCTATCGCTTGTTGATAATGACCCAACGAATCATGAGCAGCACCTAAATTACTCCACAACACCGCCACTTCTGGATGCTTGTCGCCATAGGTTTGTATATCTGATGCCAGCGCTTGCTCAAAGTAGTTCACCGCTTTTTCAAATTTGCCCAACGATTGAAAAATCAAACCAATTTTATTGCGTCGAATCGCCACCAAAGGATGTTCTTCGCCATAGATTTGTAAATCGGTGGAAAGTGCCAGCTTAAAGTATTCTAGTGCTTTGTCAGGTTTGCCCATCGCATTGTAAGCCAATCCCAGATTGTTGCGTCTGATACCAACCTGAACATGCGCTTCACCATCACTTTCAAGCACGTTATCTAGCGCCAGTTGGTAATAATCAATCGCCTTTTGATGTTGCCCTAAAGCGTAATAACAGCCACCCAAATTGTTGCGTCTCATCGCCACATCTGGATGGTTCTCACCGTCTTGTTTAATCGCGCCATCTAGGGCCAGCTGATAATACTCAACTGCCTGATTATAATGGCCCAAAAACTCATGTGCCGAACCAAGATTGTTACGATACGTCGCCACTTGTGGATGATCCTCACCATAAGCCACCAGATCATGATTCAACGCCTGTTCATAATATTCAATCGCTTTGGCATATTCACCCAAATGATAATAAGCACTGGCGAGGTTATTGCGGTCTTTGGCAACATCCGGGTGATCTTCACCATAAATGTCAATACCCGCAGCCAAGCCCTGTTCAAGGTGAACAATGGCACGTTCGTAATTGGCTAGGGTAAGATTAATTAAACCCGCCTCTGTCACATAGGTGGTGTTTTCAGGCTGTAATTCAGCTGCTTTTTCAAAAGCTCTTAGCGCTTCTGTATAGTCGAGAGTTAAATCTTTGAGTTGGCCAATTTGATATAAGTCCGCCGCACGGGCTGTTTTATCTTCTTTGGCCGAGGCACAATAACGGTCATCGACCAGCGCCACTGCACCATCAATATCACCAACGAGAAGTAACCTTTTGACATCGTCGCCAATTAAGTCGCTGGCCAATAGTTCTTTGATTTCTCGTTCGAATTCATCCACCTGCGCTTCAAGATCAACAATGTTGTCTTCTTTGGCATTCACTTGTGATAGTAAGGTATCAAGCAAACGTTGCTGTATTTCCCTTTGGTCGGTCAAGTCTGACAATTTGTCGACCAAATGCTCATATCGCTCTTGCGGGATCAGCTGGTCAAATTCTTTCTGGGTTCTGTTTGGCATTTTAAAACTTCTAACCTCATTTTTTATCCACTATTAACAATATTAATAACATATCCAGTTTACGCAACTCCAATCTGCCGATTAAATGGTTTGATGAGCAAAAGTTTTCGACTTTGCTCAGTTTTTGGCTGTTCTGCAACCAAATTGGCAGCACTGAAGTAGAACATCGGCAAAACATCGACAAAACATCGGCAGCCCTAACTTGTACTTTATCGGTTTTAACCTTTTGAGTATTTGAAATAATTTAACTACGTTGACCAGAAATTGATTGCTCAAAGTCACTCGTTTCACTATTATCACGCTATCTACCCATTTTAGCCAAATAAAATTGATCTTATGAGTAAAAGAAATACCACCGTTACTGACAAAGAAGTGACTTTTTCTGCCACTGAAGAACTGGTATCCACCACCGACTTACGTGGTGTGATCACTTACGCCAATCCGATTTTTTGCCAAGTCGCCGGTTATACTGTTGAGGAGCTGGTGGGCAAAAACCATAATATCGTGCGCCACCCTGACATGCCCAAAGCAGCATTTGCGGATTTGTGGCTAAAACTCAAAGCTGAACAACCCTGGCGCGGTGCGGTGAAAAACCGCTGTAAAAACGGCAGCTATTATTGGGTTGATGCGTTTGTTACGCCCATTTACGAAAACGCCAAACTGGTCGGTTATCAATCAGTCAGAACCAAACTCGACGATACCAGCAAAACCAAAGCCAGCCAAATCTATCAGAAACTCAACGCCGACCAATCGCTGACCAGCTGGTTTGAGAGTCCTACCATTAAGCACGGCGGTTTTGCCCTAATGAGTTTGATTTTACTCATCGCCACTTTTTCGCACCCGGCCTTTGCACTGGCATTGCCACTGCTACCTTTTATTTTTTATCATCACGAACTGGTCACCACCCCACGTTATCTAGCCGATTTAAAAAACACCTACGACAGTGCCTCTCGTTATGTCCTGTGTGGCAATAAACCTCACGATATTGCTGCCTTTCATCTAAAAGTCTGTCAGGGTAAAGTCAAAACCATTTTAGGACGAATTGTTGACAGCACCAATGCGTTGACCCATGGCGTCGACACGCTGACAGAGGCAGCACATCAGGCCAAAGCAGGGGTTGAAAGTGAAACTGCTGAATTGCACCAGGTCGCCACCGCTGTAGAAGAAATGGTCGCAACCATCACTGAAATTGCCAGCACCACTGAGCAAACCTCTGACAAAGTATCTGGGGCGCATAAAGACTGCAAACAAGCCACCAGCACCATGAAACTCACCATGGATCAGGTGCAAAATTTGGCCAACGACGTAGCAAAATCAGCGACTACTGCCACCGGACTGGCCGAAGAAGCCGAAAAGATTGGCAATATCATGCAAGAAATCCAAGGCATTGCTGACCAAACCAACTTGTTGGCACTGAATGCCGCCATCGAAGCAGCCAGAGCCGGTGAACATGGCCGAGGTTTCTCGGTGGTTGCCGATGAAGTTCGAGCGCTGTCGAGTCGTACTCATACGGCCACTGAACAAATTCACCATTCGATTAAAGAGATTCAAAACACCCTGTTAGCTTGGTCAAACACCATGGAAAAAGGTAAAAGAGCCGCAGATGATTGTGTCTCTCAGGCTAGGGAATCTCAAGAAGTGGTGACGGGTATCTTTAACGCCATCACTGATATATCGGATTTAACCATTCAAATCTCTACTGCCGCAGAAGAGCAAAGCATGGTATCGCAAGAAATCAGCCGTAATATCACCAATATCAGCGAAGCGTCGCAGCATAACCTCACTCAGGCGCAGATTGTGGAAGATGAATCGGTTGGAATGGATGGTAAAACGACCGCACTGGCAGGATTGGGAAAGACTTTTGACGCTTGATTTACCCTTGTTTAGAGCTTGCCGTGAAACGGCAAGCTTTAATCTTTCTATTATGCAAACACCGGCAACAAACCCAGCATCGACAAGATGTGACAGACCGCATACAGGGTGCCACAAGCAATCATCAAATAAACCATGGTGTTACCCCCTTGCTGGCGAAATTCGCTAGCAGGAAACATTTCACGGCTCTTTTTGACCATCAATGGTGGAATGATCAAAGCATTCACCGCCAACACCAATCCGGCAAAGCCAATAGCACTGATAAAACCATCCGGAAACAACACCCCACCAAGGGTCGGTGGTATAAACGCAATCAATGCGGTTTTCAAACGACCCATAGCAGAATCATCAAAACCAAACTTATCGGCAATAAAATCAAACAACGCCAAACTCACCCCCAAAAATGACGAGATAATCGCCAGATTGGCAAACATAGCAAGAACATCGGCAAGTTTTTCACCGCTAGCGACATCACCTATCGCATTCACCAATGCGCCAATATTGCCACCTTGGGCAATAACGGGTAAAAAATCCGCCTGTTTGAGGTTGCCCATGGTGCTTAACAACCACAACAAATAAATCACAAAACATAAGGTCGAACCAATCAACATACTGCGAGCAATGAGTTTGGGCTGCTTACCATAATATTTCACTAAGCTGGGCACGTTACAATGAAAACCAAATGAAGTGAGATAAAACGGTAGCGCCGCAAAGATAAAAGGCACATAAGAGCCTGACTCAGCATCGCCACCATTGACTAGGTTACTCATATCCGCCATCAGGGTCAGATTGCCCACCGCCATCAAAAAAGTGAGCACCATGCCAACCATCAATACCGTCACCACCCGATCAACTGCTTTGGTATTGAGCCACACCACAAATGCAAATAACAGCGCGAATACCATGCCAGAGATCATTTGTGGTGGCGCAAAACCAAAACTAGATTGTAAGGTTTGATTGACAATAGAACCGCCACCACTGATATAGGCATAATCGAGGATATAGAGCAAAAATGCGAATAACAGCCCGTTAATCACATTCCAGGTCGGGCCTAAAGTGGCTTTGACCATGGTATTAAAGCTGTCACCGCGTTTAAAGTTGAGGTTAACTTCAAGAATCATCATTGAAACTTGGTAAAGACAAAACCACGAAAACAACATGCACACCACTGACCAGCCAAACCACATACCCGCCGAGACTGTTGGCAATGAGAACATGCCAGCCCCCACCGCAGTGCCTGCGGTGATCATGATGCCGCCCAACATAGACACAGTGGGTTGTGCTTCAGTCTCAATCTCTTGTGTCGCTTGCATAAAAACACTCCGCAAAATTTATTATCATCCCCCTGAGAGGGAACTTATTAGGAAGGGGATTTTACACAGATGATTGATACTCGTCCACTTTGTGACAAAACCGCTGGTACATGGATGTTTTGATGTCTTTACAGCTTGGTTGGGTTGGGTTGGTTACTAGTAGATGAAGATAAGATACATCGCCTGTGACAGGGGGAGTTGTCACAGGCGATGTATTTCATGTTGCTGGATAAACTAAGATATCGTTTGATCTATTTTTTTTCCTAACATAAATCGGTATATTGGCCGTTTATGTTTCAGCCTCCCTATTTGTTGTTCAAAAAAACGAAAGAATGATACCAGATGCTCCAGTAGCGTCACTTTCGAACAAACGATCGGAACCCCATCAATACCGCCCATCCACATCGGGATGCCATGATAACTGCCATGATGAGTAAACCCTGCTCTTAAAGCCCTTTGCCTTGTCATATATACAACCATTTTAGAATCCTCCTAGCCCTTAGCTGGGTATCGCAAGCATCCATTCACAATATAAAACAGTACCACTGCATTGGTGAATAACGCTAAGCAATACGCCAAGAAAAGCATAGGTCAAATACTGTTATGACACAATGCTGGTTTTAGGTATTTAGAGGATAACCATAGCTGCCCCAACACAAGTGAGCAGCACAATTGAGTGGGTGAACACCATAACAATAATGGCCGTAATAAAGTAAAAACTAGAGCAATAACAAATAGTTTCTGATCGTCACCAACGACACCAGTTGATAATAACCACTTGTCAGCACAGAGTACCGATTTACTGGTAAGACCTGTGAAAAACTTACTTTGCCTCTCTCGCTTTAAAACGTTCAATAATCTCTTGGCGGGTAAAAACAATATCAAAGTTAAGTTTAATATAAAGTTTCAAATCAACGCGATCGACAAACAGGTATTCATTATCAATCGTAAACTGGCCATCAATGGGTTGTTCTTCGACGAGCACAAAATCATCTTGGGCAAAATGGTAAGGTTTATTAATGTCGATTTTTTTTTCTGTTGAACGCCGATACAGTTTGACAATGGCAGTATAGCTTTTATCGTTGCTTTCTCTGATCCGCAATGAAAAGTAGTACTTATTGGTGATATTAAAAGCCCTTTTGTCGTCACCATTATTCTTTTCATAAAATGGCGCATAAGCCGCCACCGTCGCTTTGCCATTATAAGGTCTTAATTTAAAATCAACCGTTTTACTATAAGGACTCTTAAACCTTGCGCCGAGAATATACTGTGCATCGTTTGGTTCAATCACTCTAACGTCGAGCAAACCGTTATAACGATGGACGGCAACACCAGCCCCAACATCAGCCCCAACATCATCCGCGGCATTGGCAGCCGAGTGACCTAAGCCGACTAAACCAACTAAGCCAATTAAGCCAAAGCCAATCATCACCTGTACCAACCACTTTATCATAATTCCCATGCCACTTATTCACTTGAAACGAAATCTAAATCACCACTTTATTAATAGCCCATTTTGATTTAAACCGCCAGTAGGATACCAAGCCATCAACGATTCAACGCCAAACGGTATTTCATGCCAAAAAAGAGACCAAACGGTTTACTTTGCTCATTTTATCGACATATTGACCTAACTTGGTGAGGACATCACCACCAGAGCCTGAATAATCCCCAAAAGATTAAGGATTAAGTCAAAATAGCTCTTCATTTATGACCTATTTAATTGATACTATAGCGACCTGACAATGATTTTGATATCTGTCGATAATAGTGGATGATAATCGCGATTAACCGCAGATGAATAACGCTAATTTTTAACAACTGTTACGGGGGCAGCCCGAGCAATGAGGGAATTCAATTGAACAGTACGGTAGTAGCTCAAAGAAAGCGCGGCAAGGTGAAGTGGTTTAATGTATCGAAGGGCTTTGGTTTCATTTGTTGTGACGACATCAAAGACGACATTATGGTTCACTTTTCAGAGGTCCAAGTGACCATCGCTGGCACCAGAAACCTGTTTGAAGGTCAAACAGTAGAATTCGATTTAATCTTAACCGAAAATAAAGGTTATTCAGCACAGGACGTTAAACTTATTTTATAAAACCAAACTGTCGACAAACGGTAGGAAACAGCATCAAAATCATCACCACACAAGTGAGCAGCTAGGTCATTCAATAACCCGTTACTGCTCACCCTGTTCTGGCTAAATTTTTATCACCTTTGTTCGTGAGAGCTTCTGTATTTTACGAAAAACCGTTCCCAATTAAATTGAGTAAGACTCTTTTTTTGGGCGCTGAGCAAACTTCCTTATCTGATAGCACCCAAATCATCACAGCCAAAAACGGCTAATACAATAAACTATACATTTTGCGACGATAACTGGTCACCAGCGGATCACCATCCGGCAAGGCCGCCAGCATATCCAAAAAGCGCTGTTTGGCATCGCCAAAGGCCAAATTCGCTTTTAACACCGTAAATAACAACTCCAGCGCTTCTTCATGACGATTGGCTTGACTCAACATCACAGATAACTGCACTTTTATCTCAAAATCATCCGGTTGTTGCTCAAGCTGTTGTTGCAGCGCTTTAATCTCTGGTGAATCAGCCGCCGTTTTGGCCAGCGTCAACGCCGACATCACGTTGTGGTAAAAACTGTCTTGGTCAACCAAGGTGATGCTTTGCAACAAGGTTTCGGCTTCTGCCAGTTTACCGTTGTGAATACTCACTTGGGCATAAGTCAGCCGAATATCAGCCCTTTGCGCATCCAACTCATACGCCTGTTTAGCCAAACCATAAGCCGCTTTAAAATCGCCTTCACTGATCAATGCCTGACATTGCAACAACAACGCCTCTTCCATTTTCGGCAGATGCGCTTGTAAAAAGTCGTCCACCTCAGCCGGGGTTTTCATGCCGACAAAACTGTCTAGTGGTTTGGCTTGTTTAAACAGCGCCACCGTTGGTACGCTCTGAATACCAAACTGCATCGCCACGTCTTGTTGTTCATCGACATTGATTTTCGCCAAAATCACTTCTTCGGGATACTCAGCGGCTTTTTGCGCCAGGTAATCCATCAAGTCAAGGCAAGATGGGTCTCTTGGGGTCCAAAAGCCAATAATAACCAGCTTAACCTGAGAGGCTTCAACAATGATTTGCTGAAAATTATCAGCGGTAATATTAACGATATTCGATTGTTCCATTTGGTGTTAGATCCTAAATCTTAATTCAAGCTAATGCGGGCAAATTTACGTTTACCCACCTGATAAACCGCTTCACTGCCTTTGGCTATCACCAAACGGTTATCAGTGACTTTTTCTTCACCATTAATTTTTACCGCGCCCTGTTTAATCATTTGCATCGCATTTGATGTACTGGCCACCAAACCGGCTTCTTTGAGCAAGTTAGCGATACGCATACCGTCTTCATCGGTAGCAGTCAGGCTGATTTGCGGCATATCATCAGGGATGGCATTTTTTTGGAAGCGCTGAATAAAATCTTGGTGCGCCGATTCGGCAGCATCCGCATCATGAAAACGTTCGATGATTTCTTTGGCCAGTAAAATCTTGGTATCTCGCGGGTTTGCCCCTTCGTCAACCGCCTTTTTCAGCCCTTCGACCTCAGCTATCGGCTTAAAGCTCAATAACTCATAATAACGCCACATGATGGTATCTGGAATCGACATCATTTTACCAAACATATCATTCGGCGCATCGGTGATGCCGATGTAGTTATCCAGTGACTTAGACATCTTCTGTACGCCATCTAATCCTTCTAATAACGGCGTCATCAATACCGTTTGTGGTCGCTGACCTTCTTCTTTTTGTAATTCACGGCCCATCAACAGGTTAAAACGCTGATCGGTGCCACCGAGTTCGACATCGGCTTCAAGGGCAACCGAATCCCAACCTTGCACCAACGGATACAAAAATTCGTGGATCGCAATCGGTTGATTGTTGGCATAACGCTTTTTAAAATCATCACGCTCTAACATTCTGGCCACGGTTTGACGGGCCGCCAGTTTGATCATGCCGTCAGCACCAAATTTGTTCATCCAAGTCGAGTTATAGGCAATGGTGGTTTTATCCGGATCAAGTACTTTAAAGATCTGCTCTTTATAAGTGTTGGCGTTGGCTTCGATTTGTGCTCGGGTTAACGGTTTGCGAGTGGCACTTTTGCCCGTCGGATCACCAATTTGCGCGGTAAAGTCGCCGACCAAAAAAATAACTTCATGACCCAACTCTTGAAAGGTGCGTAACTTATTGATTAATACGGTGTGGCCAAGGTGTAAATCTGGGGCCGTCGGATCAAACCCTGCTTTGATTTTTAGCGGTCTGCCTAGCTTTAATTTCTCTACTAGGTCTTTCTCAAGCAAAATTTCTTCAGCGCCTCGCTTAATTTCTGCCAGTGCTTTATCCAGGTCAGTCATGTGTGTTTATCCGTCTTTTATCTTCAATTCGGTGATTGAAGTGGAATTAATAGATTTTAGGGTAAAAGAGAGCCTAAAGCCCTATTTCTCCTTTCAACGCATGATTCTACTTGATTGCCAGCGCTATTGAAACGTAGAAAAAGCTGGTCAAAGACAATTTTTTTGTTTATTCTCAGATGAATGTGTATTCACGTTTAATGGTTATTGGCGAGTTATTTATTCATTACCTGTCGATAGCTGGCATATAATGGCAATAAAATCCCTAACTTCAGTTAAAAAGACGAACATGCAGAAGCAAGCGCAGCCAACTAGCAGTGCATTATCATTTAATCATCAGGTAGTAGATAATATGAATCAGTTGGTCAAGCACTTACCCAGACAGCATAAAATTTTCATCAGCACCATTTTGGTGTTTTTTGTGATCTTAATGTTTATCCCGGCAGAAAAGGCTAACGCCTCAAGAGACCCGGCGATAACCAACATAACCTTATCAGACAGCGAATTAGAGGCTGTGGTAGACAATAGCAGCCAGGCTGACAACCAGTTGATACCAGGCAAAAGCTATGCCCTGACGCTAGATTTATCCGCTCACCAACCGCACACCGATACAACAGATCACAGCGACAATCTTAAGTGGCAAGAGATAACCGTTAAAAATGGCGATAACTTGGCAAAAATCTTCAAGCGCGCTGGTTTTTCTGCCAAAACGCTGTTTAAAATCACCTCTTTAGGCAAGCCAACTAAAATCCTGACTAAAATTCACCCAGGCGAACGCGTCTCTTTTGCTTCAGACCGTAACAGCGGCCAGTTGCAACAATTGCATTATTCACTAAATGAAGTCTCCACCTTAATCGTGTCTTTAGACGACACTTTAAAATATAAAGCCCACACCCAAACCAAAAACGTTGAAATTCGCACTGAATTTGCCAGCGCCACCATCAACTCTAACTTTTGGAATGCAGGGGTTAACTCAGGTCTGGTTGATGCGCAAATCATGAACTTGGCCAATATTTTCGGTTGGGATATCGATTTCGCGCTGGATATCCGTGATGGTGATACGTTTAGCGTGGTTTATGAAACCCGTTATATCGATGGCGAAGCCGTCGGTAATGGCAACATTGTCGCTGCCGAGTTTGTTAATCAGGGCGAAAACTTTCAGGCAGTGCGATACAAAGACGGCGAATACTACAACCCAGAGGGTCGCAGTATGCGCAAAGCCTTTTTACGTGCCCCGGTAAATTTCAAATACGTTTCATCGAGCTTTAAGAAGCGTCGTTTTCACCCCACTCAAAAACGCTGGAAAGCCCATCGTGGCGTTGATTACGCGGCCAAAACAGGCACTCCGGTAGTCGCTGCGGGTAACGGCCGGGTATTAAAGTCTACTTATAACCGCTTCAATGGCAATTATGTCTTTATTGAGCATGGCAACGGCATTACCACCAAATACCTTCATTTCTCAAAACGTGCGGTGAAAAAAGGCGCTAGAGTCAAACAAGGCCAGGTGATTGGTTATGTCGGTTCAACCGGTTTATCATCAGGACCTCATTTGCACTTTGAATTCATTAAAAATGGTGTGCATCGTAATCCTCGCACAGTAAAAATGCCCAAAGCCAAACCGATTGCGAAAAAAGAGAAACGCCAATTTCTTAAAGTGGCCAAAGCCGCCATGAACAGCCTTAACAGCAACAAGCGTGTTTTATTGGCTTTTCAGCCATAACTAATGGATAGTCTATTTATAGGTTTAATGTCGGGCACCAGCCTAGACGGTATTGATGCGGTTTTAGTGGATTTCAGCCACGACAAACCGCAACTTATCAGCAGTTACAGCCAAAACATCCCGCTAGACCTCACCCACGATATTCAACAACTTTGTGATGGCCAAATCAGCCACCATGAAATTAATAAGATGGGTGCCGTCGACAGACAACTTGGCCAACTCTTCGCCAAGGCCGTAAACACCTTATGTCAACAAGCCAATATCGACCCGGCGCAAGTCACCGCCATTGGCAGTCATGGCCAAACCATTCGCCATTACCCTGACGGCGCACAAGGTTTTACCCTGCAAATCGGTGATGCCAACACCATCGCGGTACAAACCGGCATTGATGTGATTGCAGATTTCAGAAAAAAAGACATTGCGCTCGGTGGTCAGGGTGCCCCACTCGTGCCAGCGTTTCATCAAAGTGTTTTTCACAGTAACAGCACCAATAACGACAACAACGACAGAATGATCGTCAATATCGGCGGTATTGCCAATGTGACCTTTTTGCCTGGCGACGACAGTCAACCGATCAGTGGATTTGATACTGGCCCGGGTAATACCTTGCTCGATCGCTGGATTCAAACCCATCAATCCCAACCTTACGAAGATAACGGTGCCTGGGCGCGCTCAGGCGTGCTAAACCAGCCATTGCTCACTCAACTACTGTCTGATACGTTTTTTCAGCTCAGCGGCCCCAAGAGCACCGGACGAGAGCGTTTTAATCTCGACTGGCTTAACAGCCACTTAACTGATGACAATATTTCCTCGCAAGACGTACAACACACCCTAGTGCATCTAACCGCCAAATCACTGGCTAGCGCACTTAAATCATTGGCCAGTTCAGGTGAGATTTATCTGTGTGGTGGTGGTAGTCGCAATGCTTTTTTGGTCAGTGTGATTGAGCATTACTTACCGCAATTTAAGGTATTTAATACCGAGGCGTTAGGGGTTAATCCCGATTGGGTTGAAGCCATCGCTTTTGCTTGGCTGGCGCGCGCTTATACACTCAAGCAACCCGGAAATGTGCCAGCAGTGACCGGTGCCAGTCGGTCGGCAGTGTTGGGTGCCTACTTTCCTGCTGATTAGTCTTTCCAGCCGATTAGACTGATTTTCATCAAGCTGCAATATTTATGTAATCTTTTTTTGACAAACCACCAGACTAGGCTACAATTTTCCCCAATCAATGAATCTAAACCAGGTTCTAACAAATTCCAACGAAGGATCCAGAATTAAATAACTTCCTAAATTGAG
Organism: Phenylobacterium sp.; assembly: GCA_047617105.1. Taxonomy (GTDB): domain Bacteria; phylum Pseudomonadota; class Gammaproteobacteria; order Enterobacterales; family Alteromonadaceae; genus JABSOG01. The sequence continues at coordinate 24,077 of JBLGCB010000019.1, read as the reverse complement.
GCAGGATATTTATTCCAGCTCAAGGCGGGCAAAGTGGCGTGTAGTTGTTCTACACAACGCTTTGCCTAACGCAGAGCTGGGATAAAGAGACCAGTCAAGTTTGGAAATTATTTAGTGTCGGATCCTAAGCACAGCCAGGCAAAAGTATCATAAAATGATAAATAAAGATGAGCTCTATATTGGCATGTTATGCGAAAGCCCCCAAGGCACTGGGGTGATTTCTTGGGTTGACAGCGATTCGCGTTATATCTATATGACCGACTTGGCTTATGGCGAGCATTACAAGGTGGATTTTGAGGATTTTAATGTTTATGTGGAGGTTGTTTAATGGGTTTGTCGTCAATCCACATTAATGGTGCGCCAGCCTGTGTCAAAACTCAAATCCTGCGTAGGATGTGGTAGAGCCGAAGGCGAAACCCATCAGAATTGGGCTGCAAACGGCGATATCCTGCTGTTTTCATGCTCAAATGATGGGTTTCGCTTCGCTCTACGCCATCCTACGGAGGTTTTTACACAACCTCGCGCAGTGCGCACCCAAACCTTTTACCACTTCAACTGTTCAACCACCTGTTCAGCTAACACCTCAATATGCTCATCGCCATCGTTCAGCGCCGCAATATAGTCATAACTTTCACCACCAGCCGCCATAAATATTGCTTTGTTCTCAACCGCGGTTTCTTCAAGGGTTTCAAGGCAGTCCACCGCAAAAGCCGGGCACACCACGTCTATTTTCTTAATGCCTTCACCCGGCAACTCCGTTAACAATTGCGCAGTATAAGGCCCTATCCATTTTTCTCTGCCCACTCGTGACTGATAACTTATCCGCCACTCGCTGTCTTTTAACCCCAGCGCTTCAACGGTGCGTCTTGCCGTGGCTTCACATTCGCTTTGGTAAGGGTCGCCCAAGCTAATATAACGCTCTGGCAAACCATGAAAAGAAAATAATAATATGTCTGGTTTATCCGCCAAGATAGCATTTTCACGATGGCGTTTAATGGTATTGGCCAACGCATTGATGTAACTATCTTTATGGGCATAGTTTTTGATAAAACGTATTTCTGGCAAGTTTCTCACTTGACGTAATACATCATTAAGCGCATCAAATGCCGCCCCAGTGGTGGTGGCTGAATATTGAGGATATAACGGCAACACCACAAATCGAGTGACCCCCTGAGACAATAATTGGTCAACCCCATATTGCATCGATGGCGAACCATAAGTCATCGCCACTTCAACCGGAATTTCATCACCACCGTTGGCACCATGACTGGCCAAACGGGTCTGTAAGGCTTGTGCCTGACGTAACGTGATCACGCGTAATGGCGACCCTTCCTGATACCAAATAGATTCATACAGTTTCGCCACCTTGCGAGAACGCACAGGCAAAATCACCAAGTTAAGAATCAACTTCCATAACCAACGTGGGTAATCAATCACTCTTGGGTCGGATAAAAATTGTTTTAAATAACGCCTAACACTGGCGGTATCTGGCTGACTCGGCGTGCCTAAGTTGATTAACAATACACCGTACTTATGATCTGTTGGTGAAGATTGGATAACAATTGTCCTTATGAAAATAAAGCCCAGGCGAGGTGGGCTTTTGAATGGATACAGTGCTTACAGAGTTAGCTGCTTAGCCTAACAAGTTGTCCAGCGCAGTATTCACCGCTTCAACGGCTTGAGTGCCGTCAACTCTGGCAAATTGGGTATTACCCGCAGCGGCTTCAGCCTGGTAGAAATTCACCAGCGGTTGGGTTTGCTCATGATAGATATCAAGACGTTTACGCACAGTCTCTTCTTTATCATCTTCACGAACCATCAAATCGTCACCAGAAACATCATCTTTGCCTTCAACCTTTGGTGGGTTGTAAGTCACATGATATACCCGGCCAGAATTGGCATGAACTCGACGACCGGCCATGCGACCAACAATCACATCATCTGGTACATCAAATTCAAGCACATAATCGACAGCAACGCCATTGGCTTTCATGGCATCGGCTTGTGGAATGGTACGGGGAAAGCCGTCGAGTAAAAAACCTTTTTCGCAATCGTCTTTCGCGATGCGTTCTTTCACCAAAGCGATAATAATGTCATCAGAAACCAACTGACCCGCATCCATCACTTTTTTGGCAGCCAACCCAGTAGGTGTGCCTTCTTTAATCGCCGCTCGCAACATGTCACCAGTAGAAATTTGTGGTATACCGAATTTATTCATTAAAAACTGGGCTTGTGTGCCTTTACCTGCACCCGGAGCACCGAGAAGAATAATGCGCATAAAATCTCCTATTACTTAAGATTTGCAAAATTGCGACGTACTATCGCAATTTGCCGAACGTGACCAAACAATGTGAGGCCGAATAATTACATAACCCTTTTTAAGACTCAAGGGATTTTTACACTATCTGCAACCCCCTTGCGTAGCAGCGATCATACTCTTTAGATTTGTCGCTGTAGGATGGTGTAGAGCACAGCGAAACCCATCATTTGAGCGTGATAGCAGCAAAATATCACCGTTTTCAGCTCAATTATGATGGGTTTCGCCTTTGGCTCTACCCATCCTACGGTCAAGCGGGGCTTTTTCAACAGTTTAGCCCAGTGCGCACCCTACTTTACGGTCGTTGCCCGACTGTTGTGTCCATCCACTCCATGAGTGCGCAGCAGAACCGAACCCGAGACCGATACTTTGCCAGAGTAATCAGACCAGCTTGCGCCATTGTCCTGACTATATTGAATGGTCAAACCCGGCATAGAAACATTCGCTTCTAACTGACCGTTGCTGATTTGTCCACCCGGCACAGGCAAATAATATTCAACCTTATCGGCCGCTAAACGGCTAAACTCTTTGTGGCCCAATACACTGGAGAACTTAGCCCAATCTTTGGCCTGCTGAGCTTTATCACTTTCGTCACTCTTATCATTACCGTTTTCCCAACTCGCTTTATGCCACGCGCGCTGTGCTAAGGCAATCATTCGAGGGTAAAGCATTTGGTTTAACTGACTAGGGGTTCTGATGGTTTCGCTCCAAACATGACCCTGCATACCCAGAATATTCTCTGGTTTTTTCAGTGCCATTAATTCGCGACCAACATCTGCTTCGATATTAACAATCGGGGTACCATTACGCATAAAATCGGCATTACCGTATAAGTTATCCGGTTTAAAACCAAAAACCTTTTCGGTATCAGTAAAACGGGCTGCCCAATAATAACCGCGCTCTTGCGAGTGTGACTCTTGAGGGTGATCAAAATAAAGATGAGTCGCCGATGCCAGCACCACTTTATAGTCTTCATTGGCCAAACGATAAGCCCTGTCAGCGACACCAAATTCCCATATATTATCCCAAGCATGAACAATCACATCATTGTCACCATACAACTCACGGTTAAACGGCGTCAACGCATCTGACATCATGCCATCTTCCCAAGCCGCCATATCAATGCCGCGCTTATTAAGGATTTTGGCCACTTTGCTGGTGAAATAAGGCTTAAGATCATTGACCCCAGTAACACCGTTATCAAACTTTTCAAACAAGGCCTGACAAGCTGGCGACCCGGTCCAAGCACCGCGACCCACTTCATCACCGCCGACGTGGAATTTATTCATCTTCAACCCAGCTTGGCGATACATTTGTTCAAATTCATACACCACTTTATCGACAAAGTGATAGGTCGAATCAAGACACACATTGGCTGCACTGTCGGTGTAATTTTGCACCGTATAATATTTTGATGTATCGGCTTTTTCAGATAATAAATATGCACTGGCTTGAGTGGTTTTACCCGCCGCCATTAAGGTGTCATATCTGGCTTCCATGGCTTTAATCGCAGCGCGCGAATGGCCTGGCATATCCACTTCTGGAATGATTTCAATATGCCTAACGGCGGCATATTTTAAGATTTCAACAAAGTCTTTAGTGCTATAAAAACCATTACCGGTGCCTGACACATCAGGTCCGGTGCCTAGCTGAGTGAGCAAACAACGTTTTTCAGTCAGATCAAAGCAACGTTTACCACCAATGTCGGTCAACTCTGGCAATCCGGGAATTTCTACCCGCCAGCCTTCATCATCGGTTAAATGCAGATGTAATTTATTCAGTTTATAGCGCGCCATCTGCTCAATCAGTTGTAAGGTCACTGCTTTAGAGTGGAAATTACGCGCCATATCATAATGCATTCCACGCCAGTCATAACGCGGGCTGTCTTGCACATTCATCACCGGCAAAGAGACTGAATCAGCCTTTTGAACCGCGACCAAACTGAGCAAACTTTGCAAACCATAAAACACCCCGGCATTATCAGCACCGGCCACCACAATGTTCTTTTTACCAATATCGAGGGTATAACTTTCGGCTTTGCCATTTTCAATGCTGGCATCCACTTTCAGCTGAATCAAACGTTTGTCGCCCTGACTGATATGGTCGGCTTTGGCCGCTAATTCAATCCCGCTATTGGCTTTAAACGCTGCAACAAAATACTTGCTTTCACTGGTTAAACGACCAGCAAAACTGACTGCCCATTGGCCATCAATGGTGGCTTCGCCTCTGCGCTGCTTCACCTGTGTAGGGGTCGGAATAATGGTTTTTTGCGCCTGTTCAGCAGATAAGGCGTAGTTTAAGGTATTGTTGCTGTTGGCTTTGCTTTGATTATTATCAAAGCGTCGCTGGGCAGTGGCAATGGGATATAAATCTTTTGGCGTGCTGTAACGTAACTGCTGGTTCGGCGCTAAGAAGGGTTTGATATAATCTTTGGCCTGACCAGTGTTGGTATTGGCAAAAATGGCAGATTTTGAGTCCCCGCCAGCAATAAAAGCACCGGGCATAAAGTCACTGTCACTGACCACCCAAACACTGCCTTTAAAGGTTAATTGCAGTGATTGATTGGCGTTAAGGCCCTTAAACGCCTTGGTCGGAGAGATCCGGTGTAAATCTCCCTGTACATGTTCAATCGTCACGCCTTGCGTGACGGTTTTATCCACCATACGAATATAATGAAAATAAATTGACCAGTCAGACTCTCCCGCAGGCAAGGCCACCTTAGAGTGATTGCGAATATCAATTTGCGCGGTATGTTTTCCACTGCCTGAAGCAAAATTATCTTTAACTTCAAAAAATAGCGTCGCTTTGTCAGCAAACTGATCTAGACTACTTTGTGACAACCCCGCGTTTGCGTTGAGTGAAAAGGCCAGTAATAAAGCAGCCGTTTTTAACTTCATAAATTCTCCACCATCATTTAAATTCTCTGTTTAGGGTTTGATAGCATCAACATTGCCTGAGTAAAACCCCCACTTAGGCTTAACCCTAGCCAAAAATGACAACGTTGTCAATCAAACCAAGAAGATGATCATCTTATGGCCGTCATCAGCCAAGTTTGACTTTATCGTGTTGCCACCAAACAAACAACAAAATATTAACATTTGTTAAACGGCTTTGCCCAGAAGTTGTCTATACAACTGGTTAACCACCTAGCACCTCCTCATAAATAGCTGATTAACAAACAAAATAAAAACTACAAAAGAATAAAAATTCGACACAAATAGATAAAAAATCACAACAAATAACTACAAAGGTTGTAACATAATGTTAATCCATTGTTTTTATTAGCAAAAACAAAACATTGGCTTTTTATACAGGACTGGATAGTCAAAGCAGGCAATTTCAGTGCCAAGGATTTTCGTATTTAAACTGTAGCAATTGTTATTTAGTTGTTATAAGGTTTGGATATTGAAGCGATGACCAACTGGTTGCGTGAGATCAATAAATAGCTATCTAAAATTTGAGCTTATACACTCTTAGTAACCAGAGTGGGTAAGTATCCTAACTGTTGTAATAGAGAGAGCATCATGAAAATTATCGATATGAGTAAGGTATGTGCCACCGTCGCATGTACACTGGCTTTGTCCACCCCAACCACCTTTGCCGCCCCAGCGACTGGCCTTGTTAATACGTTGAATAATGAGACATCCGCCGTCGACCCGAATGATAACAACATTCTGATCAATAACGTGCTCACCAATGGCTCTGCCAAAAATGGTCTCGCCGGAGAAACTTACACCCAAAATATGTACTCCATGTACGTGCCAGCCGGTGCAACAGATATCAGTTTCTCTACTACCGGTGGCACGGGTGATGCTGATATGTATATCAGTTACGAAGCACAACCCACGGTAGCCGATAACGATTGCGGTTCATCTTCAACGGGCAATAACGAAATTTGTACTTCACTGACCCACACTGGTGGCACCTATTTTGTCATGTTATCTTCTCATCAGGCGTATGATGGTATTACTTTGGTCGGTAGCTATTATGACCCAACAGACTACAACGTGCTGAAAAACGACAGCGCCAGAACCAATCTAAGTGAATACATCGGCACAGAAACCATGTACACCATCGACGTGCCCACTGGTGCGACTGATATCAACTTTACCCTAACTGGTGGTACAGGTGATGCTGACTTATATGTGCGTTATGGCGCAGCCCCCACCACCAATACTTATGACTGTCGACCATGGCGTTCTGGTAGCAACGAAAGCTGTAACAGTTTGACCCATACTGGTGGCACTTATTTCGTCATGGTTAAAGCCTATAGCGCATACTCAGGCGTGAGTTTAAAAGCCCACTATACCGAGTTGTCATCGGCACCATCAATTGATTCAACGGTCAATAACATCAATATCAACAACAACCAGGTAGCACGTTACAGCTTAGAAGTAGTCAATAGCTACTCAGCACTGACATTCACCATCTCTGGTGGGTCTGGTGAAGCCGACCTGTACGTCAAACATGGTGCGACAACCACACCGTATGATTATGACTGTCGTCCATATATCGTTGGTAACGAAGAAGCCTGTAGCATCTATTATCCGGCATCAGGCACTTGGTATATTGATATCAGAGCTGAGGGCAAGGTTAACGGATTAATGCTTAACGCGAAGAGCGATTAACTCTAAAGTTTTAGGCTATAAAAAACCCGGCTATGGCCGGGTTTTTTGTTGATTGGGTCTATTAGATTACACGTACTGGACAAGCGGGGATAAATCCGCCGCCTACGTAGGCAACACCAACCGAAAGGTCGCCCCCTGCCCTGGCTCAGACTCAACCGTTAACTCACCGCCATGTTTTTGCACTATACCAAACGAAATCGATAACCCCAGTCCAGTGCCCTTACCGACGTCCTTGGTGGTATAAAACGGTTCAAACAAATTGTTTTTGCTCTCTTTACTCATACCACAACCATTATCCCTGACCACGATAACAATCGCCTCCCCTTGCTGATGACAGCCAATCACGATACGCCCCTGCGCTGACGAACCTTGTTGCTGCTGATTCGATTCAATCGCATCGCAAGCATTAATGATCAAGTTCATAAAGACCTGATTAAGCTGGGCGGGATAACACAATAATTCAGGAGTGATGGTAAAATCAGTGACAAATTCGGCCACTTCAAGGTATTTGGTCTGCACCAGATTCAGCGTCGATTGCAGCAAATCGGTGATCTTCACCGTTTTCTGAGCGGCAGCATCCAGCTGGGTGAAAGCTCGTAAGTCCTGAACAATCAATTTAATTCGCTCAGTGCCACTTTTAATGATGGTCAAATGTTCATGCAAAGGGGCAAATTGCGCCCGAAAACTGTTAAGCACCTCAACATCGGCATCTTCACCCGCCAAAGCAAACAAAAACTGTTGAAAACGCACTAAATCAACTTCGAGGTTTTGCGTACTAACATGAACAAAGTTGGTCGGGTTATTGATTTCATGGGCCACACCAGCGGTCAAAATGCCTAACGACGCCATTTTCTCCGACTGAATCAGTTGTTGCTGAGTAGCAATAATTTCACTGTTTTGCTGCTGAACCTGCTGATTCTTTTGTTTTACTTCATCGTTCTTTTGCATCAGTTCTTGGGTTCGTTCTGCGACTTTTCCCTCTAGATTACGATGAATATCCAGAAACTTAAGGTGGGTTTCAACCCGGGTCAGCAACTCATGTTTGCTGACGGGTTTACTGAGGTAATCATTGGCACCCACGGCAAAACTATGAACCATGTCTGCCACTTGATTTTTGGCGGTTAAAAATATCACCGGCAACTCACTGGCCGGATAGCTATCACGCAATCGGCTGCACACCTCATAACCCGATACCCCCGGCATCATAATATCGAGCAATACCAAATCAAACGGCCCCTTCTCTTTAATCGCCCGCAACGCCTCGGTGCCACCAGAAGCTTCAACCAACTCATAATTTTGTCGCGACAGATGATTGCGCAATACCTGGCGGTTAATCGGCTCATCATCGACCAACAATAAACGAAACCGATCGCCATCTGCTTGGGCAACAGGCAACGCCGCTGGCAAGTGTTCATTATCATCAAAAGTATGTAAACGAGAAATAATTGACTGATTGGCCACATCGGCTGTGGGTTTTTGTGCCCCCACCGCTAAGCTAAAGCTAAAAGTCGAACCTTGGCCCAGTTCGGACTCAACCCGTAACTGACCGCCGTGTAATTCGACTAACTGTTTGCTGATCGACAAACCCAATCCCGTGCCACTATGAGCACGCACCGTGTCGCCGTCTAGCTGTTCAAAAGAATCAAAGATGGTGGCAAAGTTATCTTTAGTAATACCGATGCCAGTATCACTCACCCTGACGGTTAAGCGATTATTCTGTTCAACCGCCGATACCGTCACTTTTCCGCTATCAGTAAACTTAATCGCATTGCTCACCAAGTTATGTAATATTTGGGTCAATCTATTTTCATCCGCCTCGGCAGCAGGAAAATCCGCAGGGATCGCATTCACTAACTCAAGTTTTTTAGCCCCCAACAGCGGTCGTGACAAGGTTAACACCACTTCTACCATTTGGTACAAATCCACAGAACCCGGGGTGATGGTCAAATTGGCGTTTTTCAGTTTCGAAAAATCAAGGATATCATTGACCAAGTTCGACAAGCGTTTGCCGCTAGACACAATCATCGCCAAATTGGCAATGCCTGACTTTGACTGCGGCCCAGCAATACCGTCAATCAGCGATTCTGCCAGACCAATAATGCCATTGAGCGGGGTACGTAATTCATGAGAAGTATTGGCCAAAAACTCATCTTTGAGTTTATCAACTTGTTGAAGACGCATAATCAGGGTATGTTCGCTTTGCGCTTTTTGTCGCTGGGCCAGTAACTTTTGCCGCCAAGTACGGGTAAACGCCAATATTAACGCCCCCGTTAACGCCAAATAAATCAAATAAGCCCACCAAGTTTTCCATGGCGGTGGCAAAATAACAATCTTCAGCGATTTGCTCTGCTCATTCCAGTAACCATCTTTATTACTGGCTTTCACCCGTAACGTATAAGCCCCTGCGGGCAAGTTGGTGTATGTGGCGCGACGGTTATTGGCATCGGTGAAAATCCACGCTTTACTCCAACCATCCAGTTGGTAGGCATACTGGTTTTTCATCGGATTGGCAAAGTGTAATGCGGCAAATTCAAACGATATCAAATTTTGTTGATGGGTAAGGGTTAACTGCGTTAGGGCATCAATCACTTTGGGCAAACTGAAGTTTCTGTTGTCACTAATGCCATTTCGAGTGCCGGTATACATACCAAGATTGCCACTGGCATCGGTTTTCACCGGCACCGACTGATTGGCCAGCAAAAAGTCGGTCAATACCACGGTGGGCACCTGATCATCACTTTTAATGTTTTTCGGGTAAAAACGATTAAAGCCGTTAATGCCACCAAAAAACAACTCACCATCATCAGCCTTAAAATAAGCCCCGTTAAATTCGTTGCTTTGCAGACCATCGTTACTGTCATAATTTTTAAACAGCTCACTTTGCGAGTCGAACTGAGACAAGCCTTGATTGGTGCTGAGCCACAATAAACCTTGGTTATCTTCGAGAATGCCGTAAATATTCTCATTGGCTAGGCCGTCTTTTTTGCGATAGTGGGTGAAGTGACCGGTGGTTTTATCGAACTTATTCAGTCCACCACCAAAAGTACCAATCCACAGTATACCTTTGCTGTCCTCGTGAATAGAAAAAACGGTATTATGACTCAAGCTCTGCGGGTTTGATGGCTGGTGCTGATAAGCCATAAACTGCTCTGTTTGGCGATCGAATTTGTTTAAACCGCCATAAGTGCCAATCCACAAACTACCCGTTGAATCCTCAAAAATGGTATTGACCACACCATTGCTCAAACTGGTCGCATTGCTGTCGTCGTGTTGATAATGTTTAAAACGGCCCTCGCCTATCATTTTATCCAATCCGCTGCCATCAGTACCAATCCATAGTGTTCCTTTTGAATCTTGCAAAATCACATTGATCTCATTGTGACTCAAACTATCAGGGTCAGTCGCCTCATGGCTAAAATGGCTGAACTCACCAGATTGATACAGATCCAGACCACCGCCATCGGTACCAATCCATAATCGCGCCTGATTGTCTTCATAGATAGCAACAACAGTATCATGACTTAAACTGTTGGGATCTGTACTATCATACCTAAAATGGGTAAAGGCTTGACTGACCTCGTCATACTTATTGAGTCCGCTATTGTCAGCGCCAACCCAAAGCGCGCCTTTGCTATCTTTATGTATCGCCACCACGCTGTTACCACTAAGACTGTGCGGATCAGATACCTGCTGTTTAAAATGACCAAACAGTTGTTTTTGAGTATCCACTTTATTGATCCCGCCACCAGAGGTGCCAAACCACAGTATGCCCCGGCTATCTTGGAGGATAGAAAGCACATAATTATTGCTTAAGCTGTGCGAATCGACAGGATCATGTTGGAAGTGGGTAAAATTGCCGCTGTTGCCGAGCTTTTGTTGTGATTTAGCAAGCTTGCTTAAACCACCGCCCCAGGTACCCACCCATAATGTTTCGCTATTATCCTCATAGATACTACGGACAAAATTATGACTTAGGCTTTTTGAATCTGAAGCTTGGTGTTGAAATCGGCTAAAGCTTTCTGTGTTGGCATCAAAGCGATTGAGTCCCACAGGTGTGCCGAGCCACAGCGACCCTGCGCTATCTTCATAGATAACCAGCACTGCCCTATGGCTTAAACTGGATGGGTCTTGCGGGTCATGGCGGTAATGACCAAAAACAGCTGATTGGCTTTTACTCTCCCCTTCAAGCCGATCGACCTTAAGGTAATCAAGACCTCCACTGGTCCCCACCCAAAGCGTGCCTTTACTATCGCGATGCAAAGATAAAATTCGGTCATGGCTCACGCTATCAGGGTCGCTGTCGTTATGGCGGAAATGTTCGAATATCGCTGATTCGCCATCAAACCGATTCAGTCCGCCGCCAAAGGTGCCGACCCAAAGGTTACCCTGTGCATCTTCGGCAATAGACCTGACATCATTACTGCTTAAACTGGTTGGGTCGCTGGCATCATGGCTAAAATGAACAAAACGTTCGGTCAGGGCATCATAACGATTAAGGCCGCCGCCGTTGGTGCCGATCCACAATCTGCCTTTTGAGTCTTCGAAGAGGGTTCGAATGGTATTGTTCGAAATCGAGTATTGATCTTGCGGGTCATGGCGAAACACCTTGAAGGTATAACCATCATAACGATTGAGACCGTCTTGAGTGGCAAACCATAGAAAACCATCGCGATCTTGAAAAATATCACTCACGGCCGCTTGCGACAGGCCATCATCCAGTGAAAAGCGGTCAAAATGTAAGGCAGGTCCGGCCGCCTGAACCATGATACTGTAAAACAAAACAAACAGGGTAATAAGCAAGCGCATGGGATCTATTTCGGTCTCTGAATGGTGATATGAATTGTGGTGCCAACTTAGGGGTAAAGCTAAGTTGCCACGCTATGTCTAGCATAGCTTAATTCAAAGCACAAAACAGAGCCAATTTGATGAACGCGGGTCGGGATGGGGATTTATTATGCCGCTGTAGCAGACTCTTTGGGCATGTGGCTTTCCAACGCCAAATCAATATCACCAATACAGCTGCCACACACCGTGCCTGCCCCCGTTAACTCGCCTACTTCTTCAACCCCACAAGCACCGCCCTCACTCATACCTTCACTCATACCTTCACTCATACCTTTAATAACTGATTGCAGCTGATTGATGCCCACCTTTTTACAGACACAAACCATTTTACCTTTGTCCCGTTCGCCATAAGCATTGCCCGACAGCAGCGCACATTTGAGTTGGCCATCCATTGGCTGTGATAACGCGCTGGTCAGCCAACTCGAATCTAATTGCAAACGGTTATCGCTGACTTGCAGACTCCAAATCAGCTGATCATCCACCAGCGCAGTGCGAGTCAGACGCTGTTGGCCTAACGAACCGCCATTAAGCCAATGGGCACGTTTTCGGCCTTGGGGTTGGTTAGCCTGTGAGCCTTGCAGCACAGCAGTTAACCTAGCCAACAATTGCTCCGGTTGCGCCGCATCAGCAATATGGTATAAAAAGCCATTGCTGACCCTTTGTGCCACCCAATAATCGGCGTCGACCCAGTCCAACTGCTCGGTTGTCAGCAATAACGCCTCAGCGTTCATCTTGCCCGGAAGCACCGCCACGGTAGAACTTTTAAAAGCAGGCTGCTTTGATATCGGATCAACATTGGCCCGCACCAGTTGGTTGATAGACCCGCCACTAAAATGGCTGCCGCTGTAATGCATCGGCACAAACACATCTCCCCGTCCTACGCCCTTGCTGTACTCTAGGCGTATATTGATCTCACCCAACTCATTGTTCATACGTACAATCGCCCCGTCTTTGAGGCCCCGCACTTTGGCATCTTGTGGATGCATCAACACCGACGGTTCCAGCGTATGCTGGCTAAGTTGTGCTGACAAACCACTGCGGGTTAAGGTGTGCCACTGGTCACGGTTACGACCAGAATTGAGGGTCAGTGGCGCGTATTGGTCAGTCAAGCCAACAATCGCCGCACTGCTTTGACTGCCAGACAAATAGGATACTGGCACCATATTGGCCCGACCATTTTTGGTGGCAAACTTGCCATCAGCAAACAGGCGCAAGTCTTGTAATTCAATGGTATCGGCTTTGGCTTGTGGCCATTGCAGCGGTGCCATGCGCTGATATTGCGCCTCATCAATATTGGCCAAAGCAGTCAAATCAAAACTGCCAGTCAACTCGCTGGCCAATGCCGACAACTGCGCGTGTTCTTTGAAAATTTGTGCTTCATTTTGATAGTTAAAAGCACTGGCAAAACCCATCGCACTGGCCACCTCGCAGATGATTTTCCAGTCAGGTTTGGCTTGGGCAAAAGCCGGTTTAAACGCCCGCTGGCGCGAGATACGTCGTTCGGCATTGGTCACAGTGCCTGATTTTTCACCCCAACCACAGGCCGGAAACACCACATTGGCGTATTTCACCGTTTCACTGGTGGCATAGGCATCACTGACAATCACCAGTGGGCATTTGCTCAGGGCTTGTTTGATTTTGGCCGATTGCGGCATACTGGCCACCGGGTTGGTGGCCATAATCCAAATCGCTTTGATTTTGCCGCTGTCCACCTGATTAAACATGTCTACCGCCGTTAACCCGGCGCTGGTGGCTAGGCTATCGGTTTGCCAAAACTCACTCACCAATTGATGGGCACCTTCATCGGCAAACCCCAAATGGGCCGCCAGTGCCGTGGCCAAACCGCCCACTTCCCTGCCGCCCATGGCATTGGGCTGTCCGGTCAGCGAAAATGGCCCCATGCCTGGTCGACCAATACGATTGGTCAGTAAATGGCAATTGATGATCGCATTACCTTGGTCAACGCCGCGCTCTGATTGATTAATGCCCATCGAAAAGGCCGTCACCACTTTTTCGTTAGCGGCGAATAAGGCGAAGAATTGCTGTAAATCGGCGACTTCAACCGCCAATGTCGCCGCTAGGGTCTGAATATCTGTTTGCTCGGCACGGGCACTGGCCAATGTCTGTTCAACAAAGTTGGCTTGTGCATGTTCACTATTTTCACCAAAATAGGTGGAGAGGTGGGCTAATAAGGCATTAAACAGAAAAATATCGGTACCACTGTTAATGGCTAGGTGCAAATCGGCCAGTTCGCAGGTTGCCGTTTTGCGCGGGTCAATCACCACCACTTTCATCTCGGGGCGACGTTGTTTTTCGGCTCTAATACGCTGATGTAATACCGGGTGGCACCAGGCCAAATTTGAACCCACCAGCACAATCAAGTCCGCTTGTTCTAAATCGCTATAACACACTGGCACGCAATCACGGCCAAAGGCACGTTTATGGGCCTCTACCGCCGACGACATACATAATCTTGAATTGGTATCGATATTGCCACTGCCTATAAAACCTTTCATCAATTTATTGGCGACATAATAGTCTTCGGTCAGCAACTGTCCTGAGGCATAAAAAGCCACCGCATCCGGGCCATGTTGTTCGATGATTTGGCGTAATTGGCTGCCAACATACGCGGTTGATTGGGTCCATGAGGTTTTGGTGCCATTAACCAAGGGAAAACCCAGTCGGGTCTCATCAGACAAGGTTTCGGCCAATGCACGCCCTTTGGTACACAAACGGCCAAAGTTGGCTGGATGGCTTTTATCGCCCTGGACACTGAACTTGCCTGTGCCAGATTCTGTGACTTCAACGCCACAACCGACGCCACAATATGGGCAAGTTGACCGGGTACTTTGCTGGTTTATCACTGTTTTGCTCCTATTAGAGAGGCTTGTCTATGGCTGCAAGGTCACGCGTGGGCACAAACAACGTGACCACCCTACGGCATTTCATAACAAGTTTCAGGTTTTGTAATATTTTCTTGAAAAGCAAAATTCATACCAATGCCTAATTAAACATCGCCATAGCGCTAATAATGGCCAAAGTGATACCGCGTTCAATAGGGGCATGATGATGGCTGGAGGCCCATGGTGCGCATTGCGCACCCTACGTCGAATATTCAATTTAAACCTCTACAACAACGATAAAACCAACCTGTTGCTATGGTTTGAATGTTTTAAAATCGTATTTATGCACCACTTTGGTGCGCATTATAATAACTTTCTCAACGGGCACCAAATTAGTGCAAATAGAATCTTCCCCAAACCAAACCCATCGCACCATATCAGTGCAATAATATTTTAACTAACTGTTATATATGCAATTAATTTATACATACGTTTGCAAAATCAGCTTGGCATTCATTTTGCTCTAGTGATTAAGAGTGAGTTAAGATGAGAATCAACAACATGAAAGCGCTTTCTTATAATCAGCGTCCTGGCAACCAATAGGTGAGCAACATGAAGACAGCGACATCAGCAGCACCAACAACACCCAAGAACGGCAGAGTGTTTTTGGTTGGATCAGGTCCCGGCGATGCCGATTTATTAACCGTCAAAGCCCTTAGGTTGATTCAAAATTGTGATGTCATTTTATATGACAATCTGGTGAGCGAAGACATTAAAGCATTTTTTCCTGCTGCCAGCAGAAAGTTTTTTGTGGGTAAGTCAATGTCAAATCACAGCATCGACCAGCAAGACTTGAACAAGTTAATGGTGACATTGGCCCGCAAAGGTCTGTCGGTTTGTCGACTTAAAGGCGGCGACCCATTTATTTTTGGTCGCGGTAGCGAAGAAATGCTGACCCTACATAAAGCAGGTATTGAGGCCGAAGTGGTGCCCGGCATTACCGCCGCCTCAGGTTGCACCAGTTATGCGGGTATTCCACTGACCCATCGTAAAGTGTCCCAAGGTTGCACCTTTATCACCGCTGCGGCGGCCACGGCTTTAACGGTCAATTGGGCCGCACTGGCCAGTACCAATCACACTTTGGTGTTTTATATGGGCCTGAGTCAGCTGCCATTGATTTGCCAGCAATTAAGCCAACACGGTTTGTCTGTCGATACCCCGGCTGCACTGATTGAAAACGGCACCCAGTCATCGCAACGGGTGCTCACTAGCACCGTGAGCGAACTGGCCCAGCAAGCCAGCGAACATCAATTTGTATCACCAACGTTAATCGTTATCGGTGAAGTGGTTAACTATCGCCAACAATTGCAATGGTTTGAAAAACTGGCCAATGAGGCTGTCGAACTCACCCCGTCTGAAACCCATTACCCAACCCGGCTATCTGCCTAAGAGACTGATGATTATGAGCAATACAATGAAAAGTGTCATGAAAAAACCACAAATTATCGTCATTGGCAATGGCATGGTCGGCCACAAGTTTATCGACACCTTGGCCAATCAGCCCGAGCAACCGTTTGAGATCACCACTTTTAGTGAAGAGCCGATGCTCGCTTATGATCGGGTTCAGCTCAGCAGTTATTTCGGTGGCAATAGCGCTGACGACCTGGCTCTGACCACAGCAGATAACTATCAGGCGCTGGCGGTTAAATACCATTTAAAAGACAAAGTTTGCGCCATTGACCGGGCGAAAAAAATCGTCACCACCGAACAAGGCGTCGAACTGGCTTACGATAAGCTGGTTCTGGCCACAGGTTCTACCCCGTTTGTGCCGCCCGTGAAAGGAAATCAGGGCGAACACATTCACGTTTATCGTACTTTGCAAGATTTAGACGACATTAAAGCGTCGGCGCAAAATGCCCAATCTGGCGTGGTGATCGGCGGCGGTCTACTCGGCCTTGAAGCCGCCAATGCGCTAAAACAGCTCGACTTAGCCACCAGCGTGGTCGAATTTGCTGACCAATTAATGCCAGTGCAGTTGGATAAAAACGGCGGTAAATTATTACGCCAAAAGATTGAAGACTTGGGTGTTGATGTACTAACGCAAAAGAATACCCGTCAGATTGTCGCTGGCGAAAATAGTCGTTATCGCCTCGAATTTGCCGACGGTTCAATGCTCGAAACCGATGTGATTGTATTCTCGGCCGGTATCCGTCCACAAGACGAACTGGCTCGGAGCTGTGAGCTGGCCATCGGTGAGCGCGGCGGTATTGTTATCGACGATTTTTGCCAAACCTCTGATCCAGATGTCTATGCCATTGGTGAGTGTGCCTTATGGCAGGGTCGAATATTTGGTCTGGTGGCCCCCGGTTACCAAATGGCCAAAGTGGCAGCAATGACCTTAGCCTCAGATGCCAGCGATACTGCTTTTAAAGGTGCAGATATGAGCACCAAACTCAAATTGCTCGGCGTTGATGTTGCCAGCATCGGTGACCCGCATGGCCGCAATCCGGGTTCTGAAGGCGCACAAAACTACAGCTTTACCGACGAACATACCGGCATCTATAAAAAAGTCGTCATTAGTGCCGATGGCAAACAGCTGCTCGGTGCTGTTCTAGTTGGCGATGCCCAAGACTATGGCACTTGGTTACAACTGTATCTCAATAAAATGACATTGCCGCAACCGGCTGAACAATTACTTTTCCCGATGGACCTTGAAGGTGGCTCTGCTGCTGCGGCGACAGGTGTTGCCAACTTGCCAGACAGCGCGCAAATTTGTTCATGTAATGACGTTTCTAAAGGCGATATTATCGCCTGTGTTAATGTCGGCAACCATGACCTCGGCAGCGTGAAACGCGAATGTAATGCCGGCACCGGTTGTGGCGGTTGTACGCCGCTGGTCGGCCAGATTGTCGATTGCGAACTGAGCAAAATGGGCCTTGAAGTCAATACCCATATCTGTGAGCACTTCGATCACTCTCGCACCGAGTTATTCGACATAGTGCGAGTCAAACAAATCAAAACCTTTGACCAGCTGCTGAGCCAACATGGCAATGGCCGCTCTGAACACAGCATCGGCTGTGAAATCTGCAAACCCGCCGTGGGTTCAATTTTGGCGTCATTGTGGAACGACGCGATACTCGATACCCCTCATGTGAGCTTGCAAGACACCAATGATGCGTTTTTGGCCAATATGCAAAAAGACGGCACCTATTCGGTGGTGCCCCGCATTCCCGGCGGCGAAATCACCCCAGAAAAGCTGATCATCATCGGTCAGGTGGCACAAGAGTTTTCTCTGTATACCAAAATCACTGGCGGACAGCGGATAGATTTATTCGGCGCACAATTACATCAATTGCCGGTGATTTGGCAAAAACTGGTGGATGCCGGATTTGAAACCGGTCATGCCTATGGCAAGGCATTACGTACGGTGAAATCGTGTGTAGGCACCAACTGGTGTCGCTTTGGTGTGCAAGACAGCACTGCCATGGCGATATTGCTTGAACAACGTTATCGCGGCATTCGTTCACCGCACAAAGTCAAAATGGCGGTCTCTGGCTGTGCCCGAGAGTGTGCCGAAGCACAAAGCAAAGACTTTGGTGTTATCGCCACCGAAAACGGCTGGAACCTATATATCGGCGGTAACGGCGGAATGCGGCCAAGACACGCCGAGCTGTTCGCCACCGATATCGACGATAAAACCCTGCTTGAATACATCGACCGGATCATGGTGTTTTACATCCGCACCGCCGACCGTTTGCAGCGTACCTCAGTATGGATGGAAGCACTCGAAGGTGGCCTCGATTACCTTAAAGAAGTGGTGATCGACGATTGCTTAGGACTGAACGAAGAGCTCGAATCGCAAATGCGCGTACTGGTCGACAGCTATCAATGTGAATGGGCCAGCACCATTAATAACCCGGATAAATTGCAGCGCTTCACTCACTTTGTTAATAGCAAAGAGCCGGATCCAAGGGTGATTTTCACCACCGAACGAGGCCAGATTAAACCGACTAAAGCAGTCGCGTAACTAATTCTTAAAAATATACACATTTAAAGGCAGGAAACAGCATGAAAAATTGGACAGATATTTGTTATTTAGACGACATTCCAAAAATGGGCGCTGTGTGTGCATTACATGAGGGCAAACAAGTGGCGATTTTTAACTTAAGTCATCAAAACGGCCAGTTTAAAAACTGTGTCAAATCGATGTGTAACGTCGACCCGTTTGCCGATGCTAGCGTATTGTCTCGTGGCATTATCAGCGATATTGAAGGTCGCCAGGTGGTGGCTTCGCCGCTTAACAAACTGCACTTTTGTTTGGACACCGGCCAGTGTTTACAGCACCCAGACACCAGCGTCAGTGTGTTTCCGGTGCGTGTGCGAGATAACAAAGTCCAATTGCAGGTTTGTTCTTAACCCCTATTTTTGAGGAATAAAACATGACGACATCATCCAGTTTTACGCTGGCATCTTTTAGTGGTAAGTACAAAATCCTTCATCTGAGTTGGATGGCGTTTTTTATCACTTTTATGGTCTGGTTTAACCACGCTCCGTTACTTGGAGCCATTGCCGAATCACTGAACTTGAGTGCTTCGCAGATTAAAACCTTGTTGATCCTCAATGTCGCCATCGCCATTCCTGCCCGAGTGGTGATAGGCATGTTAACCGATCACTTTGGTCCACGACTCACCTATAGCGCTTTATTGCTGGTGTGTAGCATCCCCTGTTTTATGTTTGCTTTTGCCGACAGCTTTGAACAAGCCGCCCTTGCCCGCTTTTTGATGGGCACCATTGGTGCGGGTTTTGTGATTGGTATTCGACTGGTCAGCGAATGGTTTCCGGCCAACCAACTGGGTGTCGCCGAAGGCATTTATGGCGGTTGGGGAAACTTTGGCTCAGCGGCAGCGGCCATCGCTTTACCTAGCTTAGCGCTGGCATTTGGCGGTCCTGACGGTTGGCGTTATGCCGTCGCCACCACCGGAGCGGTATGTGCCCTGTACAGTGTGATATTTTTCTTGCAGGTCAGCGATACCCCCAAAGGAGCAACCTACTACAAACCCAAATCTAGCGGCGCGATGGAAGTCACCAGTACCGGCGATTTCTTTTTACTGTTGCTGATGAAAGTGCCCATGTATTTGGTGCTGGCGCTATTGGTATGGAAACTCACTCAAGGTGGCATTGCTTTACTGAGTGAACAAACTGCGGTGCAAATTTACATGGGCCTGGGCGCACTTTATCTACTGGAGTGTTATCAGACTTGGCGGGTCAATAAAAGCGTCTTTCACACCCCGGTCGCTGACATCCATCGTTATGAATTTAAACAGGTTGCGGTGCTGAATCTATTATACTTTGCCACTTTTGGTTCTGAGTTGGCGGTGGTATCGATGTTACCATTGTTTTTCTCTGAGGTATTTGATTTAAGCATGGTCACCGCGGGACTACTGGCCTCGACTTATGCCTTTATGAACCTCGCCTCTCGCCCTGGTGGCGGCTGGCTTAGTGACCGCTTTGGTCGCAAACGCACTTTGCTGTTATTAACCGCTGGGTTATCGGTGGGTTATTTATTGATGGCACTGATCACCAGCGAATGGCCTTTGGTTTTGGCCGTTGCCGTCGCCATGTTATGCTCGTTCTTTGTTCAGGCAGGTGAAGGTGCAGTATTTGCTACCGTGCCGCTGATCAAACGTCGCTTAACCGGACAAATTGCCGGTATGACCGGGGCTTATGGTAATGTCGGCGCGGTGTGTTACCTGACCATGTTAACGTTTGTCAGCTATCAGCAGTTTTTCTTGGTGATTGCCGCTAGCGCACTGGTGGGTTTGGTGTGTTTATTCTTTTTGCAAGAACCCGAAGGTTCGATGACCGAGATCAATGAAGATGGTACTGTTGAGTTGATTGGGGTTGGATAAGGCAAGCAATGTGAGCAATAAAGCCAAAAACAAACCATTGCTTGCCCACCAGGGCAAGCTAAAACTCAGCTTTGCAGCTCACTCGGTTGCCGGGGCCAAAACCTACAACGAAGATGCCTGGGGCGTTGGCGCGCCCCGGGCCGCTTTAACCACCACCAAAGGCATTATTGCCACCATTGCCGACGGGGTATCTCATGCCTCACAAGCGGCCAAAGCCAGTGCTTATTGCGTTGAACAGTTTGAACAAAGCTACTTCGACGCGCCACAAACCTGGTCGAGTCAACATGCCATTTCACAGTGTCTGGCGAGCATCAACAGCGAACTTTTTTATCAATCTCTACACGGCGAAGACACCAGTCAACACGGCCAATGGTTAACCACTTTTAGCGGCATCGTATTTAAATCTGCCTCTGCTCATATCTTTCATGTCGGTGATACCCAGATTCTACGCATCAGCAGTGCCTACAAGAACACGGACAAACAGTTCAAAATCATCACCACCGCGCACAATCACAGCCTAGGTAACAGTAGCGTGCTGACTCGCGCCGTGGGGGCCGACAACCATTTAAAAGTCGATTATCAACAATTAGATATTCAAAGCGGCGATATCTTTGTGCTGACGTGCGACGGTATTCATGACCATATTGATACCGATACCATGGTGGCGATGATAACCCAATCAGCCACCGAGCACTTACCTTCAGACCCATCACCATCTGATCATCTAGCACAAAAGATAGTAGCAGTGGCGCAAGCCAATGGCAGCCAAGACAACCTCACCTGCTTGCTGATCAAAGTCGAACAAGTGCCACAACAGCAACCGGACGAAATCAGACATTCCTTAGCGGGCAAAACCGTGCCGCCCGCCCTTGAAGTGGGTCAAATATTAGAAGGTTACCGAGTACTCGACACCTTTCATGCCAGTTCTCGCTCGCACTTATACTTGGTAGAAAGCGTCGACGATGGCCAACGATACGCCCTTAAAGCGCCGTCAAAAAACTTCGAAGAAGATGAAATTTACCTACAAGGATTTATTCATGAAGCTTGGGTTGGTGCACAAATCGACAGCCCCTTGGTGATGAAGGTTTACCCGCCAGAAGCTGAAGCAAAAAGTAAGTTTCTTTACCATATTTGCGAATATATCGAAGGCCAGACCTTACGCCAGTGGATGATTGACCACCCCAAACCGGGCATTGACGAAGTACGCCAAATCCTCAAACAAATCGTCGCTGCATTACGGATTTTTCAACGACTGCAAATCGTGCACCGAGATTTAAAACCAGAGAACTTGATGATCGACAGTTTTGGTCAAATCAAATTAATTGATTATGGCACCGCATCGGTGGCCGGTTTAGAAGAGCAGCTTAACCACCAAAGCGAAACCCACCCGCTAGGCACGGTCAATTATACCGCCCCAGAGACCCTAATAAACCTCAGTTCGAGTTATCAAAGCGACCTGTTTTCGCTGGGGGTGATTGGTTACGAAATGCTCACCGGCCAACTGCCCTACCCGGCACAAACCAGAACCAGCAATCAAAGCCGGGCGCTGCCCTTTGAAAAATGGCAATATCGCAGCAGTAAAGACCATCGCAGTGATATTCCATTTTGGTTGGATTTGGCGCTAAAAAAAGCGTTGCAAGCCAACCCAGAGCATCGTTATCAGGTCTATTCAGAGTTTTTGATGGATATTACTAAGCCTAATTTGAATGCCGAGCAGGAGTATAAAAACAAGCCTTTGTTGGAGCGTGACCCGGTGAAGTTTTGGCAGATTGTCAGTGGCTTGCTGGCGGTGTGGGTGGTGGTTTTGTTGGTGAGGTGATATCTACCCTCCCCCATCATTGCCACCTTGGGCTATTTTGGCTTTATAAAATTTAAGGCTGTCTCTCATCATTTTCACATCAGGATGCGCTGAATCAAAGATTTTTTCATAAATCGCCAATGCCTGTTGCTGAAAATCAACTGCCTTTTGATATTGACCTAAACTATAATAAGCACTAGCTAAGTTATTGTGGACTATTGCCACATCAGGATGACTCTCACCATATGTTTTCAAATCGGCAGCCAACGCTTGTTGAAAATAACCAATCGCCTTTTCATATTGACCTAAAGAATTATATGCCGACCCCAGATGATTGCGATAAATCGCAACGTAAGGGTGGCCCTCTTCATAAGTTTTCAAATCCGAAGCCAGCGCTTGTTGATAATAACCAATCGCTTTTTTATGTTGATCTAAAGAATTATATGCCAGCCCCAGATTATTGCGGACTCTTGCCACAGCCGGATGGCTTTCACCATAAGTGTTCAAATCTGAAGTCAACGCTTGTTGAAAATAACCAATCGCCTTTTGATATTGACCTAAAGCCTTATATGCCGACCCCAGGTTGTTGCGGTCTATTGCCACATCAAGATGACTCTCACCGTAAATTTTCAAATCCGCAGCCAAGGCTTGTTTATAATAACCAATCGCCTTTTGATACTGGCCTAAAGATTTATATGCCGAGCCCAAATTGTTACTTAATATTGGTACTACCAATAAATCCTCACCCTGTTGCTGCAAAACAATCCCAAGAGCTTTTTCATTCCATACAATTTGTTGTTGATGCTTAGCAAGCGTGCCCGCCATTAAAGCGGCATAACTGAGATACAACGGATTATCCGCTGCATAACCTACCGCACGTTCAAAATGATCATAAGCAGCATAATAATCCAAGTTTTCCTGGGCAATCTTACCCCGCTCAAAAGCCGCTTTAGCAGCCCGCTTAATAGTGGCTTGCGCTTTATCTTCGATTTGCTTAAACAATTGATCAGCTTTGGCAGAATCACCCTGACGCAATTGCGCTTCTGCGGCTGCCAATAGGGTTTTATCCGTATCACCAGCTTCTTCACGTAATGCTTTAATGGTGGATTCCAAAAAGCGGATACGCTTGTCATAGCTGTCTTTAAAGTGGATTAGCTGATTTTCAATAGTGGCGATTTTGCTCTCAAGCAACTGCTGTTCAAGCGCCTTTACCTGCATTTCACCACTGTGGATTTTGGCTAAATTCGCGCTAAGGGCTGCTTTTTCTGTCTGTAATCTTTGTTGGTGTTGTTCAATGGTATAACCGATAGTGATACTGTTATTAATCGTATCGCCAATTTGGGCATCCCCACTGCCACTATGGTTGATTTGATCACCCGCTGGCGCAGGTTTATTGGTCAACGCAATAACAAGCGCCACGATACCTGCGATAGCAGCCCCAGCAAAACCAGACATAACGCCATGCTTTTGTATCAAGCTTTCATTGGTTTTGTTTTTGCGTTTTCGTGCCATATCACACCCATCACCCTATTACCTGTACCAACCATAGCCCTATTTTAGGGTTGAGTCAAATTGAAATACAGATGCTGAGTCTATACATAGGGGATCGTTATACTCTTTTGCTTGTGTAGGATGGCGTAGAGCCGAAGGCGAAACCCATCATCATCGGGTTGAGTACACGGCACAATTGATGGATTTCGAAACCAAAGGCAAACCCCATCATCACAGAGTTGCGAT
>JBLGCB010000018.1:0-40151 GCA_047617105.1 Phenylobacterium sp. | reverse complement strand
CCTTTAACTTAAGTACTTCCTATTTACAGCTTCCCTTTACACATCGTCCTATTTACAGCTTCCCTTTACACATCGTCCTATTTACAGCTTCCCTTTACACATCGTCCTATTTACAGCTTCCCTTTAAACAACTTCCTATTTACGACTTCCTTTAAACATCTTCCTTTTTACGACTTCCCTTTGAACTGCTTCCTTAAAACAACTTGTGTTGAGTTGATTAAACATATAATAGCGAGAATTTAAAATAAGCGTTATTAAATAACAGTCATATACTGTCAATATATGGACCTTGTTAATTATATCATTATATTTCAATAACTTATGATTTAACAAAGGTAAAAAAGTGCTAATGAAAAAATGGCCAATGACGGCTTTTTAACAAGGTAACTATAGGAGTTAAGTGGATGAGGAGGTACGAGAAGCGAATGTAGGAATGCCGCACCACCGAGCTTTTGTGAACACAAATACCAACAGAGCAGTATTCGACGATCTCCAGGCGAAAAAAAAGGTGAAACAAGTGTTTCACCTTTAAAAGAGCAACATTAAATCTAAACAATCCTGTCAAACAACAACCTTTTGCCAAACACTCGTAGTGTGGACGTACCATTGATGTCAATTATCTGATCATCAGAGGCGAATAAAAATTTGCAGCAAGCCATATTTTTATTAACCCATTCTAATCCATGCAACCAACTTCCCATCCAACTACGAGTATCTGAACCTCCCTTATTACTTCACTCCCTATCCTAACGACAACTTCCTACCTACAACTTCCCTCAAACAACATCCTAGCTACAACTTCCTTAATACTGCTTCCTTTAACAACAACTTCCCTCATACAACATCCTATCTACAACTTCCTTAATACTGCTTCCTTTAACAACAACTTCCCTCAAACAACATCCTAGCTACAACTTCCTTAATACTGCTTCCTTTAACAACAACTTCCCTCATACTGCTTCCCTTAACACCACTTCCCTACTACACCTTTAATATTTCTTCCCTTAACAACAACTTCCTTACTACACCTTAAATATTTCTTCCCTTAACAACTACTGTCGTTGAGTTGATGAAACAATAATAGCGGCAAATAAAATCAAGCGTTATTAATTTTAAGTCAAATGCTGTTAATTACAGGCCGTTATATTTATTATCGTTATTTTTCAAAGAGTTAAATATCAGATCAAAATTTTTAACACACTATTTTTTGCTATTTATCACGCCAATAGGCAATATTTTCTCGCCCCATGTGTGCCCTAAATTGGCCAATAGTTAACCTTGGTAAAAAAATCATACAAGTGCTTATTTGTTTTTGCTTTTAAATTCGTGCAAGTTACTTTACTATTGGGCTATGGGGTCGCACTTCGTTTTGCTGGAGTGGCCTACCAACAATAATTTGAGGAGAGTCAAATGAGCGAAGCAAGTGCAGTGACAGTCGATAAAATTTTAGAAGAGAAGAAAGCCATCGGTAAGAGAATTGAGGCCGCCCGGTTAAGTCTGGCGTTAAATCAATCCGAATTATCCCGTATGGTTGGGGTATCCGCACAGGCAGTACAGCAGTGGGAGAAGGGTGAAACCACACCACGGGGTAAAAACCTGGCCAAAATAAGCGAATGTTTACAAACAACTTCGCCATATTTGCAATTTGGTGACCAAACCACCAAAAGACCAGCCGCAGATGCCCCTCGTGACATGGCCGCTTTCATGAAAAGCAAAGCATTTGAGAAAATGTACCATGAATCCGTTGAACAATTGATCACCGCAGGCTGCGATATGTCTTGGTTATCATGCAAAACCAAATCTAATGTCAGTGCCTTGGCCGATATCGGTTTGTTAAAGCTACGACAGAACAAAACACTGGTAGAATAATCTACTAAACAAAAAGGGGCTGTGATCTACTGATCACAGCCCCTTTTTTATTTTTTCAGATTTACCAATACCAGTTAAAACTAGATATTAACGGCCATATTTTGATAATAAATGGCTGTAAATTGACAATGTGGTCGCAAAATTGACAGTAAGTGGCCAAAATTCTACAGTAATGGCCAATTTACAACACCCACACCTAAACCTATAACGACACCTATAACTAAAACTAGCCTACGCCTACCAGATGGCCAACCCCAAAGCCTGATGATTCCAATCGAACTTAAGCCATAACTGCTGGTTATCTTTATCCCACCATGCGCCTGTCACAGCCGAATCTAGTTCAGCCTTAGTGGTAAAAGGCTTTATTACTTTTGCGCCAACCTGAACGCGTTCAGGTGCTTGTGGCCAATGATGCACCACCAATTGCAATTGACGTTGTGATGGCATTTGCGGATACCCTTCGCCCTCACGACGTAAATTGATGCTTAATCGGCCATTTTCATGCTTGGCATCAAATTTCAGCAGTTCAAACAAACCTTTGTCGATGGCACCGTGGGTTTTGCCATCATCTTCATACATTTCTCCCTGAGCGGTTTTAACCGAGCTGTCGGCATAATAATGTAACGTCAGCTTTTCGCTGGAATAATCCTTGGTCGATTTAATATCGTCAATCATCGGAATAAATGAACCGCCACGCACCAACACCGGAATCGTTTTCAGGGTCAACGGAAAATTCACCGTCTGTTGGCCTGAATATCGCTTATCTGACCAATAGTCAAACCAAACCCCTTTTGGTAAATCAATCGGCCAGGTTTTAACATCGGCTTCGGTCACAGGTGAAACCAAAAAGGCATCACCCCAAAAATAACTGTCTTTGTTGTCCATCAAGGCCAAATTCGATTCATCTTCAAAAAAGGTCGGGCGCATCAACGGCATTCCGCTGCTGCTATTTTGATAGGCCAAGGTATAGTTGTAAGGCAACATGCGATATCTGAGTTTGACAAACTCACGCAGGATATCTTTGGTGGTTTTATCGTGAAAAACCGGCTCAGAAGCAATATTGTCCTGAGCGTGAGGACGATAAACCGGTTGGAAAACACCATATTGTAACCAGCGGGTATACATCTGAGCATCAAATTTTTCGCCACCGGCGAAACCGCCCAGATCCGAATGGGTATAACCCATACCCAACAGGCCCATTTGCAAGCTCAACTCCACTTGAGGTTTTAAGCCATCCCATGAACGTTCAACATCGCCTGTCCAGGGGATCATGCCGTAACGCTGCGATCCGGCAAAACCAGAACGCATCATAATAAACGGTCGCTGTAACGGGTTCAATTGCTGTTGTTTTTCATACACCATGTGGGCCCATTGATGGCCATAAACATTGTGCACCTCATCAGCCGTGGCGGTTATACCATTGGCCAACGTATGAATGCTGTCTGCCGGATGTACCTCAGGTTCACCTAAATCGCCCCACCATCCAGTCACACCTTGTTGATAAAGCATGTCATAGGTTTGACTAAACCAGTTACTGCCATTGGCATTAAACACGTCGATAAGACCAGTGTTACCAAAGTAAAAATCAAAACGTTCGGTTTTACCCGCAACATTATTAACCAGCGCCTTATTGGCCACCGCGTCTTCAAACTTAGTTGAAGTGCTTAACACAAACGGTTCGGTGATCATGATGGTATTCACCCCCTGCGCTTGCAAGTCAGCAATCATCTTTTTGGGGGTCGGGAAAGCTTTCTTATCCCACTCAAGATTACCCATATGGCCCTTTATATCTGGGCCAAACCAATATAAATCTAACACCAGTGCATCGAGGGGGAAATCCTCGCTTTTAAACTTGTTCACCGTATCCCGAACTTCCTGCTCGGTACGATAGCCAAAACGGGAAGCATAGTTGCCAAACGCCCAACGTGGCGGTAGTGGTTGCTTGCCAGTAACGGCAACATAATTTTTAATCAGTTGCGGATAACTGTCTCCGGCAAAAATCACATAAGCCGTGCGCCCGCCCACAGCATCAAACTGCATCACATCCGCTTCACTTTTGCCCAAGTCCATATTACCTCGGGCTGTATTATCGAATAACAAAATGTATTTATTGCTCGACATCACTGCTGGCAAGCCAAAATACATTTGATCAGATTCGGTGGTATAACCATAGTGCGCTTTATTATATAAAGGGAATTTATGACCGCGACGGTCCATGCCCAATACCCGCTCGCCACCGCCAAGCAGTTTTTCATTATCTTGTAAGGCAAAACGAAAACCACGCACGGTATCATGGGCGAAAAAACCCTGTTCTTCGGCTACTAGTAGGGTTGGTTTTGCTGAGTCTGATGAATGGTGACCCTGTTTATGAGCCATATTGTGACGATAGTAGGCAATATGAAAAGGCGACTTGGTGATCACCGCTGTTAGTTGGGCAGTAGAAAAGGTCAGCTTATCGCCTTTATCTTTAACCTCAATGATGCCCGTCTTACTGTCACCTGAATCGACCAGTGAAAAAGAAGGCAATTGTTTCACCCCGGTTTTCTCATAGGCCACTTCAATGGCTTGTGAATGATGCGCCGTGAGTGTCACCTTGCCATCAATGGTATTAATCACCACGGCATTGTCGCTGACTTGATGACTGACATAATCAGCGCAGGCAGTAGATACCTTAAACATCAACAACACCTCTAAAAACACCACCATAAACTTGCATAAACGCAACATACATTGCCTCATAAAAATCATTCCTAATTAACATACATTACAACTGATAAATAAACGACGCTAAAGGTGCCACTGACACCGCCAGCGAACCAACCCCATTATTCACCACTAAGGTGCTTTTATGGCCATAGAGCTGATCATCCAGCGGATATTGGCCATCACTCAGTTGCCATTGTTTGATTACAGAGGAAGGCACGGTGAGTTCAAAACGATGGCTTTGTTCGCCATCAAAATTGCTCACCACCACTAACTTTTGCTGCGCTGACCAGCGCACAAACGAAAACACCTTGTCAGAATAACCCGCGGTGGCATTGAGGTTATCGTGATGAATTGGCGCATACTGGCCATTCAAGGCACTGCTTGAAGCAGAGAAAGTTAATAATCGCTGATAAAAATCTCGCAACGACTTTTCTTTGGTCGACAATAAACCGCCATCAAAACGGCCATGGTTCATCCAACGCTGATGGGCAGGCACACCAACATAATCAAAAATAGAGGTGCGTGTCGCCCCGCCAAATCCTAGATCATCCGCACCGTCCTCACCAACATCCTGGCCAAAATACAACAAGGTGGGTGAGGTGCTAATGGTGGTAGACACCACCATGGCGGGTTTGGCGACCTCAGCTTGACCCGCAAAATCAGGGCTGGCAATGCGCTGTTCATCGTGGTTTTCTAAAAAGTGCAGCATATGGTGTTCGATATCCGCCAACCCTTGTTGAATCGGTATCAGCGCATCGGTGTTGTTTTTGCCCTGCATAATCGCTTTTAAAGTGTCGTAAAATTCTACTTTATCGTAGAGGTAATCCATCTTGCCTAGGCGGATATAATCTCGATACTGTTTGGGGTTATACACCTCGGCGAGGATAAACGCCTCTGGGTTGGTGGTTTTAATCGATGAATTCATATAACTCCAGAACTCAACTGGCACCATTTCGGCCATATCATAACGAAAGCCATCAACCCCTTTAGCCAGCCAGTATTGGGCGATATCTCGGAATTTGACCCAGGTTGCAGGCACATTTTTGTCGGCCCAAAAAGCCGCGTGCTGGCGATAATCTTTATCAGCATAATCTGCCGGTAATGCGCTAAAATCATGGCTACCATCAGGACGCACGCCAAAATTCACTTTCACCGTTTCATACCAGTCATTGATATCAGGCTGGGCTTTACGGCTACCATTGCCAGTCCATTTGGCCGGAGACTCAACAAACTTGCCATCGTTCAGCACATGTTGCTCACCATTAAGCGGCTGATAACCATTGTTTGCTTGTGGCACCTTAAAAGATTCGCCAACCACGTAATAAAAGCTATTGTCACGCGCATAACTTTGCGAAGTATCATCACTGGCACCAAAGTCTTCAACACCAGTGGGTTTACTCACCGAGTGATAACCCCGAGCCACATGGTTTGGCACGATATCGATAATCACTTTCAAACCATGTTGATGGGTGCGTTGGATTAACGCTTCAAACTCAGCCAAACGTTTGCTCGGCTCCACCGCAAGGTCAGGATTGACATTGTAATAATCTTTAATCGCATACGGTGAGCCCGCACGCCCTTTAACCACATCCGGGTCGTCATTGCTGATGCCCAAATGGCTATAATCGCCAACCACCGCATGGTGCAATACGCCGGTATACCAAACATGACTGACACCCAGTTCTTTAATGCCTTCGAGCGCAGTATCGGTGAAATCATTAAACTTACCAACACCATTTTCGGCCATGGTGCCCCAGGGTTTATTGGTGCTGTTGGTATTACCGAATAAACGAGTGAACACCTGATAAACCACCGGTTTGCCGTTTTTATCGAGTTTTGCCACCGCTGGTGCGCCCTCTTTACTCTCATAGACAGAACAAGCAGTCACAACTGCCATCAAAAACGCGCTCAATGAACAGGCTGTCAGTAACTTACTCATGAAGCCGCCCCTTGCTCATTTAGCGCTGCCAATGATTCTGTCGATTCATCTTCAACCCGCAACACCATCACACCTGCTATCACCAACGACACGCCGCCAATCACCAAGGCATAAATGGGCTCGCCCGAGAACAGCGTTTTAACCAAAAAGCCAAGAATAGACGCCGCCAGAATTTGTGGGATAACGATAAAGAAATTAAAGATGCCCATAAATACACCCATTTTATGGGCTGGCAACGAGTTAGATAACATCGCATAAGGCAAAGACAAAATTGATGCCCAAGCAAAACCAACGCCAACCATAGACAATAA
Organism: Phenylobacterium sp.; assembly: GCA_047617105.1. Taxonomy (GTDB): domain Bacteria; phylum Pseudomonadota; class Gammaproteobacteria; order Enterobacterales; family Alteromonadaceae; genus JABSOG01. Next base: position 33,326 of record JBLGCB010000018.1, on the reverse strand, counting down.
TAACCAGTCAGGGTCTTTGATCACTAAAAACGACACCAGACCCAGTCCACCCAATAACAAGTTAATCAAATGGGCGACACGCAAATTGGTGTATTGCACCAGTTTTGGAATAACAATCGCCGCCAGTGCCGCAAAACCATTGTAAGCGGCAAATAAAATACCTACCCAGTTAGCGCCATCGTTAAACGCCGCAGAACTGGTATCGGTGGCATGAAAATGCACTTGTGATACCGCTGAGGTGGTATATATCCACATCGCAAACAACGCAAACCATGAAAAGAACTGCACCACCGCCAATTGCTTCATGGTAGTAGGCATATGAAATAAATCGTCAATCACCGCAGAAAAACCATTATCAGTTTTATTGGCCGCTTGCAGACGCCCAGCCATCAATTGGATCACCGCAAAAACAATCGCACCAATCGACAAGATATACAGCTGCTTATCAAGCTGCTGCAAATTGACCAGCAACGAAAACAACACACCCGCCATCAACCAAATAAAGGCCCCTTTATGGTATTGCGCCACCGTACGGCGGCTAGCCGCTGATGCGTCGCTTTGTTGTTGTGCACGGTCTTGTTGGGCTTGGGTTTGCAAAGATAACTTATAGGCTTTTTCAGTGGCTTCGAATTCGGCCAATTGTTCAGGGGTATATTCTTTGGTAGACATGATGGTCCACATCACCGCCAAAAACAGCACCACGCCACCGAAGTAAAAGGCATACTTAACGGTGTTGGGGATCTCACCCGCCGGGGCAACATTGCTGACATCCATCCAGTTGGCAAAAATCCATGGCAGTGCAGAGGCAACAACAGAACCGATACCAATAAAGAAGCTTTGCATCGCAAAACCGCTTGGGCGTTGTTTCTCGGGTAACATATCACCGACAAAAGCGCGAAAAGGTTCCATCGATATATTAATAGAAGCATCCATTATCCACAGCATTCCCGCAGCAATCCACAAAGTCGGTGAGTTGGGCATAATGAAAATGGCGGCCGAGGCTAATAATGCCCCATACAAAAAGTAAGGGCGACGACGTCCTAAGCTGTTCCAGGTATTATCACTGAGGTAACCGATTATGGGCTGTACAATCAGACCAGTCACCGGGGCTGCAATCCAAAGGATCGGAATATCGTCGATATCAGCGCCAAGGGTTTGAAAAATTCGGCTGACATTGGCATTTTGCAACGCAAAACCAAATTGAATACCTAAAAAACCAAAACACATATTCCAAATTTGCCAAAAATTTAGTTGTGGTTTAGCGGCGCCCTTTCCTGCTATTGAGGATGGAGGCGTAGTCGACTGCTGAGCTGACATAAATTACCTGCCTGTTGATTGATTGCTGGATCCGCCCGTTCTCGCCAAAAAACGGCCCGGCTGGGCGAAGAATCGCCAAAATGGTGGATTGGATGTTACCCCTGTCGACGACGCCACGACAACATGAATACGTATTCAAAGATAATTGCAAGACGTAGGGGTTAATCATGACTAAAACCTTGAGCAATACCACACTTCCCAAATCACTAACATTTACGACAACATTGTTAACAGACGTACCGAGACAATGGCATCAAACACCTTCAAACGCCTTCAAACGCTGTCTCAAACCATGGTGTTCCTTAAGCCATATGTAAAATTTAGTCACTTTGTGTTACCAAATAGCCCTGTTTTGCATCATTTGTTACCTTCTGATGAATTTATTTTCAACAAATTTAAATAAATTCATTCACTAAATTGTTCTTTTTATGCAAATTAGCCATATTACAACAAATTAAAACTTTGCTATCATAAACAATAAGTTAGCCTATAATTTTACGACCACCAACAGGTATGTCAAGATGAATAACCGACCAAAATGAAAACATGGTTAAGAAAAAATCACTGCTGATGAAGTTTTCAGCACTTGCGCCTAACATTTTTTTGGTTTAGTGTGACTGAGTCGTTAACAAATAGTATTTTATATGTATTTAACGTGCATAAACCCAGAAGCAAATTCGGGGAGCGCCAAAAAGCGACGAAGTTGTCTTTATATATCAAAGTTGAGCGAAGCAATCAGTCTTTCAACCATTGCTAAAGAACAACGATAAGAGTTGTATAAATGTGCAGCAACGAGTTTGCTGTCGACTTCTTTTGAAGTTCAAGCGATAGGAATATTGGTATTATGGAAAGTTTATTTTTTTGACAAAAACAAACCAGTGGATGCTTAGATGAAAGAATTGACATTAACAAAATTGATTTTAATTGGATTGCCAACGATGTTTGTAAGCCAGGCTTACGCCCAGCAAGCAACACCAACGGTAGACATCACGACAGTTGCCAATACCCAGGTAACATCAGCCTCAGGACAGTATATTCAACTGCAAGAGTCTGGTAGAATACTGACAATCAGCGGTGGTGATAATATACTCACTGCCAGTGGCGTCATAATTGACCCACCATTTTAATTAAAAGAAAATTTATAGATTATCATGCAATATATTAATGCCGAAATCGGTTTTTACTTCACAATGTTTTCAAACATCGCTTATGCGGTATTATTTGTTTATCATTTTGTGAAAAAGAAAACCAATAAATCATTGATGATTCTGGCGGGTTGTCTATGTCTTTCTATGGTATTCGCTCATGTCGTTCTCGGTTACATCGGTGCTCTGGATAAAACGAGCGCCATGTACAAAGAGTATTTCCATAATTATTTTTCGATGTGGGTTTTGTTGAATTCGGCCATTGTTCTGTCCGTTTTTATGATCCACAAATTATTGAAAGTTGAACCTCACTATGTTGTTCGTTATATATATCGCTGCTTGGTTATTACCATTATATTAAATGCGGTCATGCATGTTGATGTGGTAGTGATGGGCCATAGAGAGGCGAATGGCTTATGGACTTTATATTCTATAAGCGAAAACATTTTGGCTGCTTTCATGTTTTTCTCATTATTAATTGCCCGCAAATGGAGTGAGGTATTCAAATGGTTACAATTAGCGCATTCACACTAGCACTTATAGCAATCGCTATTGTTGTTTATAGTGAGTATTGCAACTTTAAAGCACCAGTAAACGCCGTCGAAGATGTTTTATCCGGCCAAGCTGACACTGACGTAAACGCTCAAGGTGCGATGCATTCAGAACACGAATTGTGTTATGAACATCAGATGCCCAGAGAAAATGCGATCAGTTTCTTTGATAAGCTAAAGGCTGTATTTCAGTTTATTCACTTCATCTTTTTCATGTCTCCTGAGGCGAAAAAGTTGCTGATTAGACGTAATGAATTAACCGCCGAACAACTGTTAAAAGAATACCAGTCGTTCATCATGGCACCAGCCAAAGAACGTGTTGATCGTTTCTTGCAATGGCAAGATGACATCGCCCATTTTGAAGCCAACCAGAATGCCCTACACAGCGTCAAAAGCGATGCCGTAGAGTTCAGGTTCCGCTAAGCCGAAGGCCACACAGCACAATATTGATAAGGGATGATACTTCGGTGTCATCCCTTTTTGTGTATATAACCTCGACGAAATGCTAACCCAACAACAAACTCCAAATAAAACCACTCTCCAAAAGATTGTTGTTCATCAACAATTAGTATAGAATCTTCCAATTTTAAAGTTAAATTAGGTAAAAAATTAACCGCTTAACGGCCTGTGTAATTGTATAAAAGGAAAATGAATGATGTCATCTAAGTTTCTACGCACCGCACTCTATGCATTATTAGGTTTATCTTTAATATCAGGGGCTGGTGGAAGCATTTCGACAGCCCATGCTTCAAACTGGCTACCAATATTTGTAGGTGAAATCCGAATACTGATCCCTGCTGCAAGTTTAGAAACGGTCATGCTTAATAAAATCATGACTGACAATGGCTTGGTCAACCTTCAAGTGGGATCACTAATACACAATGAAAACATCTATTATCGCAGACAGTCTTTCACCAATGGCAACTGGCAAAATGGCGTTTGGCAATGCCAGCTAGGCAGTGAAGTTTCTCCATCAACCAACACCTTTACAATTGCTGATATACCAAGCGGCTTGCATCGCTTTGAAGTCGGTGTCTGTATAGCCCAATCTAGTTGTGATACCACCAGTTACAATGCCAACAGCGCCTACTGCTCGGCATCGAAAGTAACAGCTGAACTATTATCTGTTGATCTTAATAAAACGCCCACAATCCAGACCCAGAACAGTGAGCTGCACCTCACTTGGCCGCAAGTTGAAGGCGCTGATGAGTACAAACTTGAAATATATAAAAACGGCATCTGGTCGCCATTATCTGACTTGAACCCAACAAGCACAGCAGTGACACCAGCCAATTATCAAGCACAAATCAATCAAACCGGTTATTTTAATGTTGGCGATTTAGGCAATGGTTATTTCGATTTTAGAGTGAAGACCTGTTATAAGGATAACTGTTCTCTGGCAGTAAGTACTAATCAGCAGTTGGCTATTGCCCCCGCTGATTTAAGCTACGTTAGAGTCACAACAAGCATAGCGAACTTACCCACGGGGGAGTTTAAAGTCATTGCCTATAACAGTGAGCCTGGACGTTTTATCCTTGATGTTTACCCGCCTATCGACGAAGTCAGTTATTACAAAATCACCCGCAAGCGACGGGAATTGGGTAACGATGATGTCTATACTGAACCCGCCATAAAATCGTATATTGTCACCACAGAGGATGCGTTGACCACTCAGATTGAAGGTGTCAACAGGCTCGAATTCAGGCTGTATTCGACTGAAGTAAATGCCCAGTATTATTTTAAAGTAGATGCCTGTTATGGAAATATTACTGATAATCTCTGTAGCACATCAAGTGATTCTTCAGAGTCATTTTCGACTTACATCGAATCAAATCCTTCAATCAGTGGTCACCTTGATGGCTACGTGCTGGGCAGTAAAAAAATAACCGGACAAGTCGCCTTTTCTTCCTCGGCAACAGGCAGGATGGTTTATCTTAAAACCACCAATCATCAAATACTGGCACAACAAGCGTTTACAGGCACCACAAACGATTTCTCCTTTGATAACCTAGACTTAATGACCGGACTAAGCAGTGCAGCGTTACCCGTTGAGCTGGAGATCGTCGCACACAGTGCCACGCTTAACCTTAGCCAAGTGCTGGGGCACTTTACCTTAACGCGTTATGAAAACCCTGAACTGATCGCTGTGGCCGACACCATCACGGTGGCTAAAGGTGGTTCATCATTTTTAAGTTTAGTTGGCAATGATACCTTTGATGCCGACCCATTAACCATTGTTATTGTTGAACAACCATTAGCAGGCACCGTGACCACCACAGGCATTAATGCGACATACACCGCGCCAAATGCTTACTTTTCAGGTGAACTCAACTTTAAGTATCAATTGACAGATGCCCCCATCGGCCAGCCAGATGCCGCTAAAACCTCCAATATTGTGACTGTGAACCTAACGGTCAGTGGCGACAATACCTCGCCGGTTGCCAATCCTGACACCGCTGTCGCACAAGTCGACATTAGCGATGACTCTAGCAGCAATATTGCCGACAAAACACCAAGCGCTGAAAATGGTATATCGACGCTAAACGTCTCCAATCGCCAAACCTTAGCGACCAATCAGACCATCACCATTGATGTGCTGGGCAATGATAAAGACGATGACAATAACGACTTGATGATAGTGCCGGATATCATATCCGGCATCCATGGCAACGTCGCCATCAGTGCCGACGGCAAATCATTACATTATACCCCTGCCAACAATCAAATTGAGGATGATGCATTTTATTACCGCGCCACCGATGGCAAAGGCGGCATATCGAAGCCGACCTTGGTCAAAGTCGGTATACAGCATTTTTTCCCTGAAATGCCCACTCGTATTTGGGAGAAAAATGATGGCGTTCATTTCGACTTCACCTTGACCGCGTTGGCGCAAATACTTTACCCTAAAGTCGAGTATAAACTGGTTAATCAAACATGGTCAGAAGCGACACAGGTGCATTTATCCGGTTTCGGTTATTTTATTGGTAAACTGAGCGCCGAGACTTACCATTTTAGATCAGCGTTGTGCGTCAGGGGGCGTTCTTGTCAGGACTTCAACCATAATTACCTTTCATATACCGTCGTTGGCAATGGTGCACCGCCAAGGCCGAGAGACAACCATTACGCCTTAATGATACATGAACCCGTCGAACTCAACTTGCTTCACGGCAAGTTTGGTGCGTCAGACCCAGATGGTGAGGCGGTATCGCTGGTATCTGTCAGCTGTGATGACGCCAATGACTGCCCAACCGTCAATTCTGCCGACACGGTGTTGTATACCCCACAAACCATGGGGGATATTGAGTTTACCTACACAGCTCAAGATGAGCGTGGCAATACCGCAGATGCAAAGATATTGGTGACGGTGATAGACAACACTCAGTTTGAAGATTCTAGTGTGTTGATTCAACCCGCCAATACACCGGGCGCAATGACACTGTCAAGCAAAGTGACCCACAAAGGCAAAGCCACCATTCACATACCTTTGCCCGTAGCGCCCGGCGTTAACAACCTGCGGCCCAATTTATCCCTTAACTATGCCAGCACTCGCACACGCTTAAAAGAATACAAACATAAAGGTGAAGATATCATCGGTGACGGTTGGCATTTCGCTGGGCTATCACAAATTGATAAATGTGGTAGATTTACAGAGAGAAACATTCCAGATGCTGATGTAGCCTGGGAATCCTTATGCCTTGATGGACAGCCACTAACCCATGTCGGTTTAGCGCGTTCGGGCGCACCTGCCACCGATGTGTTTTTTCAATGGAACAATACCAATGTCAAAGTCATCAAACATTACCCTAGCGGGCATCCTGGATTAACAGATTCTTGGTTAGAAGTATTTTTGCCAGACGGCAGCATTATAGAGTATGGCCGCACTGCGGATTCGAGGCATGTTAATCAAACATCTGATTTAACCAACACCGAACACAGAGTGTCGATACCGCTTAGCCCCTTTAATACTGACAATGCTGCAACAGATAATTATTTTCAAAAAGTGGTGTCGCCTGAGGCCTATAACGGTTATTCACACAATAATGTTAAATTTCGCATCAATAAAAAGACCGATGAATTTGGTAATACCATCACCTACCAGTATTACAACAATAATGACTTTGGCTTTAACTACCCTCTGCGGATAAGTTACGGCAGCAAACTCTCCGGTGTGTTAGATAGCCATATTGATTTTGAATATGAACCGCGAAGTCAGCAGGCATTGGCCGACCAAGACACCGAAAGAACCCATCCTGATTATGACACTGATGTTAATTACTTCATTGAAATGCAGGCAATCTCTCCTGTGCGTCTCAACAAGTTAATCGTCATGCAAGCGGGTAAAAAAATAACAGATTATCGGCTGCAAACCACAGCAATTGAGGATGGCTGGGAACGTTTAAAGCAAGTGCAGCAATGTGGCTATGATGAAGCTGGTGGGGTCAATGAATATGGGATGCGCATTAGTTGTGTCGAACCGCTCACCTTTGGTTGGGATACCAGCTCACCACGCAGAATTGAAAGCCGGGTAAATCACATTGATAACGGTAGCGGTATCACCACCCAATTTGAATATACCGATATGACAAAGGATGGTGTAGAAGGTAATGCCCTGTCGACAGGTCCTGCCATTACTTGGCCATTTGAGTTTTTTAATCTCCAAGGCGTTAGTGGTCATCAGCCTAACTATTTTAATGGTTATATGTATACCGTGGTGACGGCGAAAGTCGTCAGTGATGGTGTCGGTGATTCAAACCGCTTTGAATATGCCTATCAGGGCCGAGGGCTGTTGCATGAGACCTCAGGATGGGGGTTTGCCGGCTTCGATACAACCCTAGAGTGGGATGTCAGCAATGATATATACACTTATAACCAACACACCTTTTCGCCCATTTTTGTCAATAAACTGGCTAATAGCATTCAAACAAAGAAAATGTTTGGTCAGCCAGATGCCAGCATACTGAGCAAAAAAGTGGTTGAAATGGATTTTCTCAAATATGAGATTAAAGACCCTCAAGTACCCCTCAACACCGAAATATGGGTGCCTTACGGCAAAGCCTTGACAGAATACCTTTATGCAGAGGGTGAGTTGTTAGGGGTGAAACAAACCAGTAAAAGCTTCACCGTAGGCAGCAGTGAATGCATCGTGCCATCTTATGACTTGTGTCGTATCACTGACAGCGTTGAAACCCAGCAATGGGCAGATGGGGCAACGTCTGACCCTTCTAGCAATGGGCCTAACAAACCAGTGAGTTTAAGCAATATTACTCGCAGCATCAAAACCACCAAGGGTTTCCAAAGTGATATGACCGCTGGTCAATGGTTGCAGGGGTTTAACCATGCAACCACTGTCAGCTATTATGACGGTGATACCAACAGTGCCCCTTCGCATAGCCAGCAATATAGCCAATCGCCCTATTTACACCTCGGCAAAAAAATAAACCGGGTTGGTAGCACCAGTCAATTGACTGATTCGGTCGATAACTCACTGGCGTTATTCACCACTTACGCCTTTGATCACCAGGGCAATCCATCATCTACCACGGTGTCTGGCGATAAAATGGCCGAACGCGCCACCACTTTAACCCATTACAGAGACGGTCGTTATCCAACCACCATCACCAACGCTTTAAGCCAAAGTGCGACTTATGGTTATGACAGCCGCTTTGGTTTGGTCAATAGCATCACCGATGCTAACCAACAATTAACCCGCCATAAATATGATCCGTTTGCCCGGTTGATATCCACCACCACAGCTGATGACACCGTCACCACACAATACCAAAGCTGTGATGGTGAGACTGTGGTGTGTTCAATAGTGGCTAATATCACCACACCGTCGATACAAGTGACAACGACCTCTGAGACATCAGAATCTGTGGTTTACCTCGATAATTTAGGCCGCCAAATTCGCCAACAAAGCCAAGGTTTTAATGGCACTGCTATTTTTCAAGATACGCTATACAACAGCAAGGGACAACTATGGAAACAGAGTTTGCCTTATTACCCTGGCGAAACGGTGCAATATACGGTTTATTTTTACGATGGAGTTGGCCGAATCGAAAACATCATGCATCCAGACGCAACCATCAGCATGAATGCCTATACGGTTGATACTGGCTTAAAGCACAAAATAGTCACCCAAACTACCACGGTAAAAGATGCTGACGGTGTATTGCAAAATCACTTAACCCAGGTGACTAGTCGTCACACCCATTATAACGGTGACTTAATTAAAATTATCGAGGCGCAGGGGTCGACAGAAGAAGTGACCACTGAGTTTACTTATTATCCAACGGGTTGGCTCCATACCTCTACCGTTGACGGTCATTTAATGGCAACCTTAACCTATGATGCAGCGGGTAACCGAACTTTGCTTGAAGATGCCAATATTGGCACCGTTAGCCATAATTACAGCGCATTCAATCAGCTCAATTGGCAAAAAACCAATGATACCCGCCTTATTGACTATGACTATGACCTGTTGGGGCGCTTAAAAACCCAGACCACTGCCGATGGCGAACAAACCACGGTTTACGATCCGGCCAATGGTATTGGTGGCATTGATTACGTTGAATTTGCCGATGCCGATAGTGATTATTATCATAAGCAAGATTATCGATATAACAGCGACAGCCGTGTTGAAGGGTTAACCACAGCCATTGCAGTTGCGGGATTAAGCCGCTCATACGCGCAATCGATGACCTATGATCACTTGGGACGATTAGAGACCATCACTTACCCCAACAATGAGGTGATCAGCCAAGATTATAATCGCTGGGGTTATGCCACCGGGGTCACCGATGCCAATGACAGCGCATTGCAACAAATCATCGCCATCAATGCCTTTGGTGCCGTTACCGATGAAACCTTCGCCAATGAGTTAACCACCACTAGGGTTTATGACAGCACCAGCAACTTACTTCAAAGCATTACCACCTCTGGTGGAACCCAACAACTCAATTATGGCTGGGCCAGCAATGGCCTGCTTGAAAGGCGCGAAGATGCTCTGGCGGGTCAAACTGAGCGCTTTGATTATGATAGCCTGCATCGGTTAAAGAATTCTTATGTTGCCCATAATGGCATTCAGGTCCAGCACCAACAACAATCATATAACTTACTGGGTAATATCGAATCAAAACAAACCCTGGCTGGCGTTGGCGATTCGATAACCCCGTATGCCTATGGAGATTTAGACAGAACGCAGCGCAACGCGGGTATCAATGCGGTGAAAAGCGCCACCATCAACGGTGTTGCTTATCAATTGCATTACAACAGCCATGGTGAAATCCGCCAATATCTGCCTAGCTCTAGCGCTGGAGCGTCCACCACCATTGACTGGAACCACCGGGGTAAACCCAAGCTGATTAGCAAAGGTAATAACTCAGAATCTTTTGCTTATGGTATTGATGGCGCGCGTTATTATCGCCAATCACAATGGCAGGATAACAATGGTACCAGCCACACTGAACACACCTTTTATGCGCCCGGCATTGAAGAGGTGATCACCGGCGATGATGATCACTACCAACGTATTGAAAAAATAGCTGTTGCGGCTGATGTGCTGAAAATTTACGCCTACGGGCCCAATTCACAAGTTGATGAACGTTACGAATATTCACACCGTGATCACCTCGGTTCGATTGATAAAGTCACCGATGGTGATGGCAATATCCTGCTCACGACCAGCTTTAACAGTTTTGGCCAGCGCCGAGGGTTAGATTGGCAGGGAGAACTCAGTGGCCAAGATTATAAAGACTTATTAAAAAGCTCGGGCATACATGTTAGCCTCGGCTTTACTGGCCATGAAATGTTAGATATGGTGGGTCTTATCCATATGAATGGTCGGGTATATGACCCGACACTGGGTCGATTTTTAAGTCCGGATCCGTTTATTCAGGCACCCGAACTGAGTCAGAGTTATAACCGTTATAGTTATGTGATGAACAACCCGCTGTCTCTGACAGACCCCACAGGCTATTTTTGGGATTCATGTTGGTTTTCTTGTGCAGACGGCGAAACCAGTGGTTGGGATAATATCAGCAATGCTTGGGATGACTTTTATTACGATACGCTGGGTTTTGAAGGGGATTATTGCGAAGCTTGCCGGGTGTCGATTACTGATCTTCCTAGTGGTGAGGACGCTGGTTGGCATACAGATGATTCCGTTTCACTTGGCGTTGGGTTAACCACCGCCGGGGTTATTGCTGATATATACACTGCGGCAGCAGGAGAAGATTTTTTTACTAACGACGGCGTTTCGGGGTTTTGGCGATATGCTGGAATCATTCCTTTTGTTAGTGAAATTCGTAAGCTTAGCCATGCTACTGATGCAGCCGAAGCAGGCATTAGTGCGATGCGAAAAGGTGATGAATTGCCTTTAATAAATCCTACTTATGCAGAATTACAGGGATTGAATAAAGGCCTTCAGGCACACCATATTTTACCCGTGTATTTAGGGAAAATGCTTGGACACACCAAAAAGAGTATGAATGCCCATCCTGCTACGTCAATTACTCAATTTGCCCATACAGGCAAATCAAATTCTAACGCTATGCACAAAGCGATTAGCGGATATTTGCCTCCTATGGTTGGTGGGAAGAAAGCAAATTACAGTGCAAGTCAAATAAGAATTGGATTGCAAAGCGCTTACAATGATATTGGTCGGCCAGAACTATTTAACTCAATAAGCCATTTAATTAAATAACGGTAGGTTTTCATTATGGATAAAGAAATTTTTGAATTAACCAGAGAAGATATTGAGAAATACCCAGTTTGGTATTTCCCTATGGATGATTCAGTTGAAGATGAATTAACGATAAGACCTTTTAAAGGGGATTGCGGACTCAATGAATACCAAGTAATTGTTAAAACAACGTTTCAAGACGTCAATGGTAAAGCGTTTGTTGGCTACATATATTGGAGCATGCCGAACAACATCGAAGATATAAAACCAGTCGTTTTTACGAGTAATGATGAATGTCTGACATTTTGGAATGGTTTGATGCCAGCGGCATGGAGTGATTACAGCAGTGAGCAACAGAAAATGAAACAATCTTTACCACTTAAGTATTCTTCAAATTGCTGCCAAGGGTTAAGTTCAATCTCAGGCATTATTGAAGGCCTTTATTATATTGATGGTAATAATACTCGTTTTATTTAAGAACAAAAACCTAAGGAAATATACTTTTTCTTCATCAATATGGGGATACAGTAAAAATATCTGTACGTGAAATAAGTGTTCTTCTAAGTAAATAGGCAATGACATGATTGATTCAAAAACAGGTTGTAAAATTATCGTTTTAATTGACTCAAATGAAGGTCCTTATATCCGCATATCAAATTGGAATGATGCAGATGAGTTAGAAGACTTATTTTCAGATAAGTATGATGTGCTGTTTGAAATGAAATCACCAAATGATTTAGTGGCTGATGGAGGCAAAGAATATTACTTTGGCAGCATTGCAGATCCCATTAAGTTACAACAAATATTGGATCAAATAAATTTACAGAAATAATGTGCGTCCGATATCCTATCCTCAAGAACCCTGAACGATTAAGAAAAAGTGGCTGGAAATAAAAATGCCGAAATTTTACTATATACTGCCTCCAGATGATTCAGCTATAGCAACCATTTCAGAAGGCGTTGAAATCGAATTTATAGATGATGTGGAGCTATAAATGAGCGCCGTAGGGTGGGCATTCTTTTCTGCCCACGCGTAACCTTCCCGTCAACGACAAACCTTGCAATGAAATACGCCATCAATAAAGCTGGTGATAAACGATAAGGTCACGCGTGGGGCGAAGGGGTAAGAAAGCGAAGACTTGGAGCTTTAGTACCCCAGAGGTGGAGGCAGAATGCCGACAGGGAAACGTGCCCACCCTACGCGAACGTCTTAATATTTGGAATTATAAAAAGGAGGGATAAACAATAAAATAGATCATAAATTGGGGGTAAAACAATGAGGAATAATAGGAAGGAGCAAAGGAAAGAGTAGAAAAGAAATCCGTCAGCACCGCAAAACAATGGTGCCAACGAAAATAAAGATTTATCACAGTTACATCGAGCCGCTAACGGCTCAGCTACCATTCTCCTTGAGCGCTAAGCGCTGTTTGGCTAATCGCTGCTGATATCGGGCATAAGGTTGATAAATACCCTCCCAGTCGATTTTACCTTCGCTTCTCTCAATAATGTTTAATGATTGGCTCGGCGCTGGCGCTCGCTCAAGGCGTCTCCATGAGCTTACGGTACGCTTTTTAACACCAAACAACTGTGCGGCGACTTCGTCAGTTTCAATTTGAATAAAGACTGCAAGTTCCATTAACTTTCTCCTGTTATGTATAATAATTGTATGTTCCCTAAAAACATTTCGTTAAGTGGTTACGCCTGCCCGCAACAAATGACCGTGCGAGATTAACCACACACAGTTCAATTTGAAGACTAGACAAAATATAAACGCTACCTGTATAAATGATGTTCAGCAGGAAATCGATAAAAAAGGTCAAATGAGGGGAAAAAAGAGCACAAAAGCCGATAATTAGCCAAGAATCTGCTCGCACTCTATGGTTGAGGTAAAACCATTACTGTCAATTAAGTGATGTACTTTGGTGATAAACCAGCTACCATCAATTCCTTCCCTGACATCGGATATCTCCACCGATCCTCCCGCCATCAATTTTGCATCACCGATCACGTCGGCTTTTAACGTCCTACTGGTTCTTTTAAAATCATTGAGCCGCGCCTTAGCCGCCCACTGGGCCGTCACTTCGTCAGCTAGCGGATAAGTAAGTTCATAACATGGGTCACCAGTGCCTGCCGTAACAGCCATTCGCAGGGCAGTGGTTAAATCATGGTAAGAAGCCTTACAAGATTCATAAGCGGGCAACTGAGAATCAACGATGTCCCAACGCATCATTTGTTCTATATCAATGGCGATAGAGGGGATCTGACCACCACTGCGCGAACGCCCAGTACCTCGGGGCATGAAAATCAAAAAGGTTTCGACAATTCTGGCGGTGGCATCGTAAAGCAATCCTAGCTTGGTGATTAACTGCAAGTCACTTTCACTTTGTTCAATCGCCGGCATAACAATGCTGGCTAATTCACTACTAACCTTCGCTTCCAAGCCATGCTCACCCGCTATCGCCCCCAACAGGTCTTGCAGTGTTTTTGGCTCTTCTACCGTAGACGGCCAACTGCGCTGTTTTGGCGCTTTAAGCGCCGCCGACGACCACTGAAACTTGTTACCATAAATAAACATGGTGTCTCGTGGCCCGCTGAGGCTGTATTCACCCACTTCAAAGATGCCATGTTCCACCATCTCACTCTTATCACCAGAGTCACCCTTTTTGTAACCCAGCTTAATCCGAACGGTGTCGCCGGGACTGGGCAACTGTATCCGCGAATCATGGTGATCATCCAACTCCAAAATGCAGTGATCTGAAATAAAACCACAATGCTGGACAATCTGCACCGACCCCACCCGCTCCATTAAAGTACGGGTGATATCGTTGTTGTTGGCCTGAAGCTCAAAGGAAGGTTTATAATTCATTCGCTTTAATCCCAAATATTAATAACATTCTTGACCACTGGCTTAGTAATAAGTGGCAAGATGATCAATTCATTTTCTTGGTAAATCGGCCCTTTTGCGGCCAACCCGGGATTCTTCTCCAGTACCTGTTCGACCATGCCAGACTCCTCGCCATAATGTTTCCAGCAAATATAATCCAACATGTCACCCTCGCGGGTTCTATAAATCGCATCACTCATAGTGATCTCCTATTACATTACTTTACTTGGCCTTGGGTGGATTGAATTTGGCTTTGCCGTCAAAGGCTTTGAGTTCCATGGTGAAATGAATCTCTCGAGGAGTGCCATCGGCGGTAAACAAAGTACGCTCTTCAGAGATACTGTAAATACACCAGTTACCCATGATGTGACCTCTAGCGCCATTGCCGCTGGCGGGTTTTACATAAACCAGCTTGAACTTGATGCCCTTGGCCGCTTCTTCGCGCATACAATCTACCTGACCAAGACCATTTTTCACCGTCTGCGGAAAAATGGTGCCTGCGATACTGAGGGTTTTAGTCCCCTGACCGTTATATTGCATCAACGGCGGACTGGTTGTGGTTGGTGCTGCTTTTTCGACCCAACGGTAGTCCGATGCGTAACTGAGCTTGTCGAAGGTGGCTGTGCTCACCGCAAAACTAAAATCCCCCAATCGCAGCATAAAGCTACCACCGTTTGCATTTTTACCCATTATGCCACCTCATCTAGATATTTGAAACGTAGATTGCGTAATGCCGCCATCTCTCTGTTTTCGAGTTGCACCTTAACCTCTTCGGCCAGCGCTTTAGCGTCCATACCCTCTGAGGCATTAATGGTGATTTCGGTATTGACCGTGACTGAACCCGCACCCGAAGATCCGCCTCCAGCCATACTGCCGCCCATACCAGCGCCTTGACTGGGCTGGCTCAAAGCGGCAATACTTTGTGCGGGTGTGCTCATCGCATCACCGGCGGCTCCTGCACTCGCAAGTCCGGCAATCTGGGGCATCATCGAACCAACTGCGCCGCCAATGTCTCCACCAGCAGCAGCACCGGCAGCACCAGGCATCAACGAAGTCACCATGCCGCCGATGTCTCCACCCACAGGCAACAGTTCGTTCAGTGCACCACCAACGTCACCGCCAGCAGGTAGCAACGAATTGACCATACCGCCAACATCACCACCAGCAGGCATCACTGAATTCAGTGCATCGCCAATACCACCCATACCCTGGGGTAGCATTGAGTTAACAAACCCACCGATGTCGCCACCGCCAGGTAAGATTGAATTAAGCGCACCTCCAACATCACCACCAGCTGGCAAGATGGCATTCAGTGCACCACCAACATCACCGCCCTGGGGCAGCATTGAATTCACTAAGCCGCCAATATCACCACCGAACAAACCAGCGGCTTCACCCTCGGCCCCCGCTTGTGCATCACCAGAACCAAACAGGTCCATGGCACCGCCAGCAAGCAGGCCAACAGGGCCTAACGCTGGTACCAGTGCAGGCATTAGTGCAGTGCCTATACTGGCAAAGTTGACTCCACCTTCACTAGCACCATCGGCACCTGCATCATCACCTGAACCAAACAGGTCCATGGCACCACCAGCAAGCAGACCGACAGGCCCTAACGCTGGTAGTAGCGCTGTGCCCACGCTGGCAAAGTCGACTCCACCTTCACTAGCACCTTCGCCGCCAGCATCATCACCTGAACCAAACAAGTCCATGGCACCGCCAGCAAGCAGACCGACAGGCCCTAACGCTGGTAGTAGCGCTGTGCCCACGCTGGCAAAGTCGAATCCACCTTCGCTAACACCTTCACTAGCACCATCGGCACCTGCATCATCACCAGAACCAAACAAGTCCATGGCACCGCCAGCCATAAGACCAATAGGCCCTAATGCAGGCAGTAGTGCCGCGCCCATGCTGCCAAAGTCAATGCCGCCTTCACCTTCGCCGCCAGCTTCATCACCTGAACCAAACAAGTCCATAGCACCGCCAGCAAGCAGACCAACAGGCCCTAACGCAGGTAGTAGTGCGGTGCCCACGCTGGCAAAGTCGACTCCACCTTCACTAGCACCTTCGCCGTCAGCATCATCGCTAGAACTCAGCAGGTCCATCGCACCACCAGCCATAAGGCCGATAGGTCCTAAAGCTGCGCCCATGATGGTTCCTAAGCCAAGCCCACCTTCGTCGCTCTTACCTTCGACAGCACCCTGGGCACCCGCTTCATCGCTAGAACTAAACAAGTCCATGGTACCGCCAGCAAGTAGACCAACAGGGCCTAAAGCTGCGCCCATGATGGTCCCTAAGCCAAGCCCGCCTTCGTTGCTTTTTCCTTCGACAGCACCTTCAGCACCGGCTTCATCGCTAGAACCAAACAGGTCCATCGCACCGCCAGCAAGTAGACCAACAGGGCCTAGTGCTGGTAATAGTGCTGCGCCCATGATGGTCCCAAAGCCAAGCCCACCTTCGTCGCTCGAACCTTCAGCACCCGGCGCTTCGTCATCATCTGAACCAAACATGGCCATGGCACCGCCAGCCATAAGGCCAATAGGCCCTAACGCTGGTAGTAATGCCGCGCCCATCAAACCGCCGAGGTCGAATCCGCCTTCGCCGCCTTTAGCATCGTTACTGGCATCTGGCACCAATGCGCCAATATCCTTACCCGCCGACAGCCCTGCGGCTGCGCCAGGCGGTGTTTGCGGCTTACTGGCCAGTTGCTCATCTACCGTAGGTTGAGACTCTAATAGCTCACCTATACCCGCACCAATACCCGCACCGGCAGTCGCACCAGCGGCTTCGCCATTCTGACCAGCTTCTACTGACCCTTCTTCTGGCTCATCATCCACCAACATATCGCCAACGGCTGAACCCACTGATTCGCCAATCATGCCGCCTATCGCACCACCCAACATGCCACCAATAGCGGTGCCAAAGAATGGAATCACAGAGCCAATCGTGGCCCCGATGGCCGTACCAACTGTACTACCTACAGCACCACCGGCTGAACCACCAACGGCTTTGGCTTTTTCTTCACCGCTAAGGGTGTCATCGGTAGCAGCAGAGAAGACATCAAAGACGCCCATAACCGACTTAAGCGGTCCGCCCATCTTGCCTGCTAACTTGCCCAGAGGACCGTCAAGCATTCCGCCTGCCATTTCTCCAATCGGACCACCAAGGGCCTCGCCGAGCATACTGCCCAAGCCGCCCTTGCCTTTACCACCTTTGGCCGCTTTGCGTTTCTTACGAGATTGTTTCTTGTTGCTTTTCTTCTTCTTACGTTCAGACCGTTCTTCACCATCATCATCGGCGAAGATACTGCCCAACGAATCATCCTTCTTACCTTTTTTCTTTCCTTTGTTACGGCGTTTACTGCGTTTGCCTTTGTTCTTTTTACCTTTCTTGCCTTTTTTCTTTTTCTTCTTGTCGTCGTCATCTTTCTCGAAGTCGTCTAGGGCATTATCAAAGTCGTCAAGGGCACCGTCTAAATAATCAAAAACTTCACCGAAATCTTCTAACGCGCAACAGATATCATCGTTGAGCACATTGCCTTTTTTACCTTTCTTGCCTTTTTTGGCTTTTTTGGCTTTTTTACCTTTCTGGCCTTTTTTGCCCTTCTTGGCTTTTTTACCTTTCTTACCCTTCTGGTCCTTTTTCTTCTGCTCTTTTTCTTCAGGTTCGGCCTCTTCGAGTACGTTGCCGCCATCTTCAAGCACGTTACCGTCATCTTCGGCTTCATTAAATTGCGCTTCGACTGCGTTACCGCCATCTTCTAGCGCATTCGTACCAGCCTCAGCCGCTTTTTCTGCCCCACCACCAAAGCCAAACAGACTGCTCACCGAACCGAACATATCCGCTGCGCCATCCATACCGAATGAACGCAATAAACCCGGTCCTGCATCGACCAGTGACGATATGTCACCATCCAATACACCTTTAAAGTCAACCGCTTCCAGCGCTGATGAAGCACCGGCAAACACATCTGCGGCACCATCAAAACCAACCGAGCGTAATAAATCAGGCCCCGCTGCCACCATCGAACTCAGGTCGCCATCAAGCACTTGTTTGAAGTTGACATTGTCAAACGCACCAGAGGCTTTATCGAAGACATCAGCCGCCCCGTCGAAACCAACCGAGCGTAATAAATCAGGACCCGCGGCCACCAGCGACGTGAGGTCGCCGTCCACCACTTGTTTAAAGTCAACCGCTTCCAACGCGCTAGAAGCACCAGCAACCATATCTGCCGCTTCGTCAAAACCTGCGGCGCGTAATAAATCAGGACCGGCTGCGACCATCGAGGTCAAATCGCCGTCCATCACTTGTTTAAAGTCGACCTTGTCAAATGCCTTAGAGGCATTGCCGACCACATCGGCCGCACCATCGAAACCAACTGAGCGTAATAAATCAGGCCCTGCGGCTACCATCGACGTCAGGTCGCCATCCATCACTTGTTTGATGTCGACTTTTTCGAATGCTTTAGTCGCGTTGGCGACCACATCTGCCGCACCGTCGAAACCGACAGTACGTAATAAATCTGGACCCGCTGCAACCACCGAGGTGAGGTCACCGTCCATCACTTGTTTAAAGTCGAGTTTGTCAAAGGCTTTGGCGGCATTAGCCACCACATCGGCAGCTTCGCCAAATCCGGCTGCGCGAATTAAATCAGGCGCAGCACCAACCACTGAACTCAGGTCGCCGTCCAGCACTTGTTTAAAGTCGACTTTGTCGAAGGCTTTGGCGGCATCAGCCACCACATCGGCAGCGCCATCAAAACCAACCGAGCGTAATAACTCAGGACTGGCATCCACCAATGAATTCAAGTCGCCATCCATCACCGCAGCAATATCGACTTTTTTCAACGCCCCAGTGGCACCGGCAAAGACATTGGCCGCATCGCCCAATCCAACCGAAAGCAATATTTCAGGCGCGGCATCAATCAGAGAATTGAGGTCGCCATCCATCACTTGAGTCAGGTTGACTTTGTCTAGCGCACCAGCGGCACCGGCAAACACATTGGCGGCGTCGTCTAATCCGACCGAGCGTAATAAATCAGGACCGGCATCGACCAGTGAATTCAAGTCACCATCGATCACCTGAGCAATATTGACTTTCTCAAGTGCGCCAGCAGCACCAGCAAACACATCAGCGGCTTCGCCCAGACCAACTGAACGTAATAAATCAGGACCCGCACCCAACAATGCATTCAGGTCGCCATCCATCACTTGGCTGATATTGACTTTTTCAAGCAAACCACTGGCACTGGCAAACACATCTGCCGCTTCACCAAGGCCCACCGAACGTAATAGTTCAGGAGCAGCATCAATCAGCGAATTCAAATCGCCATCGAGTACCTGGGTCAGGTTGACTTTTTCCAGCGCGCCACTGGCACCGGCAAACACATCTGCCGCTTCACCAAGGCCCACCGAGCGTAATAGTTCAGGAGCGGCATCAATCAGCGAGTTCAAATCGCCATCAAGCACCTGAGTCAGGTTGACTTTATCCAGCACACCCGCAGCACCAGCAAAGACATTGGCGGCATCACTAAGACCCACTGAGCGTAATAAATCAGGCCCAGCATCGACCAGCGAATTCAAATCGCCATCAAGCACTTGGGCAATATTGACCTGCTCTAGCGCACCACCAGCTTTGGCAAAAATATCCGCCGCATTATCTAAGCCGACACTTTGTAATAAGTTTGGCGCCGCGCTCACCAGTGAACTCAGGTCACCTTCTAATACTTGGCTGATGTTAACTTGCTCTAATGCACCAGTGGTTTTATCCAGCACATTGGCCGCGCCGTCGAGACCAAAGCTTTGCAACAGCTCTGGTGCAGCATTGACCAATGAGGACAAATCGCCATCAAGCACCTGTTCAAAATTAACTTGATCAAGTGCCCCACTGGCTTTGGCCATCACCTCGGCGGCTTGGTCAAGTTCAAGGGTATCGAGAATGCCCGGTGCCGCTTTGATCAGTGAATTTAAATCACCGTCAAGCACCTGAGTCATATTCACCGCACCCAAGGCGTTGGTCGCCCCAGCAACAACATCAGCAGCTTCATCGAAGCCAAAAGCTTCCAACAATGCAGGTGCCGCTTTAAGCAGTGAATCTAAGTCGCCATCTAGCACTTGCTGCACATTCACTTGCGCTAACATCGTCGCCGTTTCGCCGATGTTATCCGCAGAATCTTGCAAGTTCAGCGCATTGGCCAGTGATTTCATCACTGGCACCATGGCATCCATTGATGGCATTGCTGGCATGGGGGGGATTGCAGCCATGACAGGTGCTAGGGGTGTTAGTGGTATTAGTGGTGTTAGTGGTATTAGTGGTGTTAGTGGTATTAGTGGTGTTAGTGGTATTAGTGGTGTTAGTGGTATTAGTGGTGTTAGTGGTGCTGGCTGAGGTGCCAACTGAGTCACTTGACCCGCTGCTGCTTTGCTCGCAGCTTCGGGTGTAGGTGCAGCCACCGGTGCAGTAAACGCACCTATATCGATACGGGCAACAGCATCCAGCAGACTAGTTAACTCCCCCAGCCTGCTGAGGCTTTGCACAGCATCATCGGTATTGCCTTCGTCTTTGTTCATATTGTTATCCAATAAGGGTAATTTGTTTGAAAATCGCAATTCTATGAAGGGTGTTTAAAAAATAAAAATTGAGCAATAGAAAATAAAAAAGGTAACGGTTTGAGTACCAGAATAACGCCGTTATGAGGCGAAAGAGGGGGTTTAAAGCGGGATAGAAAGGCGCTGAGGTGAAACTCGTCGGTGAGACCACTTGCTGGTGGTAATACCCTCACTTTGAGAAACAACCTCAGTCCTTTTAAGGATTTTGAATTAAAGCGGACATCCGCTGGAAAATGCGGTGGATGTCCGTTTTTTATTTTCCCGCTTCAGTTCTTTGCTTATGGTCCAGAGCGGCATCAAACCACTCAGTGATCTCCTCTTCCGTGAGATCCAAAAGCTCCTTCATACCCCAGCCGGTGTATCTGGCTAGGGCAATTACCATGCCCCTTAAACCTTGGGGCGAGTATCTAGAAAAAGCTGCAACTTTTCCCGCAGTTTGAGGAAGTCACTCCAATCCAGCTCTTCAATCACATCTGGTGAGACTTCACACAAATTTGAAAAGTAATGGATTTCACTTTCTGACTGATGCATATCAGAGCGGTCTACCATCAAACGGTCCTTTACCTTAGGGCGACGCATCACCAGTTCGGCATAATTATGACCATCTACCTTGATAGGAAAAGCTAACGTAATCGGTTCTTTCATCCTAAATTACTCCCCGATTGCTGCGCGTAAAAGTTTCATCTGATCTTTACCGTTAACGAAACGAGTATCGTTATAAAGATCGATTTCATAAATCACTTCAGTGCCGATTTGCAGTTTGTACTTCTGCGCAGCATATTGCAGTGTCATGTTGGCTTCTTCGCCATCTTTCCAGTTACCCATGTCCATTTCTTTGAAGAAACCTTCAAGCGTAACAGTCACTGGCACAGGATCTGAACCCTGGGCATGAATCGCACCACGAGCAGTCAGGTTAATGGTTTTGCCACTCCAACCGCCTAGAAGCTTCATCAACTCAGCGTTGAATTCAAGCATCACGATAGTGCCTTCAAGTTTCTCAAGCTGGCCAACATCTAATTCGATAGGCGCTTGGAAACCAGAAGTGATTTCACGTGTTTTCACGGTCAATTTTGGCAAAGTGATCTCATCGGCCAGACCCAAATAGCCCTTACCGTCCACAGAGACTTTGAATTTTTTGAGTATTTTTGGTGTTAAAGCCATTATAGAATCTCCTCGATGTAGTTATTGGTCAGGATGCTGCGGAACACAATGTGCTCTGCTGGCGTTGGTGGGGTGAAGTCGAAGTTGAAGTAAATTTTACCAGCAGCGATGTTTGCTGCGGTATTGAGGTCTTCATCAGCCCAAACACTGCCACCCAAAATCGCGCCCTGTGCTCGCAAGCCGTCCAGATAGTTCTGTACGCTATTGGTCACATCTTCGATGTAGGTTTTAGTGATATTACGGTCAACTGCCCACAAGTGTGCGCGCAATAATGAATCGTTAATCATGTCGGCAGTACGAACTACTGACAAGAACGCCCATTTTGCATCTGTACTGGTGGTGCGGTTACCCCACAAACGGAAGCCATCTTGACGAATAATCGTGGCAACTTCACCTTCGTTCAACAGGTTGGCACGAGCATTCGAGTCACCCAGTTGGAAGTCAATCGCTCTAGCAGTACCAATAATACCATTCATTGCAGTATTACT
Source organism: Phenylobacterium sp. (assembly GCA_047617105.1). GTDB lineage: Bacteria > Pseudomonadota > Gammaproteobacteria > Enterobacterales > Alteromonadaceae > JABSOG01. The sequence goes on along the minus strand of JBLGCB010000018.1, from coordinate 10,492 downwards.
TGGGCTCCACCAGAAACCACGGTCGTTATCAGACTTGGCAATCATACCGGCAACACGTGCACTGGCAGGTTCAACCTGAACCGCACCATCGCTGTCAAGTACTTTAACCGCTGGGTCAACCACCAACACACGGCGAGAACTCAAATCACCACGGTAAAGGGCAGCATCAGCATCATTAGTATTAGGACCATCAGCAATCACCACTGCGCGTAAACGCTCAGCGATAGGCACAAGCCCAGCGGTAACGGCGTTAGCCAAAGCACCAGTACGTTCACTGGTAAAGCCCGGTGCCACCAAAATACGTGGTGCCACACCTAATACTGACTCAGCACCAAGGAATGCTTGCATTCCTTGGTAGTCACCAGTTGTGCCATCAACGCCACCAATAATGTTAGCAACAGTGCCCGGATCGTCAGCACCAACGTCAACACGAACAACCACAACCGCAGCACCCGCTTGATCGAAGATACCATCGATGGCCATTGCCAATGTTCCGGTCGCGCCTAACAAGGCAGCTTCGGTACGGTTACCAGCAATCAACACTGGAGTATTTAACGGAAACTTGACGGCATCGGCAAGTGGTGCCGTACCAACAACACCAATCACTGAACTTTTAACGGTTTGAATTGGACGGGTACCGCGATCGAGTTCGATCACTTCAACCCCATGTAAAAACTCTGACATGGTTTTCTCCTTAAGAAATTTGTCAGTTAGAAACATGCTCCCATCTTTGCCAGGCAAAATACCCGGGTAAGATCAGTTGGCTAATAAATCAACTGGTAAAGGAGCACAGTATTTTTGTGTCTGCCATAAACTAAATGACGGACATAAAAAAACCGCCAGATGGCGGTTTTAATTTTTGATTTGAAGATGCCGTGGTGACATCTTTATACTTGCTAAGGGCATTGATCAGACTGCGTAACAAATGGCTCCGTTCCTTGCGACTACCACAGAGCCACAGAGGGCGCAGAGGCAACGCAGAGGAAAAAAGATTTTTGAATGATTACCCAGAATGATGTATATGGTCAGCCCCTTCTTGATAATTTTAAATAACGGTTCAGCGTGCTTAGATTTCGCTTCAGTACAAGGCATTTGTGCACGGAAAATAGGCGCATATAAACTTATATGTAACTGTTTGAGTACACAAATAACGCCGTAATGGAGCGAAAGATGAGTGCTCTAGACTGTTATTTTAATAACGGTTCAGCGTGCTTAGATTTCGCTTCAGAACAAGGCATTTGTGCACGGAAAATAGGCGCATATGACTATATGTAACTGTTTGAGTACACAAATAACGCAGTAATGGAGTGAAAGATGAGTGCGCTGGGCCGTTATTTTATTTGGCGGGTTTTTTCGGCCATACAACCTTGGTTGGATCGGCGGTGGTGGTCGGCATATCGCGTAACTTCTTACGATAGGTGCGCCAAGTCGTCGCATCTGTGCCTGCGTCTTCTTTGACATTAATCTTAATATCAGCAGTCTTCAGCAGACCATTGCGATGCACTCTGATCTCTTTCCACAACTGAGCGTGAAGTTGTTCGAGTGTGGGTATTTGGTCGTTCATTTCTTGCATTTTCTTGCTCCAACATTTTTTGGTACGAATAAAGTTTTTTGTTTGTGATTTATAAAATGGGGGGTCGTGATTCCACATTAATGGTCAGCCACAGGGATGATGGTAGTTAGGGCAATGTCAGGAACAATTGCCGAGCACAGTGCGCACCCTACCCTGTCACCTTGCCGATATAAATATCTGTGGTGCCAATCATTTCCATCCCGTGGTATGACATATCGCCAATACCAACCCCAAATTGCGCGATGGTCCAGCCTGTCCCGTGGGAGCCTGTGGCAATACTGACGATTCTGGGTCGGTCAGCCTCAAGGTCAAGACCACGTGATTTAGACAGCCAGATAAAAGAATATCCCGGGTACTCAATATCATTGAGTGCAGCGTCGGCGGCAGTCAGGGAAAAAGGTTGTTTGTTTAGTAAATCGGTTGTTATCCCCGGCTCCCCATTATCCATTAAGCGTTTGTAACCCTTATTGACCGACAATACCGGGCCGTCATTACTGACGGTATTAAAACTGCAATTGACCATATGGATTTCACACGTCGTGCCGCCGCCGGGGTTATTGACAAAAGGCCCTGACAAGTAAAACTGGCAAAAATGACCACCGCCAACGATATAATTGGGCATAGCATGGTTATAGCTAGACATGGTCACTAACGCGCCACCATAACTCAACATACCACCCTGATCATGTAAATAGGTGCATTCACCCCAAGCAACCGTGTTATTACCGTTCATCCTGATGATTTCGATTTCATCAATGACTTTCATATATTGGGTGTGCGGATAAGGTCGCTCCGGAGTCTGCAAGTTTCTGAAAACCATCGGGCTACCATGTTCTGAAGTGCCCAACCTTCTGCCCGTGGCATAACAAGCCCGGTCAGCACGCACATTACCTGCTATGGTATCAACGGTGCAAACCGGACCATAAATGGCCAAAGTTGCACCAATCGGCATTGATACCAGAGAATTCCAGTGCCTTTCTTGACCATCTGCACCCCAATCTACCGTCACATGTTTATTGCCTGCGGCAAAAGCCGCAATCACCAATTGCCCGGTATCATCTGTGGCACTCGGTATCACCGTCGTTGAGGGTAATTGTGCTAAACCAATAGGTGATCGGCTAATCTGCGCCGTTGCCCCGGCCACCACATTGGCCGCATCGGTGTGAAACTGGGTTACCCGCGAATCAATCTCGCCAATCTTGTTGACAACTGTCCCGGTTAGGTCATCGGCTGCCACCACGACTGCCGCTAAATCTTGTGTGATCGTTGACATATACTCTCCCGTCTACTGCTATTGCTTAAGATGCCAGCCAGCACAGTCAGTGTCGGTTGGCCTTGGTCGCACCCTTATCATCAATAATTGATAAGCACACGAAAAAAGCGGTCACTCAAAAGGTAACGTTAATCATTGCAGTGGCGGGGAGAGTAAGTTGTATTTAGTTATTGATTGTTAGTTGAACTTATATATTGCCAATATAGATCCCGGTGCTGCCGACAGTTTCTAGGCCACTCATAGACATAGCACCAATCCCTCCTCTGAACTGCGCCCAGATGACACCTGCTTTATGTGAGAAAGTGGTATTAGTAATCATTCTTGGTCTGTCGCTTTCTGCATCCAAACCACGTAATGCAGTAAACCAATACGTACTATAGTGGTCAGATTCATTGTTATTTAGCGCCGCTTGTGCGTCGGTGATGGTATAAGGTTGCGCGGTCAATAAATCAGTAGTGACCCCCGCGACACCTTTATCAAGCAATCTTTTAAAACCTTTGTCGGCCTCCAACGGCGGGCCATCATTGCCAACTTTTTGAAAATCGCACATTTGCAAATGAATATTGAGCAAGCTGACACCACCGCTATTGTTGACAAATGGCCCTGAAAGATAAAACTGAGTGTGATGACCACCACCGACGATATAATTGGGCATACCATAACCATAAGCCCCTACTCTGATAAGCCCATTACCATAGGCATAAGCACACATCCCGCCTTGGTCATGCAAATACGTACCATTACCAAAATAAATAATGTTATTGCCTTCCATCTGGATAAGTGAGGTAGAATCAGCGACTTTGGTATAAACATTGTATGGATATGTTAGGTCTGAGGGGGTTAAGTTTTTAAAAATCATTACACTGGCATTCTCTGAAGTACCATTACGCTTGCCCAACGCATAACAGGCTCTGTCAGTACGAACATTACCGCCATTATCAAGTACCGAACTGATCTGACCTTGAATATTGATGGTGGCACCTACAGGCATGAACACATGCGTATTCCAGTGCCGATCAAGACCATCATTTATCCAGTTGACCTCAACGTGTTTTGCCCCATCCTCATAAGCCTGTTTGACCAAAAGCCCAGCATCATCTTCTGCCGTGATGGTTAGAACATGCCTTGGATCGGCAAAACCCATATGTGCCCGGGTTAACTGGTCGGTCACCGATGCCACCACATTGGTGGCATCGGTATTAAACTGAATCACACGTTGATCAATAGCGGCAATCTTGCCTGTAATCTGGGTGGTTAATTCATCGGCTGCAACAACAACTTCAGCCAAATCTTCTGTAATGGTAGACATCTAGAGTACTTCTCCTGCAAATGGGTTACTTCTCAAGGTCATTGAGCCGAAATTCTTGGTCTAACTGACGACTCATGGTATTGAGTTGCACCGTCACCAACTGGGCAAATTCTTGGTCAATCACTAGGTTTAAATTTTCATCACCCAGGGTAACAATCAAACTGTCAGTGGGCAGCGCAGCAATATTTAACGACACCCATTGCATCACTTTGACGTCTGGGGTGCGATAACCGAGGATAGTGCCCGGGTCGGCGCTATAAACGCCGAGCAAGGTATCACCAATATAAATACCAATTTCGCGAATGGCATATTCCAACGCGCCATCAAACACCGCAGCCATACGCAGGTTGGCACCATCACCTTGGTAATCGGCAATCGAGACTTTCTCTTTGAGACCACTCAATGCAGTCATGGTACGACTGGCCACGGCAGTGCCGTCACCAAAGGCCATGTGGGTCACAGATTCTTGAAATCCCTGCCCTTTGGCGGTGACCAAAAGATTAAGGCCAACATCGGTAAATTGTAATTTTAATACATTCATTTATCTTGCTCCCATTAACATATTTGTACCTTCGACAGGCGACAAGCCATGCATCGAAACGCCGCCAGTATTGGCGCTAAATTGTGCCAGGGTCCAGCCACCGACATAAGCCCATTTTTTGGCCCCCACCATTCTCGGCAAATTAGCCTCGGCATCAACGCCACGCAACAGGTTGTAATAACCCCAAGTCATACCAATAGCCGCGTCATCATTTAATCCGGCTTCTGCCTCAGTGATGTCACAAGGTTGTTTACTGAGCGTTTCGGCGGTTATCCCGGCCACGCCTTTATTGAGCAAACGTCTAAAGCCTTTGTCAGCCTGCAATACCGGACCATCGCTGCTCACCTTCTGAAAAGTGCCCGCCCTAAAACGGATTTCACATACCGAGGTGCCGCCCATATTATTGACCAAGGCACCAGACAGATAAAACTGAGTTTGCCCCGAACCGCCGGTGATACAATTGGGCGTATCCATTGAGTTGCCAGATACCGTAATCAAACCACCACCATCGGCATAAGCCAACATACCGCCCTGATCATGCAGGTAAGTACCGCCACCAAAAATAATGGTGTTATTACCAGTCATCGAAATTAGGTCGGTAAAATCTCGTACCCTGGCGTAAAATGCAAAAGGATATGCATCATCGGGTGATGGCTGAGTGTTTTTGAAAATCATCGGGCTACCGTGCTCTGATGTGCCATTATAGTTACCTAGGGCGTAACAAGCTCGATCAGTACGGGCTGCGCCCCCTAGGGTGTCAACGATACAATTAGGTCCGGCAATGCTCAGTGTTGCCCCAATAGGCATGGTCACTAAGGTATTCCAGTGGCGCTCTAAACCATCGGCCTCCCAGTGCACTTGAATATGTTTGGCCCCCGCGGCAAAAGCCTCTTTCACTTTTAGCCCGGCATCGTCTTCGGACGTCACTATTATAGAATCATATGGCTGTTGGTAACCGCCGATTGAAGCTCTTGGCACTTGTGAAACGGCCTGCGCAACCTTGGCATCTGCTGCGGCGCGTATGTTGGCCACTTGCTGATCGATAAGGCTGATTTTATCTGCGACTTGGTGGGTCAGGTTATTGGTGGCCAGCGTTGCTGCCACCAAACTTTCTGTAATAGACATTGGTTCTCCAATCTTATTGTTTACTATTTAACGCTCATATGAACATCTGTGTCAGCAATAGGTGCCATGCCATAAGTCGACACATCGCCAATGGTTCCGCTAAATTGAGTCATCGTCCAGCCACCAGCATAGGCCCAAGTAGAAGTGCCAATCAATCTGGGTTTATCAGCGTCGGTATCAACGCCACGACTTTCTTTGAACCAAGAATATGAAGAACCTGCATAGACAGGATTATTATTATTAAGCGCGGCGTCTACGGCGGTCACCTCATAAGGCTGGCGGTTCAGAAAACTGTTAGTGATGCCTGCCACCCCATTACTTTGCAATTTTTTGAAGCCTTTATTGACGGTCAATAGTGGCCCATCACTGCTCAATTTATTGACCTGACCCGCCATAATGCGCACTTCACAGGTTGAACCGCCGAAATTGTTATTAACCAATGGGCCTGATAGATAAAACTGGCAAAATACCCCACCGCCAACCACGGCGTTGGTCATGCCATAATGGTAACCAGTCACATGGATTAGACCATGACCATAGGCGTTGGCTGTCATCCCCCCTTGGTCAAACACATAAGTACCGTCAAAAAAGACTACAGTATTATTGCCAGACAAATCAATCAGTTGGCTGTTATCCCACACTTTGACATGATCATTCACCGGATACAGATCATCATCACGCAGTTCGAGGTTTCTAAATATCATCGGACTGCCGTTTTCAGAAGTACCCTGATATGAACCATTGGCATAACTAGACCAGCCCGAACGCACCGCCCCAGCTCGCGAACTGACTGATGAAACCGGGCCAGTAATACGCAAGGTTGTACCAACGGGCATAATCACATGGGTATTCCAATGTCGGTCTTTGCCATCTGAGTTCCAGGCAACATTGACATATTTAGCCCCAGCGGCGAAAGCCTCTTTGACCATCAAGCCAGCATCATCTTCAGGTTCAACGGTTAAATAAAGTGCAGGACCCTGTTGAATGCCAATTTTCAGTCGCTTTAATGTTGCTGTGGCCTCAATCGCCGCATCGTTGGCTTGGGTGGCAAACTCGGTTGCCCGTTGCTCAATAGAGATCAGTTTATCTTTTACTGTGTTGCTGAGATTATTGGCCGCCATGGTGGCTGCTGCCAAATCTTTGGTAATGGACATTATTGCTCCGATATTATATTTATTGACTGTTCAGCGGCCTTGTAACTGTTCAGCGTGCTTAGATTTCGTTTCAGAACAAGGCATTGGCGCACGGAAAATAGGCGCATATAGATCATATGCAACTGTTTGAGTACGAAAATAACGCCGTTATGGGGCGAAAGATGAGTGCGCTGAGGTGTTACTATTCTTTCACTGAGATATAGACATTGGTCCCGGTCATAAGCGCCATGCCATGGGTCGATAACTCCTGCGCACCTTGGTAAAACTGTGCCAATGTCCAACCACTGCCATACGCCCAACTGGTGGCACCAATAACTCTGGGTCGGTCGGCTTCATCATCAATACCACGAGTCTCAGAAAACCAGAAACTTGAAACCGCGCCCTTGATATTATCATTGGTCGCCGCTTGCACATCTGTGACCTCATAGGGCTGTAAATTAAGCATATCGCTGGTCACCCCAGCAACGCCTTTATCCAGCAGTCTTTTAAAACCTTTATCCACATCCAGCATCGGACCATCACTGCTCAGCTTATTCATATATCCTGCGATGATTTTGACTTCACAGGTTGAAGCGCCAGCGCGGTTATTGACCAAAGGGCCTGATAAATAAAACTGACAAGCCCCGCTACCACCAGTGACCGAATTGGGCATGTTGTAGCCATGTTGTTCGATAGCAATCAAGCCATTGCCATAGGCATTGGCGGTTATCCCGCCTTGATCAAAGACATAAGTGCCATTACCAAAGAAAAGGGTGTTATTGCCTGACATCATGATCAATTCACTGCTATCCCAAACTTTGACATAGTCACTATTTGGGTATTCTGCAGTGGCTGGTTCGAGGTTTCTAAAAATCATCGGGCTACCCAGCTGGCTGGTACCACCACGTCCGCCATTGGCATAACAAGCTCTGCCAGCACGGACAGCACCATTAAGTGTGACAACGGCTGAATCAGGCCCTGAAATAAATAGGGTGGTGCCAATCGGCATGGTCACTCTGGTATTCCAGTTTCTGTCATTACCATCGGCATCCCAGGAAACATCAATATGCCATGCGCCCTGCGCATATGCCGTGTTAACCCGCTCACCAGCGTCTTCCCCTGGCAGAATATACAAGTATACCCGTGATTTATGTTGAGTACCTGTATTGGCTCTTTTCACCTGAACATCGGTAGTCGCCACGGTGGTGGCCGAATCGCTCGCAAGCGCGGTAAGCTGGTTATCAATATCATTGATTTTGCCATTGATCTCGGCGCTGAGATTGTCGGCAGCAAGCGTCGCCGCCGTCAAATCCTGGGTGATGGTCATGGGTACTCCTATTCAGTTTTTGTAATGATTTTGGTGCTAAGTCACACTCATATAAATATCAGTGCCCTCTAGCAGCACCATGCCATGCTTCGACACTTGATATAAATTGGCATTGAGTTGGGTCATGGTCCAGCCGGTTTTGTGCGCCCAAGTCGTCGTGCCTATAACACGAGGAAAGTTAGCCTCAGTATCAATACCACGACCAGTGACATACCAACCATAAGACACCCCGGCATGAACATTGTCATTAAGCGCCGCCTGTTCTGCGGTCACTTCATAGGGTTGTTTATTGAGTAAATCCGGGGTCACACCGGGCACCCCTTTGTCCATCAACCTGCGGTAACCTTTGTCTGCCGTTAATATCGGCCCATCGCTGCTAAGCCTGCTAAACGACGCATACTGCATTCGAACTTCACAAGTGGCGGTGCCGGCACGATTATTGATAAATGGTGCAGAGATATAAAATTGGCAATAAACGCCACCGCCAAGCACCGCGTTGGGCATATTAAAGCTCTCGTTCTGCACCGATACCAGGCCATTGCCATAAGCATGAGCGGTCATGCCGCCTTGGTCGTGCACATAAGTGCCTTCGTCGCCCCAATGAATGGTATTATTACCCGACATCACGATTAAGCTAACTTCATCCCATACCTTTAGATAGTCGTTAAAAGGGTGGAGCAATGACGCGGCAGTCAGGTTTCTAAAAATCATTGGGCTGCCTAATGCAGAAGTGCCACCTTGATGACCACTAACATAACAAGCCCTATCACTGCGCACAGAACCACCACGAGCGGCTACCGAAGAATGAGGTCCAGCCACTTGTAATGTGGTGCCTACTGGCATAGACACTAGGGTGTTCCAATGTCGGTCTAGGCCATCTGCTGGCCAGGCCACCCGAACATGTTTGGCACCGTTGGCATAAGCTTCATTGACCAGCACACCGGCATCATCTTCAGGACCGGGGGTAACCGTGTCGAACGGCTGTTGAAAAACACCAATATTGGCGCGCCGTAATTGTTCGGTGACCGTTGCCACGGTGTTAGTGGCATCGGTATTAAACTGATCAACCCGCTGGTCAATGACCGTGATTTTGTCGGTCACTTTTTGGGTTAAGCTATTCGCCGCCGTCGCAGCGGCGGCCAGTTCTTGTGTTATTGACATATGCTCTCCTGTTTCACTAAATGTAAACCAGTCGGCACATGCCCATACTCACTTATGTGTCGGTTGGTTTCGTTACCTTAAACTCATATATAAATTGGTGCCTTCAATGGCAATCATGCCATAACTCGATATCTCGCCGAATCCGGCGGAAATTTGCACCAGCGCCCAGCCACTACCGTGAGACCAGGTGGTAATACTGACCATTCTTGGTGTCGCAGTTTGATCGGTTGGTCCACGCGCCTCCAATAACCAAGCGTAAGCGCTGCCCGGATGTAAATTGTCATTCAACTGGGCCTGCGACTCAGGCACTTCCCAAGGTTGAACATTGAGCATCGCCGCGGTCACCCCGGCAACGCCTTTATCCATTAAGCGACGAAAACCTTTATCGGCGGTTAATACCGGGCCATCACTGCTGAGCTTGATAAAATAGCTTTGCATTAGCCGTATTTCACAGGTTGAAGTACCACCTCGGTGGTTAAGCAAAGGACCAGATAAATAAAACTGGCAATGATGACCACCACCCAAAATGCTACAAGGCATATCATAGGCATAACTGACCATATCAATTAAAGCGCAGCCATTGGCGTGAGCGCACATACCGCCCTGATCGTGAACATAAGTGCCATCACCAAAAAGTACGATGTTATTGCCTGTCATCGAAATAAGTGACACCTGATCATAAACTTTGGCATGAGAATCATACGGAAATGACGTCGGTGACGGTCTGAGGTTTTTGAAAATCATCGGGCTGGCCAATGCGGCGGTGCCACCATTTTTGCCGTTAACATAACTGGAGTAACCACTGCGCACCGCCCCACCTCTGACCGCAACACTGGCAGAAGGGCCATAAATCGACAACGTGCCACCAGCAGGCATACCCACTATAGTATTCCAGTGCCTATCAAGGCCATCAGTGCCCCAGTCAACATGAACATGTTTGGCACCATCACTAAATGCCTGCTGCACCAACAGGCCAGTGTCATCATCAGGTCCAGGTGTGATACTCACCTGTGGCCCTTGTGAACTGCAAATTTTGGCCCGCCGTAACTG
>JBLGCB010000017.1:0-40472 GCA_047617105.1 Phenylobacterium sp. | reverse complement strand
TGGAAAAACTCAACCATCGTCCCAGAAAAACCTTAAATTATAGAACACCTCATGCGGTGTTTTTTAGTGAACCTGAACGCAAAGCCGCATGAGTATTGGGATTGCACTTATTACTTGAATCTAAGAAGGTATTAACAAGTGAAATTTAAAACTACAACAGTTGCTACAGCAACTCTACTCGCTCTAGCATCTACAGCCGCTTTAGCTGGCAACCCAAGTACAAAATATGACGTCATTGTTAAGCTTAACTCAGAGCTTTCTGTTGCCGGTCATGCTAACAACAAAAACAATGCCAAAAACCTTGCCGCTGGCATGGGTGTTGGTGCAGTAAAATACACTTATGGTTCAGCCCTATTTGGTTTTGCCGCTTCAGTTAACGAAGCCCGTTTAGAAGCCCTACGTAACAACCCTAATGTTGCTTCGGTAGAATTTGACGGTCAAAAATCCATTAACGCCAAACCTGGCGGCGGTGGCACACCATCTCCACAGGTTATGCCTTGGGGCATCTCTCGTACCGGCGCTGACAGCAACAGCAACGAAGGTGCTGGCGTACACGTTTACGTTTTAGACACCGGTTTAGATTCTGACCACACCGACTTGGCAGCTAATATCGGCAACGGTATGGCTTTTGAAAATTGTAAAGGTGGCAGCTGTGATACCCCATGGGATGATGACCATGGTCACGGCACTCATGTTGGTGGCACTATCGGTGCTCTGGACAATGACATAGATGTTGTTGGTATGGCTTCTCAGGTAACTTTACACGCAGCTAAAATCTGTAACAGCCGTGGTTCATGTCCTAACTCTAGTACTATTGCCGCGCTAGATTGGGTCACCTCTGAAGTGACAGCCCGTGGTGAAGCCGCTGTTATCAACATGTCAATTGGCGGTGGCGGTAGCGTTACTGGTACTTGTAGCAATAGTGGTTTTGTTGGTAATGACTCTTATCACGAAGCGATTTGTAATACTCGTAACGCTGGTGTTGTTGTGGTTGTTGCCGCAGGTAATAGCGGTGCAGACGCCGAGAACTATACCCCTGCTGGATATTCAGACACAGTGATCACCGTAAGTTCAGCCAAACAAGGCGACGATTGGAACAGCTTCTCTAACTGGGGCAACAACAGCGCAGGCTGGACCACAAACAACTCTGCACCAATTGCTATCGCAGCACCAGGTGGCACGATTTTGTCACTAGGTTCAGGTGGTGGTACAGCAACCATGAGTGGTACTTCAATGGCTTCTCCACATGTTGCCGGCGCTGCTGCTTTATACCTATCCAGCAACCCACAGCCAGCTAACGGCAATGCGTTCCTGAATACTCGTGCCGCACTATTGCAAACAGCTGAAAGCACCAACAACTTCAGCAACACCACTGGTGACCCGCACACAGAAGATTTCCTTGATGCAGGCAACCTATAATAGCTTACACTTGTAGTTTCAATTGATACACAGGGCGCTTGCCCTGTGTATCAATCCCCCCATCAAACCTTTAACCACCATGCCTATCGACACCTTTGCAGCCACTTCGCCATGGTTCTACAGGTCGAAATAGAAAAACCAGTTTCAAAACCCCGCCGAACCCGATAAAATGCAGCCCTTGCTAGGTGCTCGCCCAGACCTGCAACCACTACCTATACAAACAGCGACATCAACAACAGGCCACCAAATGAATTACGGATTACAAAAAATCATCATCCTCGACAGCTTTTTACCGGGCAAACGAATTTTGATGGATGTTGATGGCCATACTAATCTCAATGGTACCAATGCCTCAGGCAAAACCACCACCTTGCGATTGGTGCGGTTGTTTTATGGTGAGTCTCCGGTAGATATCTGTCGTCGTAAAGGCGCGGTAAAAGACGCTTTTGTCAGCTATTACCTGCCCCGAGCCAGCTCATATATTATCTACCAGTATCAAAATCACGACGGTATCAAACACGTTGCCTGCTTTAGTCGCTCAGAAGGCATCAATTATTTACTGGTCGATAAACCGTTTGATATCAATGACTATGCCCGTATCAGCGACGATGGCGAAGTAGTGCCGATTTCATGCGTCGATATTTTACGTGAGCACAAACTCAAAGGTTACAAACCCAAAGCACTGTCATCGCCGTCGCATTATCGCAAAATCATTCTTGGCACGGTTAAACCTTCAGAACGCGACTTAATTGCCCATCGGCTTAAATATTCGCTGGCCGCACCAGGCAAAAATCTTGCCCATCTCGATAAGGTCGTTGGCACCACGCTAGAAAAAAACCGTGATTTTGACAACATCAAACTGATGCTCAGCTCAGTGATGCTTGATGGCCATTCTGATGTAGTCGATTTTAAAATCGATGCCAGCGAAATGGAGAAATGGCGCGCCGACAGCTCAGCCATTCGCAGTTATGAACAATACCTGCCCAAATTAAACCAGTTACGCGAACAACTCAGCCAGCATCAAACCTCGTTGGCGCAACTACAAACCGCCAAATACTCGTTACAACACTACCAAAATCAGTTTGAAGCGCAAAAAAAGCAATCTAGCCAGGCCAAATTTGAGCACGAAGCCAGGCTTGATGTGAACGCCAATCATTTTTCGTCATTGCGTAATGATTTTGAAAGCAGCCGCAGCGAACTCAATGTCACCATTAAAACCCTTGAGCGTAATATTGCTCAGCTCGACGACGAAAAGCTCGACTGGGAAGATCAGGGCATTGGCGAGTTACAAAGTGACTTGGCCGTTTTGCCAGCCAAACAAAATAACCTTCATAACGCCCAGCAACAGCTCGACCTGTTGATGGATGTGGCCCAAGACATCGAAAAACAATTCGACCAGTTGCGCCAAAAAGTACAAGAAAACTTCTATAAAAACAACGACAAGCTGCAAAGTCAGCTGACCGCAGCCAAAGAGCAAAAATCCGCCGCCGATATTAAACTGGCCGAAGCCAAAGCGACGCTCAGTAATAAATTCAGCGAACTCAAATCGACCCGACAAAACGATTTTAGCGACCAATTAACCGAAGCCGAAAAGCAACTGGCGGTACTGCAAGAACAGTCTCGTCACCTGCGCGCCAGCGATGATACCAGCAACCTGTTACAATCGGTTGAGCGCGATATCAGCGAACAAAACCAGCAAAATAAAATACTGTTGCAACAACTCAACACCACCAGCCGAGAAAACAATCAGGCGCTGAACCACCGTCGCCATTGCGAACAAGCCCACCGTGACAGCGGACAAGCACTGACCGCTTACCAAAACCAGCAAGTCGAATTCAGCAACAGGCTTAGCCCTGAAAAAGACACCCTAAGGGCCTTTTTAACCGACCATGTCGACTCATGGTCTGGCACCATTGGACGGGTGATCAAAGCCGATTTACTCGACGCCAAATCCCTTAACCCAGTGTTGGCCGACGATGCAAACAATTGCAGCTTTTATGGCGTCAACCTTGACCTATCGACCTTAAGCAACGAGCATGACAAAACCACCGAGGCATTACACGCTGAGCTCGAATCTTTAGTCAACACCATTGAGGCCGAGACCCAGCGCCACAAAAGCGCTGAGCACAGTTTTGTCCAAGCCAATAAAGCCATAGAAGAGGCAGAGCTGTCGCTGGCACAAGTCAATGCCAGCATCACCAGCAAAGAATCGCTGCTGGCGCAACTCAATGACCAGCAACAGCAACTCAAACAGCAGCAAAAAAACGAAATTAAACAAAAACGTCTACAGCTGGATAAATCACTAAAAAGCGCCGAAAAGCAGCTAAAACTGCTGAAACAACAAAAACAAGAAGCTTTAGAACAGTTAAAAGAACGTTTTATGGAGCAAGGCAATGACTTGGTCAGCGCCCACAGTGGCGAAATGGCCGAAGTCAGCGAACTAATAGACGGCCTAAGCCAACATATCAGCGAACTAAGCCAACAGCGCAAAAACCAGATCAAACAACTTGATAAAGACCGCAATACCATGCTGGCCGACAAAAATGTTGATGTCTCACGAATAAAGTCTATTGAGCAAGAAATTAAGTCTTTGAAAAGCTTCATTAATAAAATGGAAGGGGCTGAAGATAAAGTCAAACGTTATCTGTCATGGGAAAAAATCAGCTACTCACAACTGGGTGAGATGCAACAACAACTCTCACAACAACGCGATCAGCGCGAACAGATTTCTGCCGATTTTAACCAAGCCGAGCGCCAGTTTAAAAGCGATAAAATCAGTTTAGGCGAACAACTGACCCAGAACAAAAAACAGCTCAAAGACGCCATCAATCAGTTGGCAGAAATAGAGCCACTGTTCAACAAGTTAGCCGATATTAACCATCTTATCGAAGACGATAGCAGCCAAAATAACAGCGGCGAACATGACACCATACTCAACTACTCGGCGTTAATGGGCCATGTCAGCGAACATATCGACTTAAAGTTCAAATCGGCAGATAAAATCAGCAAACTGGTGGCTAACTTCATCACTCACCTTAAAGACCACTATAACAGCCAATTACATCACGCCATTACCGAAGCGGATATGAACAATCTTGATGATCATTCACGTATCGCGCTGGCCAGCTTTTTAATCAATGACTTACCCGCCACCGTCAATGACATCAAACTCAATGTGATTGATTTGGCCAACGTCAGGGGGCTGGCACTGAGCAGCCTGTATTCGCAACTCGACAGCCAGCGCCGAGTGATCAGCGCCTTTGGTAAAACCTTAAACCAAACCATCAAAGCCAAAACCGTGTTTAGCGCCTTAAGCCTAATCAATGTTTATCTAGAACCTGTGGTCGATAAGTTAGATTTCTTTAAAGATTTACAGCGCTTTAAAACTGAATTTGAAAAATGGCGCGAAGACGATGTCACCGCCCTACCCGGCCTTGAATTTGAACACCTGATGTCACTGATGCTCGAACGTTTTCGCACCAACCGGGTCACCACCAAACACAGCTCACTGTATGACATTGTTTTTGAAGCAGAAGTGAATGGCAAGGTGAATCAAGCCAGAACCGCTTCTGAGCTTGAAGACATCAGCAGCCAAGGCATGGGTTACTTGATTTTACTGGCGCTGATGATAAGCGTGGGTTCGATGATCAAAGGCAACCAGCCCGTCACCGTACATTACCCGGTAGATGAACTCGGTGAAATTCATCTCGATAACATCAAAGCGATGTTTGATATTCTTAACGCCGGTTCAGATGTTCTGGTGTCTGCGCTGCCCAATTCAGATAAAAACCTGCTCAATATGTATCGTAACCGTTACCGTATTGACCGCAGCGCCAACTGCTTTGAAACCACCGTGGTACAACAAGATTCGGTGCTGGCACTGGCCAGCCGTCAATCAGCAACGCCGTCAACTAAGCCACCAACTACGCCATCAACACAGCCGGAGGCCATCTAATGTTATATAACAAGCTTTTCGCCGCCAGTGTTGAACAACTGTTAGCTGGTCATTTTATTTGTCCTTTTGCTTGGCCAGATGAATTTAGATACCTCAGCAATGAAGACAATTTTCACCAGGTGCAAGACTACCTGCGCCAAGTGGGCAAAGCCCTCACCAATGCCCAAGACAGCTACTTTTACCTGTCGTATATAGAGTTAGAAGCGCCAGAAAAACGCACCATTACCGCTCGCTTTAAAGAGACTCAGTTAGAATTACGTCCGGTGGTTGAATTTGTCGCACTGTTAATGCGTGCTCGAAACTCAGATGCCACCATGATCCCCGGTGATGAAGTACGATTCAGCGAATTACTGCGCATCATCGAAGCTGACAGCTCATTGCAAAAAGACCTAGAGCGATTGGGTTTTATCATCAAATCTGCTGCCAAAGAAAAACTCACCGACCGTCTTATGGCGGTGTTTCGCTACCTATTGAACGCCAATATCCTGATCCAACCCGAATCTACCGTTGATGTTTATCGCGCCACCGGAAAGCTGGGTTATATCTATGATTTAATGGAATTTATTGCGGTCAATAAACCAGACAGCTTTGTTAATGAAGAGCAACCTGACCAAGGTGAGTTAATTTAATGGCG
Source organism: Phenylobacterium sp. (assembly GCA_047617105.1). Classification (GTDB taxonomy): domain Bacteria; phylum Pseudomonadota; class Gammaproteobacteria; order Enterobacterales; family Alteromonadaceae; genus JABSOG01. Next base: position 34,464 of record JBLGCB010000017.1, on the reverse strand, counting down.
ACAGATACCGACAAACTGGCGCGAATGTTTCGGCTGTTAAACAAACATGCTGATTTTATCGCCGAAGTGGCCAACAGCAAAAGTATGCCACAAACAGAAAACGCGTTTAAATCATTTGCCGATTTACGCCGTTATAACCTAGTGTTTGAAACCGCGACCGGACAAATTCGGCTGGTATCGCATTTTCAAAAGTTTATCGATCAGGCCTTTAACGTTGACCGTACTCAAGCATTTGATGCCAATATCGGCGGATTTTGGGAAGCGATATTACACAATATCGAAGGGGTTAAGCGCGCCAATAACCAGGGTTTTCATCATGACAGCGAACGTTACTTTGAAATGCTGTCAGACAATGTGCATGAACTGATTTATAACTTACGCAGCAGCATCGACCAACTTCGCAGCAGACTCGATAACAACTTCGGTTATATCGACTCCATTGCCGCCAGACGCAAAGAAAACGAACATGCCATTGGCGAATGTCAGCGACTGATACAACAGATTGAGATTGTCGATTTTGACCATCTTAACGAATTGGTGGGCGAACACCGCCAAATGAAATCGTTAATCATCCTCGAACTGCAAAAAGGTCACGAATATGCACTATTCGAACTGACCAATGCCCTACGGCGGATGCGTTCATTGCTGGTTGGCTTCCGCCAGCTAGAGGCCAAAGCCCAAATGGTCAAACGATTCAGGCAGTACTTTAACCAGCACGCCAGCGCAGATTTCAGTGATTTGAGCGAACAACAAGCGGTGCCACAACTGTTGAATCGCGCCGCCCCTGCCACCTTGGCACTACACGCCGACCCTCATAACAAAGCCTTGCAAAGCGAACTGGTCGAGTTGGTCGAAAGGGCCAATTTCGAGCTCAATGACAACCCCACCAAGACACCAAAGCAACTCGGCGATTTCAGCTCATCTAACGAAGATGAATCTTCCTTGTTAAGCCAAAGTGAAATTGAGTTATGGCTTGACGACTGTCTCAGTAGCGCAATCGAATCAGCTAAGCCGATATCCTTAGTGAACTATTATCATGATAAGCAATTGGCCTTGCCTTTAAGTGTGTTTCTTGATGGCATGCACAGCGAACTGCTGGTGATGTCTGGTGAACGTCAAAACTTATTTGATATTCAAACCACAGGGCAACATGATAAGATTTTTAACGGGGTGTTTTATGTTGAGGATGTACAGATAGGGTTTAGGCAGTAAAAGGGTTTTCTATCGATTTTCAACTTCTGCACGGGAGCTTTATTCACCTTTATTTTCCAAGTATTCAACCTTGGCATTTAATATCCCAATAGATGTTTCATTACCTGATATACGCAGGGACATCGCGAGTATATCGTCTTTTGTCGCCATTTTTGCCATCTGAGTTTTGATTTCGGATAACATCAAAATCATCTGGTCTTGTTTTGATTCGACTTTTTCGAAGCGAGTATCGACCTTTTCAAATCGATCATCAACCTTTTCAAAGCGAGCATCAGCCATCGTCCATCTGTCTATCCAAGCCCATGAGCAAACAGCAAATAATAAGGTAAAAATAAGACCCGAAATAGTTTCGAAACTAATAAATTGCTTTGATGTTACTGTTGGTTCTGTCGTATTGTTCATGTCATTCTCATTTTAAACTGTGATATATAATCGTTCATTAATTTTCTAAGTGTTCGACTTTGGCATTTAATATACCCGTAGCCTTTTCATTAGCTGATATACGCCGGGACATCACGGGCATATCGTCTTTGGTGGCCATCTTGGCCTCCATTTTGGTCAAAGTGATCACCACTTGCTCCAATTTAGTGTCAATCTTTTCAAAGCGACCATCAACTACCGCAACCCTGCTTGTCCAAACCCATGCGCATATCGCGATCAGCAAACCAACCACGATCACCGAGATATTTTCAAAACTGACAAATTGTTTTGCTGTTACTGTTGATTCAGCCATATTGTTCATGCCATCCTCTATGAATTTGTGATAAACACCTGAACTTCAGCATAAACTTTTAAAAGTTTTGCTGCAACGTGTTTTTATGCACAGTTTTATTCATAGTTTTTTGCGCAGCCCTACCAGTCTGCTAAAATAGCCATAACAGCAAAGCCCCAAAGAGCGAAGCCCAACCATGTGCGGAAGATTTAATATCAGCGACGATCCGTTAACCCGGATGTTATGCGAGCAACTTGGTTTATTCGACCAGCAAGCCAACTTGCGTTTTAGCGAAGATATCCCGCCAGCATCAACGATTTCAATCATTAAACAAAACCCGCCCGTCGAAGGCAAACGCGGACAGCGCACCATTGAAGATGCGATTTGGTGGCTGCTGCTCGAAAAAGATCAGACTGAATTCAAAGCCAATTACAAGTATGCCTCGTTTAATTCCCGCTCAGATAAGCTCAATAGCCCACGCGCCATTGCTTACCACCCTTATCGTGAATCTCGCTGTATTATCCCTGCCAGTAGTTTTGTTGAGGGTCAAGATAAGCGCTATCACCAACTACAAGCGGTAGATAGTGCCATTGCTTTTGGTGGTTTGTATAAAACTTGGATTAATGAAAACAGCGGTGAAGTAATTCATTCAGCTTCGATAATTACCCTACCCGGCAACCCCAAGCTGGAACATATTCATCGTAAATCAGTGCCACTGATGTTGCCGCTAGACAATACCCGTTTAATCGATGCTTGGCTTGAACCGAGTTTTTCAAAAGTGGAGAAGTTTGAGCCGTTCTTACAACCGATATTGCGTCAGCCATTTTTAGCCACCCCGGTGGATAAACCGTCTAAGCGTAATCCAATTGGCTTGGTTGAACAGATTCCGGCTGATTTGTAATCACTGTAGCCCATTCGGTACCTAAAGTTGCATCTTTTTATAAGCTGAGTTAGAATGCCAACAGATATTCAATAAACCACGTTAGCGTATTTAAATTATGAAATTTTTAGACATTCGAACTGATTTTGCATTTAAAAAAGTCTTTGGTAGCAAAGACAGCAAACCGCGTTTGATTTCATTTTTGAATTCGATCCTCGATTTTGATGATAGCTGTAAAATCATCGACCTAAAAATTGCCGACCCATACAATATCCCTCGATTAGCTGGCATGAAAGACACCTATGTCGACGTAAAAGCAGAACTCACAGACAAAAGCACCGTGATCATCGAAATGCAAATGCTCAACCATGCCGGATTTGAAAAACGAGTGTTATATAACACCGCCAAAAACTACTCGATGCAGTTGGTTAAAGGTGACCGGTATGACCTATTAAAACCCGTTATTGCACTTAACATCGTCGATTTCAATATGTTTGATGATAATGACGATATGATCAACGTCTACAAGCTACTCAATAAAAAAGACTTCACCGACTATAACGACGACATCGAATTGGTATTTGTTGAACTCAGCAAATTCAACAAAACCAAAGAACAATGCCAAGATATTCAGGACGATTGGATCTATTTCCTCAAAAATGCTGGTGATATGAGCATGATCCCCAACGACCTATCACCACAGGTCCATAGTGCCTATGAAGTCAGCAATGAAGCAGGTATGACCAAAGAAGAACTGGAGCTTCAATATAAGAAAAAGGAATGGATAGCGATACAAGTTGGAGCTTTATTATTGGCTGAACAAAAAGGTGAACAAAAAGGCGAAGAAAAAGGCGAAATAAAAAAAGCCAAATCAGTGGCTATTAAGCTTATCCGTGCAGGAAAGGACAGTGACGAATACATCTCAGACCTATTAGGATTAACGGTTGAGGAAGTAGCTGAGCTGAGAAAAATACAAGATTAGAGCCACTGGTTTAGCTTCATTACCCAATCCCAGCCAAAAAAGTCAAAACACTCGCCGCCACAGGAGAAATATATTTTTCAGCCCGCTCAGCAGCACTAGCAAAACCATCAACAACTTTTGCAAAACCCACAAACCCGACTACCCTTAAAATAAAGCGGCTGCATTTTGTAATTCGACTAAAAATCAAACAGTTAATCCAGCCACCACTTGCAGTATTTGTTGTTATCCCAGGAGAAAAACTATGGAATCCATCAAGGTTGCTGATTATATGAATAAGCGGCCAGTGACGTTTAAAATCGATATGACCGTCGCCGAAGCCGTTGAACGTTTATTACATTCCCATCAAATCGGTGGGCCAGTCATCGATAGTCATAAACATGTGGTCGGCTTTTTATCTGAGCAAGATTGTCTCGCCCATATGCTCGAAGCCACCTATTTAGGCGAATCTCATTGCACCGTCTATGAATTAATGCACAAAGAACCGCTCACCGTCACCCCCAATGATTCAGTGTTAGATTTGGCCCAACAAATGCGCGGTGCCAAACCCAAACTCTATCCAGTGACAGATGACGAGGGCCGTTTAGTCGGCATTATTACCCGCTCCGATGTGCTCAAAGCCATCGACGTGCAATTACATGCCATGTATGAAAAAGGACATACTCGATTGGTTTAAGCCAGCAGGAACAAACCAAATTAGTACAAAGTTTTTTCTTGGTTTGTACGAAATCTCGACTATGCTTTTAATCAGACGCGATGTCCCTGTGGTTGTTAAAACCTAATCCCGGCATCGCTACCAAAAAAACAAGAGGTTGCTCTATGATTTCAACGAGTTTTCTGGTGTATCTGAGTGCAGTGATTTTGCTGACCATAACCATGCTGGTGGTGTCGCATTTGCTCAACCCCAAAGTGCCTAAACGGGTCAATAAACTTCCCTTTGAATCTGGCATCGTGCCTGTTGGCTCCACCGATATCCGCTGGAACGTGAACTACTTTTTGGTGGCTATCTCTTTTGTTATCTTCGATCTCGAAGCGGTCTTTTTATATATTTGGGCTATTGTGGTGATGGAAGCAGGCTGGCAGGGCTTCTTTACCACCAGCTTCTTTATCTTCGCCCTGCTTATCGCTCTGTTCTACGAGGTCAAACAAGGCGCATTCGACTGGGGCCTCAAAGACAAGGAGCAAGTGTAATATGCGTTGGCATTTATCCAAACCCGATGAAATTATCCCAACCAATGCAGGCTCAGGTGAACCCGCTGGTATGGAAGAAATCATCGAAAAAAATCTGATCATCACCAAACTCGACGATATGGTTAAATGGGGCCGCGCCAATTCATTATGGCCATTTAACTTCGGCCTCTCTTGTTGTTACGTCGAAATGGCCACCTCATTCACCAGTCGCCACGATATCGCCCGCTTTGGCTCCGAAGTCATCCGCGCCACCCCACGAGAAGCCGATTTAATTGTTATCTCCGGCACCGTCTTTTTAAAAATGGCCCCAGTCATTCAACACCTCTACGAACAAATGCTCGAACCCAAATGGGTGATCAGCATGGGTTCTTGCGCCAATTCAGGCGGCATGTACGATGTTTACAGTGTGGTCCAAGGTGCAGACCGATTTTTGCCAGTTGATGTTTATGTGCCCGGTTGCCCACCACGACCAGAAGCACTGATGTATGGTTTAACCCTATTACAAGATGCCATCAAAGACGGCGCTGGCCGCCAGCGACGACCGTTAAACCGAGTGGTCACCGCTGAAGAAGTCGAACAGTTTGCCTGTCGCAGTTTACGTGATGAAAAGAATGCCGAGCGAATGAAAGTGACCAAGCTCAATACCCCGGATGGAGTCTAATCTATGCCACAAGATCAGATACCCATCAATAACCAATATAACAACAATGCAGCAGATATTTCCAGCACTTCAAGCCCTGCCATTGATCAAACCATCGCCAAAAGATTACCTGAACTGTTTGCCATGTTTAGCGCCGACAAGTTCACCATTCAAGACACCGCCGATGATATTCTGACCCTGTGGATTGCCACCGATACCCTGTTGCCAGTATTGTCGTTACTCAAAGGTTTGCCGAATCCATTTAGTATGTTGTTTGATTTATACGCTATCGATGAACGACTCAGATTAGACCGAGCGACCTTACCAGCCAAAGATTTCACTGTGGTCTATCATCTTAAATCGGTTGAGCGTCATCAAGATATCAGACTTAAAGTCACCATCACCGACCATGCTTGCCACCTACCCACCATCACCCAGCTATGGCCCAATGCCAATTGGTACGAACGCGAAGCCTGGGATTTATTTGGCGTAGTGTTTGACGGTCACCCCAATTTAACTCGAATTTTAACCCCACCCACTTTTAAAGGTCATCCACTGCGCAAAGAGTTTCCTTGCCGCGCCACCGAGCGAGACCCATTTACCATCGACCAACAAAAGCTCGAAAAAGAACAAGAAGCACTGCGTTTTGTGCCCTCTGAATGGGGTATGAAAGACAGCTCTGAAGACAACGATTATATGTTTTTAAACCTTGGCCCCAATCACCCCAGTGTGCACGGGGTATTTCGCATCGCCTTGCAACTCGACGGCGAGCGGGTCATTGATGCGGTGCCAGACATTGGCTTTCATCATCGTGGTGCCGAGAAAATTGCCGAACGTCAAACTTGGCATGGCTTTATTCCTTACACCGACCGTATCGACTATCTTGGCGGGGTGATGAACAACTTCCCCTATGTGTTGGCGCTAGAACAACTGGCTGGCATCGAGGTATCAGAGCGGGTCAAATGTATTCGAGTGATGTTGTCTGAATGCTTTCGCATTCTTAGCCATATGCTATTTTTTGGCACTTTTGCTCAGGATGTTGGTCAGCTATCACCGATTTTTTATCTGTTTATCGACCGCGAAAAACTGTTTGGCATTATCGAAGCCATCACCGGGGCGCGAATGCACCCAAGCTGGTTCCGCATTGGCGGTTTGGCCCAAGACCTACCTAATGGCTGGGACAAGATGATGCGAGAGTTCGTCGATTACTTCCCCAAACGCCTCGACGAATATGAAGTCATGGTAATGCAAAACAGTATTTTAAAACGCCGTGCGATTGGTATTGGCAAATACGATACCCAACAAGCACTAGACTGGGGCATTACTGGCGCAGGTTTACGGGCCACCGGGCTCGATTACGATTTACGCAAAAAAAGCCCTTATAGCGGTTATGAAAATTACGATTTTGAAGTCCCTTTGGATGATCAGGGTGATGCCTATGCCCGCTGTAAAGTTCGGGTAGAAGAAATGCGCCAAAGCATTCGCATTATAAGCCAATGCATCGACCATATGCCCGCAGGCCCTTATAAAGCCGACCATCCATGCACCACACCACCAATGAATGATCGCAGTAAACATGATATCGAAACCCTGATCCAACACTTTTTAAATGTCAGTTGGGGCGCGGTGATGCCCAAGGGCGAAACCACTTTTGCGGTAGAAGCCACCAAGGGCATTAATAGTTATAGCCTGATCAGCGATGGCAGCAGCACCAGTTACCGCACCCGTATCCGTACCCCGTCATTTGCTCATTTGCAGATGATCCCGCCAATGGCTAGGGGATTGATGCTCGCAGATTTGATAGTGATCATCGCCAGTATCGACTTTGTCATGGCCGATGTAGACAGATAGCGAGCGCTAAGCACAAAGAGCGCGGAAAAAGCAGCAGGAGATAGCAATTGCAACCAATACAACAACAAGCAGCAGAAGCATCGAAACCCGGACAACAGCTTATCCCCACCAACGAAATCGTTGCATTAAGCGAGTCTGAAAAACGCCAGATTGATGACGCCCTTAGTCATGTGCCTCAGGCCAGTGGTGCCTCCATTGATGCGTTAAAAATCATCCAACAACATCGCGGCTGGGTCAGCGATGGCTGTCTTAATGCCCTCGCCGAACATATGCAACTGACCACCGCCGACCTAGATGGCGTCGCCACTTTTTATAATCTCATTTTTCGCCAACCGGTAGGCAAAGTGGTATTACACCCCTGTGATGGCATCAGCTGCGATTTGATGGGCGGCAAGAAAATTCGTCAATGTATCTCCAAACAACTCCACATCGTGCCGGGACAAACCAGCGAAGACAACCAATTTACGTTAATCCCCCTGCCCTGTTTAGGCGCTTGCGACAAAGCCCCAGTGATGATTGCCAGCGAGCAGTTATTTGAACTGATGGATATCGCTTCGGTGCCTGGGGTTTTACAACAGCTAAGCCTACAAAGCCTACAAAGCCAGCAAGACAAGTCTAAGGAGTCTGCGGATGCCTGAACCACGCCCACTTGGCCCCACCAAACCCTTGACCCGCTTTATCACCGACGATAAAGAAGGCTGGCGATTGATGCAATATCAGCTGCAAGGCGGATACGATGGTTTAGAACGCGCACTGGGCATGGAACCCTCGCAAGTGCTCGATATTCTTAAAGCCTCGAATTTACGCGGTCGTGGCGGTGCAGGATTTCCGACCGGGTTAAAGTGGAGCTTTGTGCCTCAAGGCGACGGCTCGCCAAGCCCCAAATATATGATAGTCAACGCCGATGAAATGGAGCCGGGTGCCTTTAAAGACCGAATGTTATTAGAACAAACCCCCCATCAAATTATCGAAGGTTTAATTGTCGGCGGTTATACCTTGCAGGCCAATATCGGTTATGTGTTTATTCGCGGCGATTATTACACCGCCATTGAACGCATCGAAACCGCGATAAAAGAGTGTTATGAACGGGGTTTGCTGGGTAAAAATATTCAAGGCAGCGGTTTTTCATTCGACATTTATTTACACACCAGTGCCGGACGGTATATTTGCGGTGAAGAAACCGCATTGATCAATTCACTCGAAGGCAAACGCGCCAATCCCCGTGCCAAACCGCCGTTTCCGCAAGTCGCCGGATTATGGGGCAAACCGACCATAGTCAACAACGTCGAAACCTTTTGTAATCTACCTCACATTGTCAACTTTGGTGCACAGTGGTTTAAGGGTCTTGGTCGTCATAACGATGCCGGTACCAAAATATTTGGCGTCAGCGGCCGGGTCAAAACCCCCGGTTTATGGGAGTTGCCCATGGGCACGCCGATACGTGAGCTGATCGAACAACACGCTGGCGGCATGTCTGATGGTTATAAGCTTAAAGGCTATTTACCCGGCGGCGGTTCAACCGATTTTCTCACCGAAAAACACCTCGATACCCCGATGGATTACGACGAGATCGGCAAGCAACGCAGCCGTATGGGCACCGGCACCATTATTGTGCTCGACGACAAATATTGCCCGGTCGATATGGTGATCAACCTAGTGAAGTTTTTTGCCCAAGAATCTTGTGGCTGGTGCACACCCTGTCGCGATGGCCTGCCTTGGGCGGTGGCACTGCTAGAAAAAATCGAACGAGGCAAAGGTGAGTTATCTGATATTGATCAGCTCGAAGATCTTTGCCGTTTCGCCGCCCCCGGCAATACCTTTTGCGCGCTGGCCCCCGGCGCAGTAGAACCACTGCAAAGCGCCCTCAATTATTTCCGCGATGACTTTATTGCCCATATCGAACAAGGCTGTTGCCCTTTTGAAGAAGGAGCGCATCATCATGAGTGAGCCAGTAGACAACAAGGTCACCATCATTGTCGATAACCAACCTTTTCAAGTGGATGCCGGGGTTAACCTGCTGCAAGCGTGTTTGGCACTTGAAATGGACTTGCCCTATTTTTGTTGGCATCCGGCCATGGGGGCTGTTGGCTCCTGCCGTTTATGTGCCATGACCCACTTTCAAAATGCTGAAGATACCCGTGGTCGGCTAATTATGGCCTGCATGACTCCCGTCAGCGAAGGCATGATAGTGTCGCTGACCAACGAAAAAGCCAGCGTTTTCCGCTCAACCACCATTGAAGCCATCATGACCAATCATCCCCACGATTGCCCGGTGTGTGAAGAAGGCGGCGACTGTCATTTGCAAGATATGACCTTAATCAGCGGCCATATTAAACGCCGTTATCCCGGTGCCAAACGCACCCACCTCAATCAATATCTCGGCCCTTTCCTAAATCATGAAATGAACCGCTGTATCAGCTGTTATCGTTGTGTGCGATATTACCGCGATTATTGTGGCGGCACCGATTTTAATGTCTTTTCCTCGCGCAATAACGTCTTTTTTGGCCGGGCAGAACCAGGCATTTTAGACAATGAATTCAGTGGTAATCTCGCCGAAGTCTGCCCCACCGGGGTATTTACCGACAAACCTTTCAGTCAAAAATTCACCCGCAAATGGGACTTGGCCTCTGCGCCCACCATTTGCACCAATTGCAGCGTCGGTTGCAACACTTATACCTCAGAGCGCGGCGGTGTGGTACGCAAAGTCGCCAACCGCTATAACCCTCAAATCAACGCCCACTTTTTATGTGACAGAGGGCGTTTTGGTTATGAACATGTCAATCATAATGATCGCCTCGAACAACCCTGGCGCAGAAACAACGAAGCGCAAAAAGTCGATGTGCTCGATATGAAATCCGCCGAAGGTTTGGTCACCGACTGGCTCAGTCATGGCGATTGTGTGGTGGTGGGTTCAAGCCGCAGTTCAATTGAAAGCAATAGCGCATTAATCAAAATGGCAGGACAAAAGAACTTTTATGCCGGGGTCAGCGATGCTCAAATCGAACAGCTCAACCTGCTGAGTGATATTTACCAACAGGACCATCTTAAGCTATTATCGCTCGAAGACATTGAACAGTGTGATGCACTGCTATTAATCGGTGAAGACCCAACCCACACCGCGCCACGGCTGGCATTGTCGATTCGGCAAATGACCCGCAATGCAGGCATCGAAAAAGCGAGCAAATTAGGGATTAAACACTGGCAAGATGAAGCGGTCAGAAACATCGCCCAAGACACTCGTTCGCCACTGTATATCATCAATAGCCACGCTTCACGTCTGGCGGATGTCGCCAAACAAAATGTTAACTTATCACCTGCCGACCAACTCGATTTAATGCAAGATGTCGAAAGCCTGTTGAGTGAAGGCGATAAAACCCGTCCTTCGCCGCTGGCGCTAAGTATCACCAACGATTTACTCACCGCCCAAAACCCTGCCATCGTCACCGGCACCAACAGCGATAACCCGGCATTATTGGCAGTGTGTTTGCGCATTTCGGTGTTATTAAAACGACGTCATAAACGAGCCGGTTTTTATTGTGCCAGCGGTCAAATCAACAGCATGGCGTTGGGCCTTATGGCCCCCGAAGGCAAAGGTTTGGGCGCACTGATGGCACGGCTTGAAACCAAACCACCTGCCACCTTGGTGGTGATGGAAACCGACCTATACCGTTACTTTGCCGATGAACAACTTGACCGGGTACTAGACAAAGTTAAGCATATTATCGTGTTAGATCAGCTGATGACCCGAACCGTGCAAATGGCCGACTTGGTATTGCCAGTATGTTCTTTCGCCGAAACCCAGGGCTGTTCGATTAACGCTGAAGGGCGTTTACAACAATCTTTTGCCACCATGCCTGCGGTGGGAAAACGCTTACCCAGTTTTCAGTGGTTACAGACCCTGACCGGTTTGCATACCCATCAACAGGCGATGAGATGGTGCGCCGAATCGTTTGCCCCGTTGGCCTCGTTAAATCAATATATGCACGCCCATGGTCCTGGCGATTACGATGGTTTTATTGTCGCCAGACAGCCCATGCGTTCCACCGGACGCACCGCCATCAACGCCGATATTGACGTCAAAGAATATCCACCAGCACAGGACAATGTGTCGCCATTAGAGTTTTCGATGGAAGGCGTGCCCGCTTTTCGCCAAAAGCTGTTAACTCGGGTGAAAACGCCCGTCACTGGGGTATGGACGCCAAAATGGAATTCTGGTCAGGGCATTAATAAAAGCCTAGATGAAGAAGCCGATTATGGCATCAAGCTGTTCAACAAACTGACCAACATGAATGTCACCAGCCTCACAAACCGTGAACCAGACATCAACAGCAGCGATCTCGCTTTGATAGCTGCGGGCCACATCTCAGTCAGTCCAAAACACCATATCTACGCCGATGATGAATTGGCCGCTTATTCGACTTCGTTACAACAACTTATTCCCACCGCCAAGGTCTGGTTAAGCCCGGCACAGGCACAGCAATCGGGCATCAATGCAGGCGACTTGGTCAGCCTAACAAGCGCATCCGTCACCCTAGAATTGCCGTGCCAAATCGATAAAACTATGGCCGACGATGTGGTATTGGTGCCCACAGCACAGTTTTTACAACTTGGTCATCAGGTCGCGATGACCAACAAGGGGGATCCCTCATGAAAGAATTCATCGTGCCATTGGTGATCTTGGTCTTGCTATTATTGGCAGGGGCATGGGCAACCTGGCTAGAGCGCCGAGTATTGGCGTTGTGGCAAGACCGCTTAGGTCCTAACCGGGTCGGGCCTTTTGGTTTGTTACAGGTGGTCGCCGATATGATTAAAATCTTCACCAAAGAAGATTGGATACCGCCTTTCGCCGACAAAGTGCTATTTGTTATCGCCCCGATGATTGTAATGATCATGATGATGCTCGGTTTTGCCATTATTCCTTTTGCCCCAGACATTCAAATCGCCCACTTTGATAACGGCCTACTGTTTTTACTCGCCATCAGTTCATTATCGGTTTACAGCATCATGCTCGCCGGGTTCTCATCTAACAGCAAATACGCCTTGCTCGGTGCGATGCGTACCGCCGCGCAAATGCTCAGCTACGAAGTGTTTATGGGGCTGTCAATTATGGGTGTGGTGATTATGGCCGACAGTTTCAGCCTTAGTGTGATTGTCGAAGCGCAAGCTGACCGCTGGTTTATCTTAGCCCAACCGCTAGGATTCTTATTATTTATGATTGCCGGCATTGCCGAAAGTCACCGGGCACCGTTTGACTTACCCGAGGCCGAAACCGAGATTGTCGCTGGTTTTCACACCGAATACGCCAGTATGAAATTCGGCATGTTTTTTATCGGTGAATACCTTGGCGTTATCCTGATTTCTGCGCTGATCACCACCTTATATTTTGGTGGCTGGCAAGGGCCGCTGTTACCACCGCTGATGTGGTTTATTCTCAAAACCTTCTTTTTTGTGTTGTTTTTTATCTTATTACGAGCGGCCATTCCGCGCCCTCGTTACGACCAGCTAATGTCGTTTGGCTGGTACGTACTGCTACCATTGGCGCTATTCAATTTATTGCTCACTGGTGCCTGGCAACTGCTGCCAGCGCTATCGTGAGCGAGGACTAATTCATTATGATGAGTCAAATCAGAACCTTATGGTCGATTCTCAAACATACGTTTTCTAAAACGGATACTGTTGAATACCCCGAGCAAAAGCCTTATTTATCACCGCGATATCGCGGCCGTATCGTGCTCACGCGTGACCCCAATGGCGATGAACGTTGCGTGGCCTGCAACCTGTGTTCAGTGGCTTGTCCGGTAGATTGCATCTCGGTGCAAAAAACCGAAGATGAAGATGGCCGCTGGATGGCCGATACTTTTCGAATTAACTTTTCGCGCTGCATCATGTGTGGCTTTTGCGAAGAAGCCTGCCCAACCCATGCCATTCAGCTCACCCCAGATGTCGAAATGGGCGAATACGATCGCCAGAACCTGGTCTATGAAAAAGAACACTTGCTGATTGATGGCCCCGGTAAATACCACGATTACAACTTTTATAATGTTTGCGGCAAAGCGATTAATGGCAAGGACAAAGGTGAGGCGATAAATGAAAAACCTCCAATTGATATTAGGAGTTTGATGCCATGATCGAAATTCTAAGTTGTTTATCATCAGCTAGATCAGCGCAACAAAAAACCATCAAAATGGACATCAGGAGCCTAATGCCATGATCGAAATTATTTTTATCATTGCCGCGTTTGTTTGCTTGGCCAGCGCCGTGCTCACCGTGACTGCCCATAATGTGGTGCACGCCTTGTTATATCTGGTGGTGACCATGTTGGCCATCGCGTTAATCTTCTTTTTACTCGGTTCATCGTTTGCCGCCGCATTGCAAATCATTGTGTATGCCGGGGCGATAATGGTGTTATTTATCTTTGTCACCATGATGCTGCATCAGGGCGAAAAAAGCCTCAATGAAGAACGGCAATTATTTCAACTGCGTGGTTCTGTCGGCGCATTTTTATTGTCTTGTGTATTATTCCTAGAGCTGATTTTTGTCTTAAGTACCTTCACCAGTCCATTGATTGTCACCTTGGGTTTCCCCGGCGCTTTGACCAACAGCACTTTGACCAACAGCGGTTTTGCCATCAACGCCATCTCGGTCAAACAACTCGGCATTCAGTTATATGGCCCCTATAAATTACTGGTGGTAATATCCGCATTGATGCTGTTATCGGCGTTAATCAGTGCCATTCATATTGGCCGACGTGAAACTGCTAAGCCTTCAACTAAGCCAGCCAAGCCTGTAAACCCTGCTAATCCTACCAATAAGCCTAGCGGACCCGAACTAACAAAAACCAAGGAGAAAATCTCATGATCCCCATTCATTGGCTGTTATTTCTCAGTTTAGGTTTATTTGTCATTGGCATTTTTGGCGTGGTGGCCAGACGTAACCTGCTGTTTATTCTGATTTCATTAGAAATTATGTTAAACGCCGTGGTGTTGTTATTTGTTGTCGCATCCAGTTTTCATGGCAATGCCGATGGCCAAATTATGTATCTGCTGGTACTCACCCTCGCCGCCGCCGAAGTGGCGGTGGGGCTGGGTCTGGTGATCCACATGTACCGTCAGCATCATACTCTTGATGTTGATAAACTGACTCAGTTGCGAGGTTGATATGCAAACAAACCCGCTTTTATCACAGCTATTACCTTTGGTGCCGCTTATTCCACTGATTAGCGCCTTGTTGCTAATTTTTGTTCGGCCCAGTAAAGCTTGGGTCAGTCGCCTAGGCGTCGGCTCCATCGGTCTAGCTGCGGCCATCAGCCTCACCCTCAATATCGGCCTATGGGACCAAACCGACTTTGTCATAAAAGCAGGTTTTGGTAATTGGATGCAGGTCTCAGACCTGTCGATTAGCCTTAACTTTTACCTCGACCCGCTGTCTTTAGTGATGATCAGCATCATTACCGGGGTGGGTTTTCTGATTCATTTATATTCCACCGGATTTATGCAAGACGACACCGATTACTGCCGCTATTTTGCTTACCTCAATTTGTTTGTCGCCTCGATGCTGATTTTGGTGCTGGCCGACAATATGTTGCTGCTGTATATGGGCTGGGAAGGTGTCGGTTTGTGCAGTTATCTATTGATTGGTTTTTGGTATAAAGACCGCAATAATAACGCCGCCGCCAACAAAGCCTTTTTAATCACCCGCATTGGCGATACCGGCATGGCGATTGGTTTGTTCTTACTGTTTTATCAACTTGGCACCCTCGATATTCAATTGATGCAAAGCCAAGCTCTAGCAATATGGCAGCCTGGTAATGAAATGGCCACCATATGTTGCTTGTTATTGCTCGCCGGTGCGGCGGGTAAATCAGCCCAATTGCCACTGCAAAACTGGCTGCCAGATGCCATGGCAGGCCCCACCCCGGTTAGCGCCTTAATCCATGCAGCCACCATGGTCACCGCCGGGGTTTACCTTATCGCCCGCAACTATCAACTGTTTCATCTTTCGCCTGACGCCTTATATGTGGTGGCACTGATGGGCACCTGCACCTTATTGCTCGCCGCCAGTGCTGCAATGGTGCAATCAGACGTTAAACGTATTCTCGCCTACTCCACTATCAGCCAAATTGGTTATATGTTTTTGGCCCTCGGTGTTGGTGCCGGATCAGCCGCAGTGTTTCACCTGATGACCCATGCTTTTTTCAAAGCACTGCTGTTTTTATCCGCCGGAGCGCTAATTTACAGTGTTCATCATGAACATAATATTTTCAAAATGGGCGGTTTATTGAAGAAATTACCCATCGTCGCGGCGTCTTTTGCCGTGGGTTGCGCAGCGTTGGCCTCATTTCCATTCACTTCTGGCTTTTTCAGCAAAGAAAGTATTCTAGAACGGATGATCGACGGCGGCTTCACCGGTTTATGGTGGGCGGCAGTGGCCGGGGCCTTTATCACCGCGTTTTATAGCGCTCGGTTATTCTTTGTGGTTTTCCTAGGGAAAATGAAACAAGCGCCCAATCATCAGCCGAGCAAAACCATGCATTTTGCTTTAATCATACTCATTATTCCGTCGATATTTGCTTGGATTGAACCACGAGGACTCAGCGCCATTATGCCAGCGCTACCATCGCTTGATTTGACCGCATTGCAGCATTGGTTGCCGATATTTACCCCCATTATTGCCATCACAGTCGCGTGGGTACTGTTTAAAGCCCAGCGTTTTGGTGCACCATTAAACTCACACCTTTTACAGAACATCCACAGCTTTCTCAAAAGCGGCTGGGCCTTTGATACCCTCTATCATCATGTATTTGTCAGGCCATTTAAGTGGCTTTGCCACAGTAATCGCCATGATGTGATCGACCTTTTCTATCGCGGCCTCGAAGTATTTGGCCGAACCATGCACGAGTTTGCCACCAGTTTTCAGACCGGCCGTTTACGCACCTATAACGCCAGCCTGATCTTATTTTGTGTTTTAGCCATTAGCTGGGTATTGATCAAATGATATTACTGACACTGTTGTTGATTCCATTAATTGGCGGACTGATTGCCTGGTATAGCGAGCGGATAGACCCCAACTTGCCGCGTAAAGTCGCTCTAGTCTCGCTGTTACTTTGTTGCCTGCCGCTGATCACGTTTCTCGATGCCTTTACCGTCGAACAAATGGCCAATAAATGGTTGGTTGACGAACCCTTACAGTGGATCCCCCGCCTAAACATCACCGCTCATTTTGCCATGGACGGATTAAGCTATTTACTGGTGTTGTTAACCGTAGTCATGGGTCTAGTGGCATTATCATCGGCCTGGACAGAAATCAAAAAACGCACCGGCTTTTTCTACCTTAACCTGCTGTGGACCTTGGCAGGTGTGATGGGCGTATTCTTGGCCATGGACTTATTCTTGTTCTTTGTGTTCTGGGAAGTAATGCTGGTACCGATGTACTTTTTAATCGCCATCTGGGGTTATGAAAACCGCCAATATGCGGCCTTCAAATTCTTTATGTTCACCCAAGCTGGCGGACTGTTAATGTTATTAAGCCTCGCGGCGTTGGTGATCATTCACTATCAACAAACCGGCATATTAAGTTTTGATTACATGGTGCTGATTAAAAACCCCATCAGCGGAGATTTGGCGTATTGGACAGCGGTCGGTTTTACCGTTGCCTTTTTGGTTAAATTGCCTGCCCTACCTTTTCACAGCTGGTTGCCAGACGCCCATACCCAAGCGCCTACCGCCGCCAGTGTGATCTTAGCCGCCATATTGCTGAAAACGGGGGGTTACGGCCTAATTCGTTTTGTCTTACCATTATTTCCCGAAGCCTCCGTCGCGATGGCACCCATCATGATGTCCATTGCCGTGGTCGGCATAGTCTATGGTGCTATGATGGCATTTGTGCAACAAGATTTAAAACGCCTAATTGCCTATTCCAGCGTCAGCCATATGGGTTTTGTCTTGCTGGGCTGCTTCGCCTTTAACATCTACGCCATTCAAGGCGCGGTGATGCAAATGCTGGCACATGGCATCAGCACTTCTGCATTGTTTGTGTTAGTGGGCATGATTCAACATCGTTTCCATACCCGCGAGTTAGATAAGCTCGGCGGCTTATGGCAACAGGTGCCACGCTTAAGTGCGATTGGGGTGTTCTTTGGCGTCGCTTCCCTAGGGATGCCCGGCCTTGGCAACTTTGTCGCCGAATTCTTGGTGCTGATTGGCAGCTTCGAACGTTATCCTTGGTATACCGTGATCGCCGCCTCAGGCTTGATATTGGCGGCAATATATTCCTTGTTGATCATCTACAAAACCTTCTTTGGGCCAAAGTCTGCACAACGCAGCGTCAAAGAAGCCCCGGTCATAGCCGATACTAACACCCGCGAAGCCACCACCTTATTGGTTATGGTTTTTTTGTTAGTGGTGATGGGATTACATCCGCAACCTTTACTCGACATGGTACAGAATAACTTGCTACAAACAATTGCTAGGAGCGTATCATGAGCCTGCATTACTTACCCGCCATCGTCTTAACCGTCACCACCTTAATATTGCTGCTGGTGATAGCGCTAAAACGAAAACACGCATTGGCCTACCTGATTTGCGGCGCTGGATTGCTGTTCACCATGCTGACCTTGTTTATGCAAATCGGCAAACCCGGCACCAGTACTGAGCTATTTTTGTTCGACCCGATCACCCCATTTATTTCATTAATACTACTCATCGTGGTGTGTATGTTGTGGGTGCAATTGCATCAATGGTTAGAAACCCTTGACGAACGCAAAGAAGAATATTACTTGCTGCTATTGCTCACCACCTTGGGTGCTTTGATCATGATAGCCAGCAACCATTTCGCCAGTTTCTTCCTTGGACTCGAATTAATGAGCCTATCACTGGTTGGCCTGGTCGCCTACTCGGGTCATGACCTCAAAGCACAAGAAGCCGGGGTGAAATACCTAATCCTCTCGGCCATCGCTTCAGCGCTTATCCTAATGGGCATTGCCATCCTCTATTTACAATTTGGCACTTTAGGATTCAGCGATTTAGCGCAAGCCACCCAACTGGCCGTGTTGCCCGGCTGGGTCACCTCTACCGCCATTGTCTTTATCCTCGGCGGGTTATTTTTCAAATTATCGTTAGTACCCTGTCACTTGTGGGTCGCCGATTTGTTTGAAGGTGCACCGTTGCCAACTGCGGCATTGCTGGCGACAGTATCCAAGTTATCGGCCTTTATCATCCTCTGGCGCATCTTCAACACGGGCCAGTGGCATAGCTATGAAGTGGTGGCAGATATCGTCGCCGTGGTCGCCATCGCCTCGATGCTGGTCGGTAACTTTCTCGGCCTATTGCAAAACAACTTGTTACGCTTAATGGCCTATTCGTCTATTGCCCACTTTGGTTATTTGCTCATTATCTTATTGCTGGTCGACACCCCTAAAACCTTATTTATCAGCAGCAGCTTTGCCACTGAGGCGACAATATTCTATCTGGTCGCCTACCTATTTACGCTGATTGGCGTTTTCTCGGTGTTAATTCAACTACCACAAATCAAAACCCAACAAGACCTTACTGGCCTGTTTTGGCATAAACCCTCTATCGCCATCACCTTGGCGCTGCTAATGCTCTCACTGGCGGGTATTCCGCTGACCATCGGCTTTATGGGCAAATTCTACCTCGTGGTCACGGCGGTAAGCCATCAAATGTGGTGGTTACTGTCAGCGTTGGTGATTGGTAGTGTGATTGGTTTGTTTTATTATTTAAGAGTGATTATGCAGATGATTAAGCAGCCTGAGGAGGTATCGGGCGGGATTGATGGTGATAATGGTACCAATGACTTCTCTGATTTAAACATTAGTGCTAATGGCCAGTTACTTAACTTTTTGATTATATTTTTGGTGATTGGCTTTGGCACTTTTCCTGGCGCTTTTAGCCAGTTGATTGCTCAGTTGAGTCGTTGACTTATTGTACTATTCTTTTTTTGTTGGCTTTGTGGGAATATCGTTCCCACGGATGATCAAAAAGGCCAGCGTTGAATCAAATCAACGCTGGCCTTTTTCTTTAAATTTTGTCAGGTTATTTGCTGTTCAATACAACCTTATTGGCCGCCTAAGTCACCGACAACACCTAAGTCACCGACGACGCCTAGATCACCGACAACACCCAAGTCGCCTACAACACCTAGATCTCCAACAACCCCCAAGTCACCAACAACGCCTAAATCACCAGTAACACCACCGATACTACCTGCACCGCTAACCAAGCGTGCCATATCAGTCGTTAATGTGTTCAGCTCTTTTGATACTTTCTTCCCGTTTTTACTTGTAAAAGTCATTTGTCTACTCCATTGTTAATCAGTTATCACGTTTGGCTTATATCGTTGCCTTAACGACGGTGGCTAATATAGCGATAGTTGATTAAAAAATCAACAGTTATTTTCATTTAATCTAAAACACTGGCTGGTTAGCACCAGACCAAGTTTATTCACTGTGATCTTAAAGCCCGATACTTTATCATGGTGATCTTATCAATAACGGTGTCGAACTATGCCTAATACCAAGCCTAATACCCAGCCTAATACCAAGCCTGAAAAAGCGTCAAAACCTATCAGTAAAATCATCATTGTCGGAGGCGGCACAGCGGGTTGGATGGCAGCAGCCAGTTTGTCTCGTTATGTTCAAGATAAGCCGATTTCGATCACTTTAATTGAATCTACCACCGTCGGCACCGTCGGCGTTGGCGAAGCCACTATTCCCAATATTGTTAAGTTTAATCATAACCTTGGCATTAATGAAATCGACTTTATTAAAGCCACCCAAGCGACCTTTAAACTCGGTATACAGTTCGAAGATTGGCATCAAAAAGACAGCTCGTTTTTTCATCCTTTTGCCGACTACGGCCTAACCATTGATAATATCGAATTTCACCATTACCTTAATCGGGTTAAAGCCGAGGGTGAGCAAGCTGACCCACAAGGCTTAGCAAACCTTGATTTACAAAGCCTTGACCTACAGAACTATAGCTTCCCCTGTCTGTTGGCCCAAAAGGGCAAGTTTGCTCAACCTCACCCTCAGCCTCCTTCACCGCTGGCCGACTACTCGTATGCTTATCATTTTGATGCTGGTTTATATGCCAACTTCCTCAGTGATTTTTCACAAAAACAGGGCGTTAATCAAATTGATGCCAAAGTCAGCACTGTCAATCTCGATGCCGACAACGGCTTTATTCGTGCGGTGACCTTAGAAGATGGCCGGGTGATTGAAGGCGATTTGTTTATTGATTGTTCTGGTTTTAAAGGGCTGCTGATTGAAGGCGCACTGAAAACTGGCTATGACGATTGGAGCCAGTGGTTACCCTGTGATCGCGCTGTCGCCGTACAAACAGAATCCACCGGCAAAATGCCGCCTTATACCCGCTGCATAGCCAGCGATTCGGGCTGGCAGTGGCGCATTCCGCTGCAACACCGTATGGGCAACGGTTATATCTACAGCAGTCAATTTGAAGATGATGACAGCGCCGAAAAAACGCTATTGCAATCCATCGAAGGCAAACCGATCAACCAGCCGCGCAAGTTTGAGTTTTGCCCTGGCAGACGCAAACAAATTTGGCATAAAAACTGTTTTGCCCTCGGCCTAGCCAGTGGCTTTTTAGAACCGTTGGAATCGACCAGCATCTCGTTAATTCAAACCGCACTGGCCAAGCTACTCACGTTTTTCCCCGATCAGTCGTTTAACCAACATGATATCGACGAAGTTAATCGATTGCATAACCGTGAATTAGAAAATATTCGTGACTTTTTAATCTTGCACTATAAATTGACGGCAAGAGACGATACTCCATTCTGGCAACATTGTCAGGCAATGCCTATCCCAGATAGCTTGGCGCATAAGATTGGTCTGTTTGAAAGTCGTGGTCACATTGTGCTCTTTGATCATGAGTCGTTTGAACAAGCAAGCTGGCTAACCATGTATAATGGTTTTAAACGCACCCCACAGCGTTATGACGAACGTATTGCTGGGTTAGATCCGAAGATGATTCAGCAAAAATTAGCGCAGATGCGCCAGTCAATGGAAGGTGCCGCCGAACAGGCGATGAGTCATAAGGAGTTTATTCAAAAGCATTGTCCAGCTCAAGCCTAAGCGCACTCATCTTTCGCATCATAACGGCGTTATTTTCGTACTCAAATAGTTACATATGATCATATGCGCCCATTTTCCGTGCGACTCTTTCGCCAAGTTAGGCCTTGTTCTAAAGCAAAATCTAAGCACGCTGAATAGTTACAACTTAAACCTAAAAAATAGCGCGAGTTATACAAACCCACCTTAGCAATTTACGGCTTTGGTGCCGGGCAATACTCGCGCAAAAACGCATCATGCGTCGGCTGGTGCTGAGCAACCTTAACAATTCCCTGCTTGCCTTTATCCATGGTCATTTTCAGCTTTTGATAATCCAGCGCATCTACGGTGGGGTTATATCTTTTCGGCGTCACGCCCATACCGGTGAATACTGCATACCAGCTGGTTGGCTGAAACAACTCCTCGGTCCCGGGCATTAAACCGCCAGCAGAGCCAAAAAAGTCAATCTTGCGTTGCAGACTCTGTGGTATATCCATATTTTTGCAATAACGCCAAAACGAGGTATCTTCTCGCTCGGTCATGCAATAATGTAACACCAAAAAATCACGAATTTCGAGGTAGTCTTCTCTCACTCGGCGGTTAAATTCAGTTCGCAG
Organism: Phenylobacterium sp.; assembly: GCA_047617105.1. Lineage (GTDB taxonomy): Bacteria > Pseudomonadota > Gammaproteobacteria > Enterobacterales > Alteromonadaceae > JABSOG01. The sequence goes on along the minus strand of JBLGCB010000017.1, from coordinate 12,293 downwards.
GATCTCATTGCCAGCGGCATCATTATCTGGAAACATCCGCACAAATAAAGCCAAGGTTTTTGACACCAGGTGGATCGCAGTGGATTCTAACGGTTCTAAAAAACCCTGCGCCAAACCTAACGCTAAGCAGTTCTTATTCCACGCTTTTTTACGAACCCCAGTAACAAAAGGGATCACTCTTGGCGTCGTTAAAGGCTCACCTTCAATAGCATTTAACAAGGTTTCAATCGCCTGCTCATCAGAACAATGTTTGCTGCTATAAACATAACCATTGCCAGTGCGATGTTGTAATGGAATACGCCATGTCCAGCCCGCTTCACGGGCTTTAGCAATGGTATAAGGGGTTGTCGGACCAACGTTCTCGGTTTGCACCGCCACAGCGCGATCACAAGGCAAATAGTTCGACCAGCTGTCATAACCAGTGTTTAACGTATCTTCAATCAATAAACCTTTAAAACCAGTGCAATCGATAAAGAAGTCGCCCTCGATGGATGAACCGTCTTTAAGTGTCACCCCGGTAATGTTACCGTCGGTACTTTTCTGTACCGACTGAACATGACCTTCGGTGCGTTTTACCCCGATACCCTCTGCAAACTTTCGCAAGAAACGTCCAACCAGCACAGAATCTAGGTGTAAGGCATATTGGGCGCTGGCCAGTGGGGTGTTCATCGCTTTAAAGGGCAAGAAAAATTTATTGTGATCAGAAAGCACCGACTCTGGCGAGTGGGCCATGAGTGGGGTGGTATCCCCTTGTGCTTTGGATTTTAACCAACATTGAAAAAAGTCATGACCATCAATAGTGCCACCTAACACGCCAAAAGGGTGAAAATATGATTGGTTCAGTTGATGCCAGTCTTCAAATTTAATGCCCCATTTAAAACTTGCTTGGGTGGCTTTGATAAACTCAACTTCATCAATACCGAGGCTATTAATGGTGGCTAACAAGGGCGGAATGGTCGCTTCGCCGACGCCAATAATACCCACTTCGTTGGATTCAACCAATTCAATTTGGGTCTCTTTTTGGTCTTTAAAAATATTGGCCAAAGTCGCCGCAGCAATCCACCCTGCGGTACCGCCGCCGACAACAATAAATTTTTTAATCGGATTTTCAGTGGTTTTCATTTCGCTCCTCACGAGTATAAACAGCCATTATAAATGACCTTTATAATCACAAAACTTAGTTAAAAACTCGGTATGTGTCGGCACCGAACTCACCGTGCTTTGAATACTGCTGCGCATTTTCGCCAAGGTGTCTGATAAATACGCCAATGGCATATTGTCGACTCTCGGATCATAAACTTCTGGTAAATAATCCATACCACTAAAGATTGCCAGCCAGCTATCAGCACCAAAAATTTCCCACGGGTAACGGACAATCTTACCCTCGGTTTTAAACAGACGCATTTTCTCTGCCAACTCAGCAGGCACCACCATATCACGGCAATATTGCCACATTGCGCCTTCTTGACGTTGATTGGCTTTGTAATGCAAGATAATGAAATCTCTGACTCGCTCATATTCCAACCGGGTCACTTCATTAAAACGGTCGACTTCTTTTTGACCATATTGCGGTTTGGCAAAAGACATCACGATTTTATCAATCGCTGTTTCAACCAGCGCAATACTGGTGCTTTCTAACGGTTCTAAAAAGCCGGAGGATAAACCGACCGCAATACAGTTTTTGTGCCACGCCAATTTACGCCGCCCAGGAGTAAACGAAAACGAACGAGGTTCATGCAAGGTTTTACCTTCGATATTGTTCAACAAGGTCGCTGTTGCTTCATCTTCACTGATATATTTACTGCAAAAAACATGGCCATTGCCTTGTCGATGCTGTAACGGAATTTTCCACTGCCAACCAGCGTCATGTGCCTGAGAAATAGTCCGTACCAGAGGCTCACTGGTTGATTCACTTTGTACCGCAATAGCTTTATCACAAACCAACCATTCGCTCCAGTCCTCAAACCCCGTTTTTAACGCGCCTTCAATCAGTAACGCTTTAAAACCAGAGCAATCAATAAACAGATCTCCTGCCAAGCTCTCGCCATTTTCAAAACTCAGAGATTGAATATGACCCGTATTGCGATGAACATTCACCTTGTTGATGGTATTGTCTATCGTCGTCACGCCGTTGCCAAGCGCCGACTTACACATTAAATCGGCAAACAAAGTGGCATCAAAATGCAGCGCCCAGTCAAAAACCGCCAACGGTGAGGCTGGTTTGGGTGCTGGTTGAATGAATTTATTGTTTTTGGCCAAACTCACGCCCATGGAATAATTGGCGATATCGGTCATATCCCCTTGTTGGCGCAGTTTTAACCAGTAATGATGAAAGGGTACTTCGTTGGCGTGTTGGCCAAATAAACCAAATGGGTGGATAAAAGACTTACCTTTAGAATGCCAGTCTTTAAATTCGATGCCTAACTTGCAGGTCGCATTAGTGGCCTTAAGTACATCAATATCGCTCAGGCCAAGCTTGCTATAAAAACGTCGTAACGTGGGGATAGTGGCCTCACCGACGCCGATGGTGCCCAATTGAGATGACTCAACCAGCTTTATCTCCACCGATTGACCTTGAAAATGTTTGCCTAGTGCTGCTGCGGTCATCCAACCAGCAGTGCCGCCGCCAACAATAACAATGGATTTAATTTTTTTAACTACAGCCATAAAACCACCTTAAGTTTTCATCATTATTTTACATCATCTTGAGTTTCTATTTAGGCAGACATTACCAGCGCTGTCAATATCTTGGCCGCCTTCAAAAACAAAAAAACCGCCCTAAGAAGCGGCGGTTTTTGGTTGTCAGGCTAAACGTTAAGCCTGACTGGTCATCGGATAATCTTCAGCAAATTAGAAGTTTAAACGTGTACCAATAGTCCAACGTGCTTCATATACGTTTTGGAAAGCTTTCTGTTCAGAGAATTCCAGATAAGTCTGCTGGTATTCTTCTGTGATGTTTGAACCAGAAAGATAAACGCTCATGTCTTCGTTGATTTGATAGTTAACGCTGATATCAAGCTGCGAGTAGTCGTCTTGATACAAAGACTGACCAGCAACTGCGCCAGCAGCACCTGTTGTAATCAAACGTGGGCTTCTTGAGTTCCAAGCTAAACGCGCTGAGAATTCTTCTTGCTCATACCACAATACGAAGTTGTAAGTATCTTCTGACATACCAACGAATGGCAAATCGTTACCGTTAACATCTTTACCTTCTTGTGAACTATCGTTATAAGTATAGTTCGCGTCAAAACCGAAGTTTTCTAAGATTGGCGTGTTGATGTAATCATTGAAGGCCAATTTAGCGCCCATTTCGTAACCAGTGATGTCGCCACCGTTACCCTGAACTTGAGCAGAGAAAGGCCATGGACCACGTTTGATACCATCAGCATCGGCTTCATCAACCATGATAGTGTCACCTTGGGTGAAGCTATCGATTTCGATTTTATAAATTGATGCGTAGAACATTGTCGCTGCACCAGCATAATACTCAGCAGATACTGAATAGTTATTTGAACGCCATGGGTTCAACTCAGGGTTACCGTTCAAAGTACCGTTAACAACGCGTAAACAATCACAATCTTCATTGATAACACGACCAACAGATTTACCATCACCCAAGTTATTCAGGTCAAGTGGCTGCATGTTTTTCGCATAAGAGAATCGCAACACAACGTCGTCAGTCACAGCTGCATTAATGTTTAATGAAGGCAAGTAATCAGTATAGCTACGCTCTGTAACAACATCACCAACATCCGGCGTCAAACCTGAGTGAGGTAAAGAGCCACCAACAAGGTTCTGTTTAACAAACAAATCAGTTTCGATAACTTTTACACCAAAGTTACCAGTGAAAACACCCATTTCGAAGTTAGCTTGTAAGAAATAAGTATCTTCTTCCATAGTCACATCATATGTACGACCGCCATTTTCGACACGCTGAACATTACCAAAGGTGTTAAGGTGGAATTGACGTGGGTCACGGAAGTTACTTGGGTCAATTGCCCACATGCCCGGAATGCCACCAACGTCACCGAAGTTAGTTTGATAAGAAACCGTTGTGTGTTGATCTAAAGCTGTAGGTGGTAACAAGGTGTATGGCTGCCAAGTACCAGCAACCAAATCGCCTACATCTTCAGTCAAATATTCACCAGCAGCAGGGTTACCTTCTTCACAACCAGGACCATTTAAGTATTGGTCAACCGCTTTCCACTGGGCGATATCACAACCGTCACCAAAGTCAGAGGTATAAGTGAATTGGTCATGGTCAACGATACGTTCGCTAGCACGGAAACCGAAGTCTACGCTAGTGATGAAGTCATTATCTTCAAGTGCATAGTTCCAACGAGTGCTGAAAGTATTTAACTCACCATCGTTATCAGTATTACCTTCTGAAGAGAAAGCACCGATGTGGTATGAACCAAGGTCGCCCATGTAATCTGCAACGCTGCGTAAACCGCTACCGCCGTTAACCATTTGGTCGAAACCAGAGAATACAGGATGCTCACCAGAGGCGTCATAACCTAAGATAAACTGATCTTCGATGCCGCCTGGTGCGAAATCTGCGTAACAACCGCCAGCTGAACCGACAATCGCTTCGCCATTATCACAGTTAGCAGCTTGAGAGAATTGACCTGGGCCAGTCACTAAAGAACCGCGGTCGATACTTAAGATATCACCTTCACCATAGCCATGACGCATAGACGATTGAGCGTTAGCACGAGTCACACGAACTTGACCAGTTAAGTTACCGCCATTATCGTAGTCCAAACCAAGGTTGAAGTTTTTAGAAGTTTCATAGTTGTTGTTGACCTGAGTAAAGGTCTGCATACGCCATGATTTCATGTTGAATTTGTTTACGCCAGCCCAAGCATCGCCATTGGCATCAGTGAAAGTATCACCAGTATAGCCATCAGCCGTTGGGTATGCATAATCGTTGAAAGTAAACCAACGGTTATTTTGTGACAAACCTTGACGGTTGTTGAAACGCTCTTGATCAGTATAGAAAGCATCAAAAGTCAGTTCAAAACCTTCGCCTAAGTCAGCTTGGAAAGAGAATTGCAAAGCTTGACGCTTACGTTCTTCTTCTTTATTAAAGGCCGCAAAACCTTGAGGAACAACGTGACGAGTTTCTTCACCACGTGGGTTAGCACCCCAAGTGTGGTTATTGTTAGCCGCACCGATACCACCGTTTTGTGAAGTATCGAAGTAACCATTGTAATCGGTCGCAAGGTTGGCTTCAGAGTTTACCGCAGCAAACAATACGCCCCATTTATCATCGTTATAGCTCACTAAACCATTGATGTTTGGATCTTTTTCGTTACTGATAGAACCACGAGTCAGTTCACCACCAATAGAGAAAGTCAGACCTTCATCCATATCAAATGGACGACGGGTTTTCAGGTCAATTGAACCAGAGATACCGGAAGCGGTTCTGCTAGCTTCAGCTGATTTGTATACGTCGATACCTGAGAATAACTGGCTTGGCAAATCGCCTAAGTCAGCAGTTGAGCTGTCAATACCCATCGCACTTAAGAAAGCTTCGCCATTAAGCGTAATACCAACCTGAGGTAAACCACGGATAGCAACCGGGCCACCTTCACCAGCAACACGTTCAATCTGAACACCGGTGATACGTTGTAGAGATTCAGCAATTGTCACATCTGGTAATTTACCGATGTCTTCTGCTGAGATGCCATCAACCTGTGATGTGGCAAAACGTTTGGTGTTAATGCTTGCTTGTGTACTGCCGCGAATACCACGAACTGCGATGACTTCCACGTCTTTACCATCCGCACCCTTAGCACCTGCTTCTGCAGCCAAAGTTAGCGGTGAAGTACCCGCTAGGACCATAGCAATACTGCTCGCTAAGATACCTTTTTTAAAAGTTTTCGATGACATTATCTTCCCCTAAAAGCGTTTTTTGATAGATATTGAGTAATTCCAACAATCTGGTTAATGGCAACGCTGTCATTTATTATGACAACGTTGTCATGCGATTGATAGAAACAATACACAAAAACGCTCACGGTTTCTACTCCTAATTCACAGCATGATCAGGTAAAATAACTTAAACCACTGTTTTTACTCGATTTAAAAATTAAAAAAATAATTGAACTAATTAAAAATATCGCAATTCGACCCCATTTCGTAGTTATTTTTCTACCAAAGAAACAATGCAATACCGATTAACATTACCTAAATAGCGCTTATTTGCCTTTGTTCCCGTAAAACTTAACCTGTCTGTAACCAGTCTTTAACTTACCCATAACATGCGTCGTACAATAACCCGACAATTGTATCAACAATGGTCTTATTGTATTCCATAGCTGATCTTGCTTTAAGGAATAGAAAAATCATTTAAGCCGAAAACAACCCCGGATCTACCTCAAGACACTGTCACCGTGCTTAGAACAAAAAAATCACCTCCAGTAATTTCAATAACTAAAAAGATATAAAAAATTTACGATTTTGTAACCTTTTCACCATTAAATGATCTACACTATGGCTGCTTTGGCCTGACCCTGATATTTACGGTCTGCTCTAAGGCGATCAGAATGAAGGTCTGATCTAATACTGTTTGATTGGCAAATAAATTGACCAACAGACAATAAAAAATGAAGAAATCTAATAACGAAACAGGATTTACCCTAACAATGAAAAAAATCATCAGCAGCGTACTGTTATGCGCAGGCGCAAGTTTTGGCGTACAAGCACAAACGACTAACCTCCCTCTTTTAGATTTAGAGCCACAACAGTATTGGATCACTATGGGACAGGATGCCATAGCCGATCTAAACCACGTTGGCGGTAAAGAGTTTATGCTTAACTCTACTTTATCTAACTCAAGCAGCTCAAAAATCAGCGTCGCTCAAATCCACGAAGGACAATTGAGCAAGCTAAGCCGTTTAATGCACGAAAACCATAACCGTTGTGGTGGTTATATCGTTCATAAATCGTTGCAAGCCGCGTTAGCCGCACAACAACAATCTGCCGTGTCTAACACCAACTTTGTTGCCAGCGTCTTTACTGAAGCTGCTACCGTTAACCGTTTATTGCCTAATCTAAACAAAGAAAACATCGTTGATACCATTAACTACCTATCAACCAACTTTAATAACCGCTATTACACCACAACAGGTGGTAGTGCAGCCTCTGACGGTTTAAAAGCGCGTTGGGAAGGTATTGTTAGCGGATTATCCTATGCCAGCGTCAGCCAAGTCGCCCATAGCGGTTACGGCCAAAAATCTGTATTGGTGACCTTAACGGGTAGCGAAATGCCAGATGATTACGTGGTAATAGGTGGTCACTTAGATTCAACCATCGGTTCTACCACTGAAAACTCTGTTTCACCAGGTGCTGATGATGATGCCTCAGGTATCGCCACCTTAACTGAAGTATTAAGAGTATTTGTTAGCGAAGGCGTGCAACCAAAACGCAGCGTTAAATTTTACGCGTATGCCGCTGAAGAAGTGGGATTACGTGGTTCAGCTGATATCGCCGATACAGCAGCCGCCAACGGTGACAGTGTTGTTGGTGTAATGCAGTTGGATATGACCAACTATCAGGGTTCATCAGATGATATCGTGATGATGACCGATTTCACCAACTCAACTCAAAACAGCTATATAGCATCGATTCTCGACACCTATTTACCTGCCATCAGCTATAGCTATGATGTCTGTGGTTATGGTTGTTCAGATCACGCTTCATGGACCAGTGCCGGTTACCCAGCATCAATGCCTTTTGAATCGAAAATGGCTTCATATAACCCGAACATCCACACCAGCCAGGATACTTTGGCTAATATGGATTCAACCGGTGCCAAAGCATTGAAATTTGCTCAAATGGCGCTGGCTTATGTGGTTGAATTATCAGCAGATACCACACCACCACCGCCGCCACCAGCAGCGGGAATTTTAGAAAATGGCGTAGCCCACACCGGATTAACTTCGCCAGTAGGCACTGACCTAGACTTCACTATGGCCGTACCAGCAGGTGCAACCAACATCAATATCGCGATGTCTGGTGGTACAGGTGACGCCGATATGTATGTGAAATTTGGTTCAGCACCAACAGACGCCAGTTATGATTGTCGTCCATACGCCAGTGGTAACAACGAAAACTGTACAGGCACTTCAGCTGACGGCACTTATCATGTTCGTTTAAAACCTTACAGCAACTTCTCTGGTGTTAGCCTAGAGGGAACTTTCACCACTGACGGCGGTGGTACTGGTGGCGATTTGCCAGTGATTAACGAAACCCAGAGCAACGTTAGCGTCGCTCGTAGAGGCTGGAGCCGTTACACTCAAACTCTGGAAGCGGGATACAGCTCATTCACCGTGACCACTTCTGGTGGTTCAGGTAATGCAGATTTGTACGTGCGTCATGGTTCACAATCAACCACCAAGAATTATGATTGTCGTTCGAATGGCACCAGCAGTAGCGAGACTTGTACCATCACCAACCCAGCTGCGGGCACTTGGCATATTGATGTTAGAGGTTCTAAAGTGGTTTCTGGTTTGACGGTTAACTGGCAGACTGCTGAGTAATCGGGTTTTAATCAAACTCTTTCAAAGAAGCCTGCTAATGCAGGCTTTTTTTTGACCGCATCATAGACTATGCTTAAAAAACATTCAATCGTTTTGAGGGCAAGAAAATGGCCAAAGTCATTTGTGAAAATTGTGGTTACCAGTTCGAACCTAGTAACAATCAGGTCACTGGCAGTGCTATGCTGGCTGGTGCGGTGACGGGAGCACTATTTGGTTCAAGAGTAGGCATTCCTGGTGCTTTGCCCGGCGCACTGATTGGCGGTTTACTGGCAGGTGTTGGCGCATCAAAAGTGACCACTTGTCCTTGTTGCGATGAGACCTTTTGGGTTTAAAGTGATACGGTAACGGATGGGTCACGCGTGGGCACACACAACGTGACCACCCTACGGCATTCCATAACAAGCTTCAGGTTTCAGGTTTCAATGTAAAACCGATAACAAGAACCAGATGAATATTACTCTGTGTTCTATACTCCAAATCATCCAACCATCAAAAACAATCGTAGTAATGAGTCAAGACACGCCACAAACAAAACACCACACCATTTTTTTATTGGCATCCGCCATCGCGGTGCTGATTTTAATCAACGGCGCGTTTGCCTTTTGGCAGATGCAGCAGGTAAAACAAGAATTTGAAGATGTCGCCAATCGTGATCTGCCTTTGGTGACCCAATTGCTACCATTAATTGACCAAACAATTACGCGCCGATGATATTGCAGGACGATTTGGTGGTGATGAATTTATTCTCTTTTTCCCCAACACCAAAGCACAAGATGCGGTTAAATTGCTCGAACGCATTCGTCATAACTTGGCCAACAAACCTTTTACTACCGAACCTTTTGCTAACGAACAAGGCCATGACTTTTCAATCACCGCCACCTTTGGCGTGGCTCAATGGACTGTTGAACATAAAGATTCAGCAGCATTGCTGGCGTCAGCCGATCAGGCATTATACCAAGCCAAAGAAAACGGTCGTGATCAAGTGGTTGCGGGATCATCAAGGTCAGTATAACCCCTGCTACGAATATTTTTTCACAATGGCTTTAATGCAGGGATTAATCACATAATAACCCTCATCGTTGTGGCCAATAATGTCTTTAGTGCCAAGCTGCTTTAGGGTTTTAGTCACCGTTGAAGAACCCAATCCTATACTCGTCAACACTTTAGCCGAATTCATTTTGTTGCGGTGACCTCTAGCAATCGCGACTAGGGTCTTTTTTTCGTTAGCGGTAAGAGATTGAAACAGGCTTTGTTCTTCTCTAGCAACAATCGCAACAGTTTTATCCCAAGCATCTAAAACATCATCACTAGTTGGCACATCGGGTTTTAGCCACAATTCACTACACAAGGCATTAATATAATAGGGGTGGCGCTCGCTCAGTGCCATAATTGGTTTAAATACCTCATCGGCCAACTCACAGCCCCATTCCAGATTCGCCATTTTATTTAAATGCTGGTGATAAGAGTCAGCAGATATTCGCTGTAAGTCAAAGGGATAAGTATGATTGTACAAGGGTCGTTTGGTATCAGCCATGGCCTGAGACATTAAAGCCCGCTCTGAGCCACAGAACACAAAAGTCAGTGATTTTGCCATCTCCAGACGATCTCTGATCACAGATTCCAACAAGATGCCATCGGCCGATTTCCCCAACTCCTGAAATTCATCAATGATCAATACCGCCCGAATCTTATATTCGCTGGCCAATTCATCGAGTTTTTCGAGTCCTTTTTGCAATGCCTCAACATCATTATTGCTGTCAAAAGACAGTGAAAACTTACCTTTGTCGATGCCTACTTTGGGGTTGAGTCGAGAAAAACTAGCCATCACCTTGGCAAGAAAGGTTTGCGATTTGGCAGCATCATTATGCTTATTCGCTGATTCGATGATACCAGCGGTAAGCATAGACACTGACAACAAAACTTGTTTGATAATGCTCTCACTACCACTGGTAAACAATAAATGACAGCGTTGAGCCACAATGCGCTGGCTGTCATTTTTCATATCTTCAATGGTTTGCAACAACAAAGACGTTTTACCATGACGACGATGTGCCTGCATCCAAACATGCGTGCCTTGGCTTAATAATTTGGCCAATATTTTGCGCTCATTAACCCGATTGCAAAAAGCATCACCAGTAACAATACGCCTTGGAAACAATTCACTTTTCATAGCCGTAACCTCATAACAATAGGAGCAGCGTCTCGCTGTAAACACAGCCCGACACGAATAGTGCCAAAAACGTACGATTTGTTTAGAATAGCACTTAAAGTGCTACACCTCAAGTGCCACACTCAAGGTGCTACACTCGAAGCAACATTTCTAAACCATTAAACATCCGCTTTAATGGGTTCACTCCAACTCTGATCAACGCCCACTTCTTGCTCAGAACCCCATGTATACACCAACCAATTAACTGCCAACAATACAGCACAGCATAAATACACCGTGCCCAGAGATTCAATATCGGTGACCAAATAACGATTCACTAACCCTGCCAGCAATGAAAAGCCCAGCATATCAACAGCCCCAAGCAACGCACCAGCAGTACCCGCCTGACGTTTAAATGCCGCCATCATCATGCCAAGACAATTGGGGTAATACGCGCCAGATGCCACCATAAATAAACTCACTGCAAATAAAATGCCGCTCAACGAAGCGCTATAATAATGTAGGATCAACCCCGACAGCACCAGCAGAGGCCAAAATATCGCCAGCACCATGGTTGCAGAACAATACCGCTGCACCATGGTCGCCAGCGAACTGCCTAGAATCAAACCCGCTGCTGGCATCATCATATAAAAGCCATATTGCTCAGCCGTTAACGAAAACTGGCTTTGCAGCGCAAAAGGTAAATAAGTAATTGAACTCAAAAACATTAACGTCGGTATCCATTTGAACATCGCGATGGTTAAAAACGATTTATTGGCCAATAACCCGCCATAATCCCGCAAAGTTTGCGACAAAGACATCGCTTTTACTTCACCACGATGATGAGGCAATAACAGCATTGCAATCACCCCAACCATGATCAGATACAGCGTCAGCATCAAGAACGCGCCTTTGAAACCAAATTGGGTAGTTAACCAACCACCAAAAAGCGGGGCCAATACTGCGGTAAAACTGGCCGCAATCGCTAAATAACCAAACGCCTTTCTGAGCTTTTCGCCGCTCATGCTTTCACCTAAAACAACCCGGCTAATAATCAATGGTGCCCCCGCGCCCAACCCTTGCAATATTCTGCCTGTAGCCAACAACGTCGGTGAATTAGCCAGATAACACAGCAAACTGCCAACAATATATAACCCTTGTCCGGTGAGAAACACTTTGCGATGACCAATGGCATCTAGCCATGGACCATAAAATAATTGTGATAAACCAAAGCCAATAAAATACAGCATGATGATTTGACGAGTAGCCGCATCACTCAACGAAAAATGATAGGCAATATCCGGTAAAGCAGGTAAAAATAACTGGCCGCCGAACTGGGCCGCAGAAAGTAATAATATCGCCAAAAGTGTTCGCACTATGGTTCTCCCGTGTTTACTAAAAGTCCACTAAGCAGTCAAAAGCAACTGAGCAGGCATTCTATTATGAATTCACAAGAACAAAAATGGCATAATGGGCGAAACACTTATTCCTCATAGGAAACAATATGGATTGGTTAACCGCAACCCGCACCTTTTGTCAGGTTCATGAGCAAGGCAGTTTCACGGGTGCATCACACATGGCTGACATCTCACCTTCGG